>VIKI01000065.1 GCA_008080595.1 Comamonadaceae bacterium
GCTCAAGAATTTCGTCCACACAGGCATTCAGTGCGTCGGGGTCGACAGCTTGCGGGGTTTCAGGCACCACATCGGCGCACGGCATGGCGACCATGTCGCGCGGGATTTCGATGTAGACCGGCTCCGAGTGGCGCAGGCAACTGGCCAGCACGCGAGCGATATCGGTCGGGGCGCGTTCGGCATCGTCCAGGCGAACCTGGTCGCAGGTGATTTCCTTGAAAATTTGAAACTGACTGTCAAGCGTTTTGGCCTGATGGTGCAGCAGCAAACCAGAGTGTGATTCATTCTTGCCAGGCCCGCCCGAGAGAACCACCAGCGGTGATTTTTCAGCAAACGCGGCGGCCACCGAGTTGATCATGTTCAACGCACCAGCCCCGTAAGTGACTGCGGCGACACCCAGGCTGCCGTTGATCCGGGCCGATGCGTCAGCTGCAAAACCCACGCCGGGCTCGTGTGACAGGGTGTAGAGCGGCAATATCTTGGACTCTTCGATGATGCGGAAGTAGGGCAGGGCAAAGTCGCCGGGGATGCCAAAAATCTGCCGTGCACCGTGCTTTTTGAGCGCGTGCAGCAGTTGTTCGGTGAGATTCATGTGGAATGTCTCCAGGGTAGGGTGGCGAATTATCCCAGTCCGGCTGTGCCAAGCTGTGCTTGTGGGTCTCGGTGTTGGGATTTTTGAAACCGCTAACATGATGAGCTAATTTTCTTATTGGAGTTTTCAAAATGAGTATCTCGACAGTGGGTATTGTGGGCGCGGGCACCATGGGCAACGGCATTGCGCAGGCGTGTGCGGTCTCCGGCCTGAATGTGGTGATGGTGGACATTTCTGAGGCAGCGGTGGCCAAGGGTATGGCGGCCGTCTCAGGTAGCCTGGACCGTTTGCTGAAAAAAGAAAAAATCACGGCTGCTGACAAAGCGGCTGCGCTGGCGCGCATCAAAGGCAGCACCCACTACGGCGATCTTTGCAATGCCCAGCTGGTGATTGAGGCGGCAACTGAGAACTATGAGCTCAAGGTCAAAATCGTCAAGCAGCTCGATGAGATGCTGGCCCCAGAGGTGATTGTGGCGACCAACACCTCGTCGATTTCCATCACCAAGCTGGCCGCCGTCACCAGCCGCGCGGATCGTTTTATTGGCATGCATTTCTTTAACCCCGTGCCGATGATGGCGCTGGTGGAGATCATTCGTGGCCTGCAAACCAGCGATGCCACCCATGCTGCAGTGCACGCCATGGCCACGGCTTTGGGCAAGACACCGATCACAGTCAAAAATGCGCCCGGATTTGTGGTCAACCGTATCCTGGTGCCGATGATCAATGAAGCGTTTTTTGTGCTGGCCGAGGGCTTGGCCACGCCTGAGGACATTGATGCTGGCATGAAACTGGGCTGCAACCAGCCGATTGGCCCGCTGGCACTGGCGGACATGATTGGTCTGGATGTCTGCCTGGCCGTGATGGAGGTGTATTTGGCCGAGTTTGGCGACAGCAAATACCGCGCTTGTCCCTTGTTGAAAGAAATGGTCGCCGCTGGCCGCTTGGGTCGGAAAACCGGGCAGGGCGTTTATTGCTATTGAAAATATAGCTGCTTGCGCATGATATACAAGCGCTAGAGGTGCTTTTTGTATATATGTTTGGTCGTTGACGTGAGTCCAGGCTCAGGCTGCGACAATCCACATCCCTTTTTGAACCGAGCCGGGTTTGAGTCCGGCCTTTTTTTGCATGTCTGATTTCTCCACGATTGAAGTTCGTCCCGCCAAAGAGCGTGATGCCCAAGCCATTGCCCAAATTCAGGCCAGCGCGGCCCAAGCCGCGTTCAAGGCGCAGTTTCCCGGCGAAACCATGCCGGAATTTGACAGTCTGAAAAAAAGCCAGGCCTACTGGCGCGAGGCCATCGAGTTTGGTGACCCGCAAGTGCTGGTGGCCGTGATGGATGGCGAAGTGGTGGGTTTTGTTGGTTTTGACCGTTCACGTGACCCGAAAACACCCGCCACCATGGGCGAAATCTGGGCTTTGTATGCCCGCCCCAGCCATTGGGGCCAGGGCGCAGGTTTGGCGCTGTGGGACGGCGCTCGTGAAGGGTTGATCGACGAAGGTTGTACCAAGGTGACGGCCTGGGTGCCGTTGGGGTATGAGCGTGCCTTGCGCTTTTTCGACATGGCCGGCTTCAAGCGCGAAATGACCAGCATCAAAACCGTGCAACTGGGTTTGACGCGGATTGAAGAAATTCGCTTCAAGCGCGATTTGAACTGAAGGGATCGTGTTGCCGCTTGAGCGGGCTGTGTTTTAACCAGGAGTGATGTGATGGCTGGAAGTTTGCTGCTGTTGTTGGACGATATCGCCACGGTGCTGGACGATGTTGCCGTGCTGACCAAAGTGGCCGCCCAAAAAACGGCCGGTGTGCTGGGGGATGACCTGGCCTTGAATGCCCAGCAAGTTTCAGGTGTCACTGCCGATCGCGAGCTGCCGGTGGTGTGGGCGGTGGCCAAAGGGTCGCTGATCAACAAGGCGATTCTGGTGCCCAGTGCGCTGGCGCTCAATGTGCTGGCCCCATGGTCGATCACGCCCTTGCTGATGGCGGGTGGCTTGTTTCTGTGCTTTGAGGGCTTTGAGAAGCTGGCACACAAGTTCTTGCACAGTGCCAAGGACGAAGCCACTGAACATGCTCAACTGGTCAAAGCCGTCAGCGATGAATCCATCGACCTGGTGGCTTTTGAGAAGGACAAGATCAAGGGCGCGGTGCGCACCGACTTTATTTTGTCCACCGAGATCATTGTCATCACTTTAGGCACGGTAGCGGCCAGCTCTTTCCTGACCCAGGTGAGTGTGCTCAGTGGCGTGGCGGTGTTGATGACGGTGGGTGTTTACGGCCTGGTGGCAGGTATTGTCAAGATTGACGATCTGGGTCTGTACCTGAGCCAGCGCCCAAGCCGTCTGGCGCAAACTTGGCAGCAGGCGGTGGGGCGCAGTTTGCTGCGTGCCGCACCCTTGCTGATGAAGGGCTTGACCGTGGTCGGCACGCTGGCCATGTTTCTGGTCGGCGGTGGCATTCTGGCGCACGGTTGGCATGCGGTGGGGCAGGGCATTGAGCAGATCAGTGCTGCTGCCCCAGGCGTTTTGCAGTCGGTGGTCTCGGTGGGTCTGAACCTGGTGGTGGGGCTGGTCGCCGGTGGCATGGCGTTGGCAGCAGTCACCTTGTTTCAGCGTCTCAAAACCCGGATTTCATAAGTATTTTTGGCCTATAGCGCTTATGGATAAAGCGCAAATAGCTATAAAATAAGTAGCAATGTGTTTCTTGGGGTGGTCTTGCTCAGACCTCGCCACCAAAGTGCTGGGTGAGGTTGTCGATGTATTGTTCCACCATTTTTTCAAACTCGGCTTCCACCACTGGGGCCACCACCATTTTCATCAAACCGGGTAAGGGCAGGGTCAGCTCACCTTTGGATTTGAAGGTGATGTGGGTTGATTTTTTCTTGTCCACAATCTTCCAGCTGCCCGACACCAGCGCGTTGCCTTCGCCTTGAACAGGTGTCCAGACCACCGTACCTTTGGCTTTGTCGCTGACATATTTGGACGCGTAAATGGTTTGCAAATTGATTTGGGCCAGGCCAATTTTCTCCATCTCCCAGCGGTATGCGCCGTCACCCAGATCGACCAGTTGGTCAACCTTGGGGAAAAAACTGGCTGACTTAGGCACGTCGCTCAGTACCGCAAAGACGCTGGCAAAGTCTGCTTTGACGTTGAATTCGTAGCCCAAATCGATCGTGACGGTGATAGCCATAGGTGTCTCCAAATATGATGAAAATTTTTGATGTACGGGCAAGTCAGCAGGCCGTCAAAGTCACAGTCGAGTTTGCCGGGACAATACCGCTCCTTTTCCCTTGAACATTATGACTTTGCTTCTTGCCCCGATGGAGGGCTTGCTGGACTTTGTGCTGCGCGACATTTTGACCCGGGTCGGCGGGGTGGATCGGTGCGTGTCAGAGTTCATTCGCATCACGGATCAATTGCTGCCTGATCGCGTGTTTATCCGCGATGTGCCGGAGCTGTTGCAGGGCTGCCAAACGACGGCAGGCGTTCCGGTTCGGCCTCAGTTGCTGGGCTCTGACGCGCAGTGTCTGGCAGATAACGCGGCAAGCCTGGCGCGTTTGGGGGCCGAGGGGATTGACTTGAATTTTGGCTGCCCGTCACCGGTGGTGAACCGCCATCGTGGCGGTTCTGCGTTGCTGGAAGAGCCCGAGGTGCTTTACCGCATCGTGTCGGCGGTGCGCCGCGCTGTGCCCCCTCATTTGCCGGTATCGGCCAAGATGCGTTTGGGGCTGCATGATGATCGCCGGGCCGAAGAATGCGCCTTGGCGATTGAGGCGGCGGGTGCGGGTGAGCTGGTGGTGCACGCCCGGACCAAGCAAGACGGTTATCGGCCACCGGCGTACTGGGAGCGTATTGCTGATATTGGCGCAGTGGTGCGCCTGCCCTTGGTTGCCAATGGTGAAATCTGGACGGTGGCCGATGCCCTGCGCTGCCGCGAAGTGTCGGGCTGCCAGAGTTTGATGCTGGGCCGGGGCATGGTGGCCAACCCGGCGCTGGCGCAGGCCATTCGGGCTGTGGATGCGCGTCGGCAACTGGTGGTGATCCACCTGGATCGGGATCAACAAACCGGGCGACTCAAGCAATGGTTGAACCTGTTGCGGCGGGTTTTTCCGCAGGCGCAAGAGGCTTTTATGGCGGTGCGAACCTTTCACAACCCTGCCGATGTGGCGAACTGGTTGAGGGTGCAGCGTCTCAATCTTGGGTCTTGACAGAATGTGACCTTGAATTCTGTCGAATCGGTGCCATGTCCTGATGCAGGAGCAGGTGAAGCCGAGCCCGATAGAATGATTTCATGGTCACAAAAACTCCCAAAATTAACCCGCCAAAACCACCCAGTGTGGTTGAAGACGACAGCGACGGCACGGTGGTGCTGGAGCGCCGCACCCAGAAAACCGGCCCACCGTCGATGTACCAAGTGGTCATGCTCAATGACGACTACACACCGATGGAGTTTGTGGTGATGGTGATTCAGGAGTTTTTTGGTAAAGACCTTGAAACGGCGACGCAGATCATGCTGAAAATTCACCTGGATGGCCGGGGTATTTGTGGTGTGTATTCGCGTGATATTGCCGCTACCAAAGTCGATCAGGTGATGGATGCGGCCAATAAGGCGGGGCATCCCCTGCAATGTGTCAGTGAACCAGTTCCAACCTGAAGTCTACTAATTCCACTTAACCGCACCTGATAGCAAAATCAGATTACAGTCAAGTCTCTCAACAAAGCTATCAAAAGGATCACCATGATTGCCCAAGAACTGGAAGTCAGCCTTCACATGGCGTTTGTCGAGGCGCGTCAACAGCGCCATGAATTCATCACTGTGGAGCATTTATTGCTTGCCCTGCTGGACAACCCCAGCGCTGCCGAGGTACTGCGTGCCTGTTCGGCCAATATCGATGACCTGCGCAAGTCGCTGGTCACTTTCATCAAAGACAACACACCGCAAGTGGCTGGCAATGAGGATGTGGATACGCAACCCACCTTGGGTTTTCAACGGGTGATTCAGCGCGCCATCATGCATGTGCAGTCTACCGGCAGTGGCAAAAAAGAAGTCACTGGGGCCAACGTTTTGGTGGCCATTTTTGGTGAAAAAGACTCGCATGCCGTCTACTACCTGCACCAGCAGGGTGTGACGCGGTTGGATGTGGTCAATTTCATTGCCCACGGCATCAAAAAGAGCGATCCGCCACCCAAAATCTCAATCAACTGGCCAAAGACGGCAAGATTGATCCCTTGATCGGGCGTGAGTACGAGGTGGAGCGGGTCATCCAAATCCTGTGCCGTCGCCGTAAAAACAACCCGTTGCTGGTGGGTGAGGCTGGCGTGGGAAAAACGGCCATTGCCGAAGGCTTGGCCTGGCGCATCACGCAAAAGGCGGTGCCAGAGATTTTGGCTGAATCCATGGTTTACTCACTGGACATGGGGGCCTTGCTGGCCGGCACCAAGTACCGGGGCGATTTTGAGCAGCGTCTGAAGGCCGTGCTCAAGGCTTTGAAAGACAAACCCAACACGGTGTTGTTCATTGACGAGATTCACACCTTGATTGGCGCTGGGGCGGCTTCGGGCGGTACGCTGGATGCTTCCAATTTGCTCAAACCCGCGTTGAGCAACGGTTCGCTCAAATGCATTGGTGCAACCACCTTCACTGAGTACCGGGGTATTTTTGAGAAAGATGCGGCACTGTCGCGGCGCTTCCAAAAGGTGGATGTGGCAGAACCGACGGTAGAAGAAACGGTTGAAATTCTCAAAGGGCTGAAATCCCGCTTTGAAGAGCACCACAACGTCAAGTACGCCGTGGCTGCTTTGCAAGCGGCGGCGGAGTTGAGTGCCAAATACATCAATGACCGACATTTGCCGGACAAAGCCATTGATGTGATTGATGAGGCGGGTGCGGCGCAACGGATTCTGACCCCGAGCAAACGCAAAAAAATCATTACCAAGGCTGAAGTCGAAGAGATTGTGGCCAAGATTGCCCGCATTCCACCGGCCAATGTGTCGAACGATGACCGGGGCAAACTCAAAACCCTGGAGCGTGATTTGCGCAATGTGGTGTTTGGGCAAGATCCGGCTTTGGACAAATTGTCCTCGGCCGTCAAGATGGCGCGCTCTGGTTTGGGCAAGGGCGACAAACCGATTGGTTCATTTTTGTTCAGTGGCCCGACCGGTGTGGGTAAAACAGAAGCGGCCAAGCAATTGGCTTACATCATGGGCATTGAGCTGATTCGCTTTGACATGAGCGAGTACATGGAACAGCACGCAGTCAGCCGCCTGATCGGTGCGCCTCCGGGTTATGTGGGCTTTGATCAGGGAGGGTTGCTGACCGAGGCCATTACCAAGAAGCCGCATTGTGTGTTGCTGCTGGATGAAATTGAAAAAGCCCACCCGGCTATTTTCAATGTGTTGTTGCAGGTGATGGATCACGGCACACTGACCGACAACAATGGACGGAAATCAGATTTCCGCAATGTCATCATCATCATGACCACCAATGCGGGGGCTCAGACCATCAACAAGGCCACCATTGGCTTCACCAATCCGCGTGAAGCGGGTGATGAAATGGCCGACATCAAGCGCATGTTCACGCCAGAGTTCCGTAACCGGCTGGATGCCATTGTCAGCTTCAAGGCGCTGGATGAAAACGTGATTTTGCGGGTGGTCGACAAGTTCTTGTTGCAGCTTGAAACCCAATTGGCAGACAAAAAGGTAGAGGTAACCTTCACCGACAAGCTCCGTAAGCATTTGGCCAAGAAGGGTTTTGATCCCTTGATGGGGGCACGACCCATGCAGCGCCTGATTCAGGACACCATTCGCCGTGCTTTGGCTGACGAACTGCTTTTTGGTCGCTTGATCGATGGTGGGCGCTTGACGGTGGATCTGGACGACCGGGATGAAAGCAAGACCGAAGTCTTGCTGGATATTCAGCCCTTGCCGAAAAAAGAAGGCAAGGCCAAACCGGAATCTCAGGAAGCCAGCACTATTTGAACCCGACACGGTCCAGCATTTGCTGGACTTTGATCTGGTTCTTGGCCACTTCACTCACATGAATGGTTTCGGCCTTGAACTGACCACCGGTCATGGCCTGTAGCGCAGGGTTGTTGAGCTGCACACCGCGAGCTACAGGCCATTCATTGTTGCCGTCCGCAAAGTGGTTTTGTGCTTGCGGGCTGGCCAGATACTCTAGAAACCGGATGGCATTGGCGCTGTGGGGCGCATGTTTGGCTACCGCTCCCCCAGCAATGTTCACATGCGTGCCCCAGCTCGACTGATTGGGAAACACTACGCCAACTTTCTCGGCCACCGCTTTGTCTTCAGGTTTGCTTGAACGCATCAGTCGAGCCAGGTAATACGTGTTGGTGACCGCCACACCACATTCTTGGGAGGCCACGCCTTTGATTTGGTCGGTGTCACCGCCTTTGGGTGAGCGTGCCATGTTGTTCACCATGCCTGTAAGCCACTGCTCGGTCGGTTTTTCTCCTAAATGTTCCATGACTGAACCAAACAAGGACAAGTTGTAAGGATGCGAGCCTGAGCGAATGCAGAGTTTGCCTTTGAGTTTGGGGTCTGCGAGTGACTCGTAGCTGCTCACGTCTTGCGGGCTGACGGTGCTTTTATTGAAAACAATCACTCTTGCACGGGAGGAAAAACCGAACCACGAGGTTTCACCTTGGGCATTGGCTTGAGCCCTGAATTGCTCTGGAATGGCATCGCTGAGTACCTTGGATTTGATCGGCTGAAACAAGCCATCTGTGTCGCCGCGCCAAAGGCGCGAAGCATCAACCAGCAAAATGATGTCGGCTGGTGAAGCACTGCCTTCGGCTTTGAGCCGGGCAATAATTCCAGCATCATCGGCATCAACCCGGTTGATTTTGATGCCGGTGGTTTGTGTGAATTGGTTGTACAGCGCGGTGTCAGTCGGGTAATGCCGCGCTGAGTAAATGTTGAGTTCGTTGCTTTGGGCAAAGCTGGTGAGTGCGGTGCTTGTGATCACGCAAAGAGTGGTCATTCGGAGTGTCTTCATGGGTAAGTGTCCATTGAGTGATGAGGTGAAGTGACTTTATCACAAATGCGAATCATTCTTATTAAAAGGAAATAAATTGGTGAATTGGCAACATGTATTTTTTGGGGCAGTGCTTTTGTTGGTCGGATGTTCGAGTGTTCCGACGGAAAAACGGCCACCTGATCCTGTTGGTGATGTTGTGCTTGTATCGCCGACGGTTTCAGTTGTCCCTAAAGTCGGCTTGGTGCTAGGGGGCGGGGCTGCGCGAGGTTTTGCTCACATAGGGGTAATTCAGGCATTGGAAGAGGCCGGAATTGCTGTTGATCTGGTCGTGGGGACTTCGGCAGGAAGTGTGGTGGCGGCGCTTCACGCCAGTGGCAAAAATGGGACTGAGTTGCAGCGTGTAGCACTTTCCATGGAGGAAGCATCGTTTTCTGACTGGCGTTTGCCTTTGTTCACGCCTGGGATCATCAAGGGTGAAGCACTGGCCAGATTCATGCGAGTACAGGTGGATGCCAAGCAAATTCAAGATTTGCCAATGCGCCTTGGCATTGTTGCCACCGATTTGCAAAGTGGTCAAGGTATTCTGTTTCAACGTGGTGATGTGGCTACGGCAGTACGTGCTTCAAGTGCGATACCTGCGGTATTTCAACCGGTGATGATCTCGGGACGCGATTATGTGGATGGTGGTTTGGTTGCACCTGTCCCCGTGAGTTATGCAAGGCAAATGGGGGCTGATGTGATCATTGCGGTCGACATTTCAGCCGAACCCCAGGCGAGTGCAACACAAGACTCATTTCAAATATTGATGAAAACATTTGCCATCATGGGCAGTAACATCAATCGGTTCGAGTTGCGTGATGCAGATGTGGTGATCAAACCTTCGTTGCAAGGCTTGTCAAGTGCAAGTTTTACGTCAAGAAATCAAGCGATTGCAGCTGGCCGCCAGGCCATGCGGGAGATGCTTGGCAAACTGCGTACTGTGCTCCAATCCAAAACCAGACAAAAAGGATAAAAAAAAGGGCTGGTCTTGCGACCAGCCCTGAAGGGATCCCTGAACCTGAAGGTTTCGAAAGGACCCGAGGAGACAACCAGAAGAAACCAAAGGTTTCAAAAAAGGTACGTAAGTATCTCAGGGTTTTCCCTTGTACTTTAGAGTTGAGTCCCTGAAATTTATTAAAAGTTGATTAAATGACCGGTTATTTGAGGAATTAGCGTTTTTTTGCTGCAGGTTTTGCAGCGCTTGTGACATTGGCTGTCACTGTTTTGAAGTTGGCTTCGGCAACATCGGTGGCTTGTTTGACGGCTTTTTGAACAGATTCAAGCGCATTGTAACCGCTACCGCTGATTCAGAACCCGCCGGTGCGTTTTGGGCAGCAGAGTCAATCAAACCAGCGAATTTTTCCTGGGCTTCGGTGGCTTGGCTTTCCAGGGCTTTGGTGAATTCACCGCTGGTGCTGGTCGCAATCTCATACAGGTGACGGCTATAAGCAGCAGTCTTTTCGGCCAAAGGCTGCAACAGGCTTTGTTGTAAAGCCAACAGTTCTTGGGCATCCTTGACGCTCAGCAAGGCTTTGGCATTTTCACTGGTTTCGTTCAAAGCTGCTTTGGAGGCGCTCAGGTTCAGTTCAACAATTTTTTCCACGCCTTCAAAGGCTTTGGAGGTCAGGCCCAACAGGGTTTCGACATTGGCTTTTTGTGCAGCAAGAATTTGTTCAACGGTCAGCATATCAAGTACTCCATGAAGTTAAGTTAAGTGGTATCTGCCCCGTAACTGCGTAAAACTCGCTGGTTGTTGCAGTGCAGCATGATTTGAATTATAGAGTCATCTCCGTGGTATGCAAGTAATTTGTTGCATTGCAGCAAAAAAATGTTGGAAATATTGATTTTGTTGTTTTTGCTTGAAAAGAGTCGTTTCATTGAAAAATTGACAAGTCTCAAGGGTGAATTTCACAAAGAACATCCTTAGCTCTGTTTCACAATGAGCAAGATTTCAAATATTTAAAACAGGAGATGTTTGATGAATCCCTATGGATTGTCCGAACGCAATTACCCCATCAAGCCCACTGACGTGTATCTTTTTTCGACTTGTTTGATCGATCAATTCACCCCCCAGGCAGGTTTGGATACCGTGAATTTACTAGAGCGAGAGGGTATTCGGGTTCATTTTCCCGTGCAACAAACTTGCTGTGGTCAACCAGCGCACAGCAGTGGATATCCTGATGAAGCGCGTTCAGTTGCGTTGGCACAGCTTAATTTGTTTGTTGAGCCGTGGCCAGTGGTTGTGCCCTCTGGTTCGTGTGGTGGCATGATGCGCAGCCACTACCCGCATTTGTTTGCCGATAATCCTGAGTTGCATGCCAAAGCGGTGGCGTTGGCGGATCGGGTGTACGAGCTGAGCGAATTTCTGGTGTATGTGCTGCATTTCAGCCGCCAAGATAAGGGCGAACCCTGCACTATCGCGTTGCACACCTCATGCCATGCGCGTCGACAGATGGGTGTGCATGAGACCAGCGAGGCGCTGCTGGCGGGGCTGGAAAATGTGTGTGTCAAAGAGCAAGCTCGTATCGATGAGTGTTGCGGCTTTGGCGGGACTTTTTCCTTGCTTTACCCCGATATTTCTGAAGCCATTGTTACTGAAAAAGTAGCTGCCATCAAAGCCACTGGTGCAGCCTGTGTGGTCAGTGCGGATTGTGGTTGTTTGCTCAATATCACTGGCCGCTCAGCGAAGCAAGATGAGTTGGCAGCTTGCAAACAGCCCAGCTTGACTGGAGAACATTTGGCTAGCTTCTTGTGGCGGCGTACCGGTGGGAGTGCAGTATGAGTGCGCGTGAACAAATCTTGAACCGTTTGCGCAAGCCCGCTGTCGCTGCCCAGCCGACCTTGCCGGATGTCGCTGCGGTGTTTGAATCGCATGGTCGAACCGAGGATGTGGCACAACGCACGGCACGCTTGCGCATGGCGCTGGAGGCTGTGCACACCGAAATACATGATGTGACACATGCCAATTGGACTGATGTGTTGCTGAAAGTGGCTGCCAGCAAAGGTTTGCGACACGTGCTGATTGGAACCAACACACCGCATGGTGCAGAGTTGCAGGCATGTCAGACGGGTGAGGTGCAACTGTTGCTTTACGACAAGCCTATTGATGGCTGGAAAGACTTGCTGTTTGATGGTGTCGATTCAGCGCTGACTTTGGCGCGTGGTGCGGTGGCTGAAACCGGCAGCCTAATCCTGTGGCCTAACCCGAGTGAACCACGGTTGATGTCGCTGGTACCTTCCACACACTTTGTCTTGCTCGATGTGGACACCATTCATGCCGATTTTTATGCCGCCATGACGGCGCAATCCTGGTCAAAAGGCATGCCAACCAATGCGCTGCTGATCTGTGGGCCATCTAAAACAGCCGACATTCAGCAAACCTTGGCTTATGGTGCCCACGGCCCCAAAGAGTTGGTGGTGTTATTGCGTCAATCTTCGGGGAGTAGCTTATGAGCAAAGTGGTTCAAATACATCCGGCCGAAGATTTCAAAGCCCGCAGCAAAGCGGTGTTGGACAACCCCGGTCAGCGCAAGAACTTTCGCGGCGCGATGGATTTTTTGCAAGCCAAACGGCGCTCGCAATTCACTGATCAGGAGGAACTGCAAGGCCTGCGGGAGCTCGGTGCGTCGATAAGGCGTTATAGCCTGGCGAATTTGCCGCGTTTGCTGGAGCAACTGGAAACCCGCTTGACCGCCAATGGCGTGCAGGTGCATTGGGCACAAAACGCCGATGAAGCCAACGCAATTGCATTGGCAATCGCGCAACGTGTGCATGCCAAACGCATCATCAAAGGCAAATCCATGGTGAGCGAAGAGGTGGGCTTTAACCATGCCATGGAAGCCGCAGGTATTGAGGCTTTTGAGTCAGACATGGGTGAATACATCGTGCAGTTGGCTGGTGAGGCTCCATCTCACATCATCATGCCAGCGATTCACAAAACCAAGCAGGAAATCGCCCAACTGTTTGCCGATGAAGTGCCGGGTGTGAGCTATACCGAAGACGTGGATGCGCTGATTCAAATTGGTCGGCGGGTCTTGCGACGCAAGTTTGCGGATGCCGATATCGGTTTGTCGGGTGTCAATTTTGCGGTGGCCGAAACGGGAACACTGTGCTTGATCGAGAACGAGGGCAACGGGCGTATGTGTACAACCGTGCCCAAGGTACACATTGCGATCACGGGGATTGAAAAGGTGGTCGAAAAGCTTGAGCATGTGCCACCGCTTTTAAGCTTGTTGACGCGATCTGCCACTGGGCAACCCGTGACCACTTACGTCAACATGATCTCTGGTCCGCGCAAGGCTGACGAGAAAGATGGTCCGCTAGAAGTTCACCTGATCCTGCTTGACAATGGACGCACCCAGGCCTATGCAGACGATGAGTTGCGCCCTACCTTGCAGTGCATCCGATGTGGAGCATGCATGAATCATTGCCCCGTGTATGCCCGAATTGGCGGACATGCATATGGCACGACCTACCCCGGCCCGATTGGTGCCATTATTTCGCCACACATGTTGGGGTTGGATAAAACCTATCCACTGGCATTTGCATCCACACTGTGTGGCGCGTGTAATGAAGTGTGTCCGGTCAAGATTCCGATTACAGATATTCTTGTGCGCTTGCGTAACGAGGCACAAGCCAAGCCAGAGACGCAAGAGGCCACGTTGCGCGGAAGTGGTGCAGCACGCACGGTGATGGCATCCTCGGTGTGGAGTGTGTGGTCGCAGGTTTACAGCAAATCGGGACTGTATAAGCTGGCATCCTGGTTCATGAGCCGAGGGCGGGCTCTATCACCATCTGAGCAAGGGGCTTGGACGCGCAGTCGCACCCCATTGGTTCCTGCACCAAAGCGTTTGCGTGATTTAATGAAGGATCGGCAACTGTAAATTGTCCTTATGCCCATGCCAGTTGGGGGGAACTGGCAAAATGGGCTTCCATGAGAGACAAAATAATGACAGGCGGTCAGCTTACAAAACCGCAGCCCGAATCCCGTAGTGCCTATCGAAATTTTCAATCGATCACCACTCGCTGGATGGACAACGATGTGTATGGTCACATCAACAATGTTGTTTATTACAGTTGGTTTGATACGGCGGTTAACTCCTACCTGATTCAGCAGGGAGTGTTGGACATTGAGCATGGAGATACCATCGGGTTGGTGATCGAAACCCAATGCAACTACTTTGCGTCATTGGCTTTTCCACAAAGGGTAGAGGCGGGTATCCGCGTCGCACATATTGGTAATTCCAGTGTGCGTTATGAAGTTGGCTTGTTTGCTCAGGGGGAGCACCGCTCTGCCGCCAAAGGTCATTTTGTTCATGTCTATGTGGATCGGCAATCACGCCGACCTGTGCCTTTGTCTGAGCCATTCAGACGTATTTTGGAGAGTCTTTTATGAAGCAAACTCCCCCCATGGATGCAGCAGTTGTCACTGCGATCGTGGACGAAGCCATCACCTCGCGCAGGTCGATCCGTGAGTTTACCTTGCAACAAGTGCCTCGCGAGACGATTCAAGATATCCTGCAAGTTGCAAGTCGGGCTCCATCAGGAACCAATACTCAGCCTTGGAAGGTTTATGTTTTGCAAGGAGCAAGCAGGCAAAAACTGGTTGACAAAGTTTGCAGTGCGCACGATACCTTGCGGGACAACCCCTCGTTGAGGGGTGAATTCCAGGAGGCTTACGACTACTACCCTGAAAAATGGGTAAGCCCGTATATTGATCGGCGTCGTGAAAACGGCTGGAGCCTTTACGGTTTATTGGGCATTAACAAGGGTGACAAGGACATGATGCATTTCCAGCATCAACGCAATTTCCGTTTCTTTGATGCACCCGTTGGGTTGATGTTCACCATTGACAGGATCATGGGACGTGGCTCCATGTTGGATTACGGCATGTTTTTGCAGAATGTCATGACTGCTGCGCGAGCTAGAGGGTTACATACCTGTTCTCAAGCTGCTTGGAATGGGTTTGCCAGTATCATCCTGCCGCATATTGGTGCTGGAGCTGATGAGATGCTGGTTTGTGGGATGGCTTTAGGTTATGCCGCAGAAGCTGCTAAAGTGAATTCATTGCACACTCCCAGAGAACCAGTGACAGAATTTACCCGTTGGCTTGAATAAGGCAAAGGAATGCTTGTTTTGTCAGCACCAAAGAGGGTTGCCAATCAACAATAGCTTGAAATTCAAGAATATTAATTTATCGGTTTTATGTGAAGGATGTGACCATGCGAACAGATATGTTTCAACAATCGCTGGAAGACCTTAATGGTTCGACAGCGGACATTGAAGCCTCCGCTTTGATTTCTACCGATGGCTTGATGATTGCATCAGCACTGCCGCATGGCATGGATGAAGACCGCATTGGTGCAATGTCTGCCGCTTTGCTGTCGTTGGGTGAACGTACTGCGCGCGAATTGGCAAGGGGGTCGTTGGAACGTGTTTTGATTCAAGGTGAACGTGGTTACGTGATCATGAGTTCGGCTGGTCCCGAAGCCGTATTGACTGTGCTGGCCAAGTCCAATGCAAAATTAGGCCTCATTTTCCTCGACATCAAGCGTGCCGCTGAAACGCTGTCTAAATTGATTTGATGGGGTTATTCATGAGGCTTACCGACATGACTCTACCTGCTGAGCCCTCAAAGCAAAGCAGACTAACTTATTCCGACGGTTCTTCCCGCATCGTTTATGTGACTGATCATGAGGTGCCCTTTCCACAAGGACGTTTAATCGTCTCAAGCACCGATTTAAATGGCATCATTACCCATGCCAATGATGCTTTTGTTGAGATGAGTGGGTATTCTCGTGAGGAATTGATTGGTGCGCCACACCATATCCTTCGGCATCCGGATATGCCAAAAGTCGCGTTCAAAGGGCTTTGGGATGATGTGGCAATGGGCAAAAAATGGCATGGCTACGTCAAAAATTTGCGAAAGGATGGCTCCTATTACTGGGTATATGCCACCGCTGTGCCTAATATTCGCAACGGTATCATTGTGGGTTACACATCAGTGCGTCGGAAACCCTCGCGAACCCGCATCAATGAGCTGATACCACTTTATGAGCAGTGGCTTGCTCAAGAAAGGTCTGCATCATGACCGTCACCTTTTTGATTGCCCCTGATTTTTCTCCAGAGCGTTTTGCTGGCTGGCATATGCTCAACACCGCTTTGCAACGCCGTTCAGGCTTTCATCTCCATTTGGTGACACCTGCGACAGCCCACGAGCAATCCGAATTCCTGGCTGCTGGTCAAGCAGACTTGGTGTACGCCAATCCTTTTGACGCGGTCGACATGATTCGTACCCAGGGCTATGTGCCATTTGCTCGTCCTGCACAGCACTATGACGAGATGGTCATTGCGACAGGAATTGAGTCAGGTGTTGGTGTCGTTGAAGATTTGCGACCGGGTTGCCGCATTGCAATGACCGAAAATCGTGATGTGAAATTGATTGGATTGCGTCTGCTTGAGCCTGCAGACCTGACAGAGTCTCAAATTGACTGGGTTCCTGTAGATAGTTATCAGGCTGCTGCGCGCAAAGCCATCAAAGGTGAGGTGGAGGCCGCGTTTTTTCTGGCAGATGCCTACTCTTCTCTGACCAAGTTGACGCGTAGCCATTTACGTGTTCTGGTTGAGAGCGCTATTCATGATATTTCTCATGTGCTTTTGGCACATCCGCGCATGTCGGGTCAACTTGCCCCCATCGAAAAAGCATTTTTGGGTATCGGCCAAATGCCAGGTGATGTTGAGCTTTTGGATGCGCTTGGTTTGGTCCATGGATTTGAAGCAATGTCCCAGGAGCAGGCCGAGTTCATGATTGACTTGATGGATACCCTGATGGATTGAGGTGTAAACACGTGACAACACTTGCATCCAATGACGTTGATCAGGCACGCAAGGCATTGCGTCGTCATGCACGCAGCATCATGCGTGAGGCCTCCAATGTCAGTGCCCATTTAGGGCGATTGCACGCAGCTTTGACTTTGGCAGGGTCTGAGCCTGCCCAAGGTGCATTGGCTGACATGTTTGTTGCTTTTGGTGAATCGCAATCTGTTCTAAAGCGAGCCGGACTTGAACTGGCGCGAGATCGACTGGCCGGTCATGTGCTGCGCTGGTTTGAATCCCAGGTTGAGGCTCCCGCGCTCTATCACATCACACCATTGGCTACGCGATGGAGTGTGCTCGCAACATCCTCTGCGGACATATCTACGCGTGCAAGGCGTTGCAGTGTCGATGATTCTCGGCTGCTGGCTGCCCAAGCCATTGGGGCTATTGAGCGCAAAGACGAAAAGTCCTTGCAGGAATTCCTTCATCACTGTGTCACATGCCATGATAATTTGGCCTTTATGTTGGCGCGCCGAGCCATGTTACGTACTGGGGTCGAGCTTCCTCCAGAGTGGGATTTGACCAGTAAGCAGTTGGAGCAATCCATGGAGTTGACATGAAATTGAAAGTGCTGGGCATGTCGGCTAGGGATGCCATTGCTTTTGACATGTTCATGCAAAAATCCATGACGGGCTGGCATTGGGAGCACCTCCTGGTGGCTTCTACGATGAAATGGGCGGATGCAGATATTTTGGTCGTAGATATGGCGGCACACGGTTGGGCTCATGGCAACGATGCCAATTTGGCTCAGTTGAAACAGCTTGTGGGTCAGCAACCTGCTGTGTTGCTCATTTCTGCACAGGATCACACTTGGAGTGGGTTAATGTCTGCATGGCATGTTTCCCAGTGGACTTGGTTGGCCAAACCCTATGGTGCTCAGCGCATGCGTGAGGTGCTGACTCAGATTAAGAGTACTCAAAATACATCACATCTGAAGGTGTCCTCCATTAGGGAAAAAGTTTTACCTGCCAAGGAAGTTGTCGCTGAAGTTCATGAAGCGATACATTCCAGGATAGCTGGTTCACCGTCTGTATCGACTTTAAGCCCTGATGCCTTGGCTACTCAGCTGTCCCACATGCCACTTGATCGATACACCTTGTTGCGACAAATGTTGCATGGCATCCAGACTCAGATTCCTTTCGAGATGCGCTTTACCGTTCAAAATTCATTGATAGTGAACCCCGAAAATGATTGGATTGCAACCAATACACCCGTACAGGTGATTACACGTGTGTGTGACAGCAATGCCTTGGCCAAGGCTGTGACCGTTCGCGAATTGGATGTAGGTGAGGCGCAAGAGCGAGCACATCGACTTGGCATGGAGTTTAAAGACCTGGACATTTTTTTACATGAAGTTTTAACGGGTCTAAGCTTGCAGAAGACGGTCGAATAGGTCTTTGGGCTATTTTCCACAAGGTAATTTATTCTTTTGATTCATCATGACACACCCTACATCTGACTGGTTCATGTTGACACCTTCAGGTGTCTTACGCGCTTTTAGCTCGGCTCAACCAGACCCTACGGCACGCTCGATGCAGGTGTTGCTCACCGGTGATTGTGCGCTGGAGCAGGTCAATTGGATGCGTATCGCCGGTCTGGATGCGCCGCAGATTGCAGAGATGCAAGCACAAGGTTGGGTTCAAGCTCTGTCGCGTCCATTACAAGGACCTGATGCCAAATTAGATGATTTTTTGCAGCATGTCATCGCTTCACTGTCAGCTGAGCGTCGAGCGGTGCTGGCCTCACAGGAAGGTTTTTGCCTAGGGCGCAGTGGACTGACTCAAGACGAGGCCGATGTTCTCAGTGCTGCTGCTGCAGATTTTTCGGAATTTGCTGCGCGTCAATCCAGGCGAGGCTGGCGTGGTGCATCAGGTTATGTGGCTTTCCACTCGGATCCTGAATTTTTGTTACCAGACCATGCTTTTGTGCCTTTTTGGGTCGACGGTACTGGTTATTGGCTGATTTTGCTTGGTGAACCGCTGCTCAATAGCCCGGCTTTGGTGGAGTTGCTTTGGGGAATCAAACAAGCCGGAACCAGGTTTTCATCAGGTGGGTAAACGCTACACCACCTGATGTTCATTTACTTCAAATCAGTTGCCAGCACCTGAATAATACGCTGGGCCTCTGCGGCAGGAGCTGGAGAACCATCCAGATTTTGTACAGAAACAGCAGTGACATTGCCTTGGCTCACCACTGAAATACGGAATTTTTGTGGAGCGTTGTCTTTTTTGGATGAGCTGAACAAATTGCTGAAAAATCCAGGTTCAGCCTTGTCGGGAACAGACGCTACATAACGCACAAAGTAAATGCCTTTGCTGCGATCACGGTCTTCCACCGTGAAGTTTGTTCGATCCAACGACAAACCGACTCGACGCCAGGCCCGGTCAAATCCTTCCTCAAGTTGAACTACTGGTTGACCATTTGATTGGCTAATTTGAGCACCACGCTGAGTGATACCCGCAGCCACAATCACCTTTGATTGCTCTTGACTCACACCGAGTTTGACCATCAGGCGACGCAAAAATTCAGCTTCGAGTTCCGGGTCGGCAGCGCGTGGCTGCCAGACAGTCTGATCTTTATTCGCTGAACTGTAGACCTCAATCATGCCTCTATGGCTGATGAAGAGGTCGGTTCCGCCATTGGCGTTACGTTCAAGCCGGGTACGAAATTTGTCGCGTTCACCTGTGGAGTACAAAGAGTCAAATACTTTGCCTAAGGTGTTTCGAATGAAGTCTTGTGGAATCTTGGCGCGATTTTCAGCCCAGTCGGTTTCCATAATTCCCAGATTGGTTTGATCCATAGCCAGCAAAAAGCCATTTTCCTGCCAGAAGTCCTTGACCTGATCCCAGAGTTTGTCCGCTGGACGATCTATTACCAACCAACGCTGTGTTCCTGCTCGCTCAATTCGAACATCACCAAGGGTCGTCACAGCTGTTGGTGTCGTTTGCACGCTGGTTTGGCCAAGCTGAAAACTCGATGCGGTGACTGGTGCACCAGGAGCTGCATAACGCGTTTCGCGCGAAAGTTGTGTCAAATCCGGGGGGATTTCAAGCGAAGGGGCTTTGCCCGCACTTTTGTAGTCCACTTTGTCGCCCTGGAGAACCGAGCAGGCTCCCAAGGTGAGGCTCAAGCCAAGAAGTGCAAATTTGGAAAATTGGTTCACAGACATCCTTTGGGTCAATAGTCAGAACAGTGTCGGGCTCAAATCAGGCCAACAGCGCGCATGGCAGCTTCAACCACCGGCTCGTTGGCTGGGGTCAATTCGGTTAATGGCAAACGCATGGTGCCACCGCACAGGTTCATGCGAGCAGCAGCCCACTTGACCGGAATAGGGTTGGCCTCCACAAACAGATTCTTGTGCAGAGGCATCAATTTGAACTGGATGTCCATGGCGCGTTTGACATCACCTGCCAAAGCTGCCATGCACAGTTCATGCATCAGGCGCGGAGCCACATTGGCTGTCACGCTGATATTGCCATGACCACCGCACAGCATCAGTGCGACAGCCGTGGGGTCATCACCGGAATAAATGGCGAAGTTTTTCGGCGCTTGTTTGATCAGCCACTGGGCGCGGTCAATATTGCCGGTAGCTTCCTTGATACCCACAATGCCAGGAACTTCTGCCAGACGCAAGACCGTTTCCACCGCCATATCTGCCACGGAACGCCCTGGCACGTTGTACAAAATCAGGGGCAACTCAACCGCTTCAGCAATCGCTTTGAAGTGTCGGTACTGCCCCTCTTGGGTTGGCTTGTTGTAGTAAGGTACAACTTGAAGTTGGCTGTCGGCCCCCACTTTTTTGGCGAACTTGGCCAATTCAATAGCTTCAGCCGTACAGTTGGAACCACAACCGGCCATGATGGGCACGCGCCCGGCAGCTTGCTCAACCGCCACCCGGATGATTTCACAATGCTCGGCGACGCTGACCGTGGGTGACTCCCCCGTGGTACCGACAACACCCACACAATCCGTACCCTCGGCCACATGCCAGTCGATCAGGGGTCACCAAGGCAACAATACTGCCGGTAAGGGGGCGCTGAGGAAGTGTCATCTTGAGTTTTTGTGAAAAAAGTAACTGATTATTCTAGCGAGAGTAGGTGGCGTGCAGGCATCTGTGCTGATTCTGGTGTCACGGGTGCGTTGACGGCTGCAATGCGTTGAACAAAACGTGCAGGTTGCGCCAGAAAACCATCTTCAAAAGCAATCACCCGAAGGTCTTTGCACCACTGCAGCAACTCCGCTGGCTTGAGCAAAAAATCAGCTCGCGAGGGTTTGCCAACGCTTTCATTGCCATCGGCAAACGTTTCATACAGCAGCAAACCGCCAGGGGCAAGGCTGGCCAGCAGGGTCGGAAACAATGGCCGCCAGAGATAGTTGGTGACGATGACCGCATCAAATGTTTGTGGCTGCCCCTCACAGATCAACGGCCATGGCCCGTTTTCAATATCAGCTTGTAGAGCTGTTCCGTACACACGGGCCGAGTCAATCGCCTCAGTCGAGCGGTCAATGCCCACGCAGTGACAGCCTTGTTCGGTCAAGTATTTCATATGTCGGCCATGGCCACATGCAACGTCGAGAACCTCGGCTCCCGTGGGTAACAAGTGTGCCCAGCGTTTCACCCAAGCAGAGGGCTCACTCAAAAGATGAGCATCCATCAAAAACACCCCCACACCTGATTGGCCAGCGTCAGCATGAAATCGGGCCGCGTGTACATGGCAAATACCAAAGTCAACATGCCAGCCAAGACCAAGGTCCACACCAACTTATGGGGCAGCTTCATACATCAAGCTCCATGCTGAACCGGCGTGCGCACCAAGGCCGTTTCCTTGATGGGCAAATTCAGCAATGCTGCCAGCACCCCCAAACCAATCGCGATGTACCAAACCAGATCGTAGTTTCCAGTTCGGTCATACAACACACCACCCAGCCAAACCCCTAAAAATGAACCAATTTGGTGGCTGAAAAACACAAAGCCGCTCAACATGGACAAATGGGCTATACCAAAAATCTGGGCTACCGCTGCATTGGTGGGGGGCACGGTAGATAACCACAACACGCCAATCACCGCAGAAAACACGTAGACACTCATGGGTGTCAAGGGCACGGCTAAAAACACGCTGATCACAATGGCGCGCGCCAGGTAAATGAAAGCCAGGATGTATCTTTTCTCAACTTTCTGACCCAACAAGCCAGAGGCATAGGTGCCCAACACATTGAACAAACCAATCAGCGCCAGGGAGTAACTGGCCACCTGGGGAGCAAGACCCTGGTCTTTCAAATAACTGGGCATGTGTACGCCGATAAATACCACCTGAAAACCACACACAAAATAGCCCGCCATCAGCAATTGGAAACTGCGGTACGGGAAAGCCTCACGAAGCGCCTGCATGATCGACTGGTCACGGAAATGCCCAGCCCCGTCTCGAAAATGCGGCTCACGTAAGCCCCAGGCCAAAGGAATCATCAGCAAGGCAGCCGCAGCCAAGGCCACCAAAGCCTGTTGCCAGCCCATGCTGTTGATCAAAAAACCTTCTGTGGGCACCATTAAAAATTGGCCGAACGACCCCGCTGCGGCGGCAATCCCCATGGCCCATGAACGCCTGCTGGCACTGATGTTGCGGCCAATCACACCGTAGACGATGGCATACGTGGTGCCCGCCTGCGCCATCCCAATCAAGCCACCAGCCGTCAGTGAAAACATGAGTGCTGATGTGGCATAGGCCATACCTACCAAGCCCATGGCGTATAAAACTGACCCCGCCAAAATGACCCGGAATGCACCGAAACGATCCGCCAGCATGCCTGCAAAAATACCGGAAACGCCCCACACCAGATTCTGGATGGCAATGGCAAAAGCAAATGTTTCGCGGCTCCAGTTTTGGGCTTGGGTGATGGGCTGAAGCCATAAGCCAAAACCGTGTCGAATGCCCATAGACAAAGTCACAATGGCTGCGCCGCAGATCAAAACCTGCTGGATGGAAAGTGCTTTGGGGCGGTGTGTCATACATGGAATATAACGAATTGGCACAGCATCCAGGTCACAGCCACAGCACCTTTGTATAACCACTGTTTTCATATACAGTTGTTTGCCGGTCACCTGATTACAATGCAGCGCTATGGCTACCAAACCCAACTCCGAATATTCCGAAGGCTCCATTCGTGTCCTGAAAGGCCTGGAGCCCGTCAAACAACGCCCGGGCATGTACACCCGCACCGACAATCCGGCCCACATCATTCAGGAAGTGCTGGACAACGCGGCTGATGAGGCCCTGGCCGGACATGGCAAAAAAATCAAGGTCACTGTTCACGCCGATGGCTCCATCACCGTCGAGGACGATGGCCGGGGCATTCCCTTTGGCATGCACCCCACCGAAAACGCCCCGGTGATCGAACTGGTGTTCACGCAACTGCACGCCGGTGGCAAGTTTGACAAAGGCAAAGGCGGTGCCTACAGCTTCTCTGGCGGTTTGCACGGCGTGGGTGTGAGCGTCACCAACGCCCTGGCCTTGCGCCTGGAAGCCACCACTTACCGGGAAGGGCAGGTGGCACGCCTGGTGTTTGCCGGTGGTGATGTGATTGAGCCGCTGGTGGTTCGCCCGGCTGCCGAAGGTGACCGCAAATCCGGCACCACGGTGCGGGTCTGGCCGGATGGCCAATACTTTGAGTCACTCACCTGGCCGATGGCACTTTTGGAACACCTGCTGCGCAGCAAAGCCGTGCTGATGCCCGGCGTGACCGTGACGCTGGTGCAGGAAAAGACCAAAGAAACCCAAACCTGGGTCTACAAAGGTGGCTTGCGCGATTACCTGACGCAAACCTTGCCCTCCGACCCGGTGATTCCCCTGTTTGAAGGCGAAAGCTTTGCCGATGCCCAAAACGACAGTTTTGCCGAAGGCGAGGGAGCCGCCTGGTGTGTGGCCTTCACCGAAGACGGTCAGCCAGTCCGCGAGAGCTACGTCAACCTGATTCCCACCAGCGCCGGGGGAACCCATGAAGCCGGTTTGCGCGATGGCTTGTTCACCGCTGTGAAAAGTTTCGTAGACCTGCATTCCCTGTTGCCCAAAGGGGTCAAGCTGCTGCCAGATGACGTGTTCGCACGGGCCAGTTTTGTCTTGTCCACCAAAGTGCTGGACCCGCAATTTCAGGGGCAAATCAAGGAGCGGCTGAACTCGCGTGATGCCGTGCGGCTGGTATCGGGCTTTGTCCGCCCGGCGCTGGAGCTGTGGTTGAACCAAAACGTGGAATACGGCAAAAAATTGGCCGAAATCGCCATCAAAGCCGCCCAGAGCCGTCAAAAAGCCGGACAAAAGGTCGAGAAACGCAAAGGCTCCGGCGTGGCCGTGTTGCCCGGCAAGTTGACCGATTGCGAAAGCCGTGACATATCTGAAAACGAGGTGTTTCTGGTCGAAGGCGACTCCGCCGGTGGTAGCGCCAAAATGGGCCGCAACAAAGAAAGTCAGGCCATTCTGCCGCTGCGCGGCAAAGTGCTGAACACCTGGGAGGTGGATCGCGACCGCCTGTTTGCCAACAACGAAATTCACGACATTGCCGTGGCCATCGGGGTTGACCCACACGGCCCCAATGACTCCCCCGACCTGAGTGGCCTGCGCTACGGCAAGATTTGTATTCTGAGCGACGCGGATGTGGACGGTTCACACATCCAGGTGCTGCTGCTGACCCTGTTTTTCAAACACTTTCCCAAGCTGATCGATACCGGTCATGTGTTTGTGGCCCGCCCGCCCTTGTTTCGGGTCGATGCCCCGGCCCGCGGCAAAAAACCGGCCTCCAAGTCTTATGCTCTGGACGAAGGCGAGTTGACCGCCATTCTGGACAAGCTGCGCAAGGAAGGTGTGCGCGAAGGAGCCTGGACCATCAGCCGCTTCAAAGGCCTGGGCGAAATGAATGCCGAGCAATTGTGGGACACCACCCTGAACCCGGATACCCGCCGCTTGTTGCCGGTGCATTTGGGCGGTTTGAGTGCGCTTGAAACCTCGGAATTGATGACCAAGCTGATGGGCAAGGGCGAGGCTGGTGCACGCCGTGAACTGATGGAGTTGCATGGCGACTCGGTTGATCTCGATGTTTGACAACGCTTGATGTCATCATGTGCTTCAAAAGTTTAAGCAAAATAGGCATATGGCGCTTGTCCATGCTTGTTTTGTTGCTCTTATTTTTGAATCATGGGGCGGTCGCAGATGTCTGGACGTACATTGATGAAGAAGGGGTGGCGCACTTTGCTCGCACCCAGCTTGATGGCCGTTATGAAGTGTTTTACCGCGATGCCACACCCGCTGAGCGGGCCGGGGAGCTGCCAAGGTCTGAAAACCCGGCACCGGAGCCCGCCGGAACATCTCGCGTGGTGACTTTTTTTGAAATTTCACCGCAAGTCAAAGCCGTCAAACACCATTTGCGTGAAGCTGCACAAAACCAGCGGATCGATCTGGAATTGCTCCAGGCCATCATTGCCACCGAATCGGGCTTTGACCCCTTGGCCGTGTCGCCCAAAGGGGCCATCGGATTGATGCAATTGATGCCAGAGACCGCCACACGCTTTGGTGTGCAGGCCAGTGCCAAGTTCACCATCGAGAAACAGTTGCTTGACCCCCACACCAATATCCGGGCGGGTAGCCGATATCTGGCGTATTTGCTTGGGCTTTACTCTGGAGACGTTGAGCTGGCCTTGGCCGCCTATAACGCGGGCGAAGGGGCCGTGTTGCGTGCCGGCCGACGTATTCCCGGTTTCCAGGAAACCCAGCGTTATGTGAAAAACGTCATGCAGCTTTACCAGACCCTCAAACCCCCAGTCCAACTTGCCAGCCGCAAACCCGGCGTGAACCCTGGCGGTGGACGTGTTCGTGTGACGCTGGGGGGCGCAGTTAACCGAGGCAACCTGCCCTCAGAGTCCACCCTCGGTCGGCCGCTTGTGGCTGACATCTTCAATTTTTAGTTTTCTTGTGTTTTCATGACTGACCAACCGATTCTCGATTTCCCTGCGCCACCCGAGCGCGAACAGCCAGACGACGAACTCAACCTGGCCAGCTACGCCCAGCGTGCCTACCTGGAATACGCCCTGAGCGTGGTCAAGGGCCGGGCCCTGCCCGACGTGTGCGACGGCCAGAAACCAGTGCAGCGGCGCATTCTGTACGCCATGAGCCGCATGGGCCTGGGCTTTGGTGGCACCAATGGCAACACCGGGGCCAAGCCGGTCAAATGCGCCCGCGTGGTCGGCGACGTGCTCGGCCGTTTTCACCCGCACGGCGACTCCTCGGTGTATGACGCAGCGGTGCGCATGGCACAAGACTTCTCCTTGCGCTACCCGCTGGTGGATGGCCAGGGCAACTTTGGCTCACGCGACGGCGACGGGGCTGCCGCCATGCGCTATACCGAAGCCCGCCTGGCCAAAATCACCAGCTTGTTGCTCGATGAAATTGACGAAGGCACGGTCGATTTTTCGCCCAACTACGATGGCAGCACCGAAGAGCCCAACCAGTTGCCGGCACGCCTGCCGTTTGCCCTGCTCAATGGGGCCAGCGGCATCGCCGTTGGCCTGGCCACCGAAATTCCCAGCCACAACCTGCGCGAAGTGGCCGATGCCTGCATTGCCCTGATCAAATCCCCTGATCTGACCGATGACGAGTTGTACGCCCTGGTACCTGGGCCAGACTTTCCCGGCGGTGGCCAAATCATCAGCAGCGCCGCCGACATTGCGGATGCTTACCGCACCGGCCGAGGCTCACTCAAATGCCGCGCCCGCTGGAAGATTGAGGAACTCGCCCGCGGCCAATGGCAACTGGTGGTGACCGAACTGCCCCCTGGCGTGAGCACCCAGCGCGTGCTGGAAGAAATCGAAGAGCTGACCAACCCGAAAATCAAGGCCGGTAAAAAAGCCCTGTCGCTGGAGCAAAACCAGCTCAAGGCCACCGTGCTCTCTGTGCTGGATGGCGTGCGCGACGAGTCCAGCAAAGATGCCGCCGTGCGCCTGGTGTGTGAGCCCAAAACCAGCAAAATTGGCCAGCAGGAGCTGATCAACACGCTGCTGGCCCACACCAGCCTGGAAACCTCCAGCCCGATCAACCTGACCATGATCGGGCTCGATGGCCGGCCCACGCAAAAATCACTGCGCCAGATGTTCACCGAGTGGATTGCCTTCCGGCAAAGCACCATCGAGCGGCGTACCCGGCATCGCCTGGGCAAGGTGCTGGATCGCATCCACATTCTGGAAGGCCGGGCGCTGGTGTTGCTCAACATTGACGAGGTGATTGCCATCATCCGCCAGAGCGACGAGCCCAAAGCCGCGCTGATCGCCCGCTTTCAGCTCTCCGAGCGGCAGGCCGAAGACATTCTTGAAATCCGCCTGCGCCAACTGGCCCGCCTGGAAGCCATCAAGATCGAACAAGAGCTGGCTGGTTTGCGCGAAGAACAGCACAAGCTCGAAGACATTCTGGCCAACCCGGCCAGCTTGCGCCGCCTGATGGTCAAAGAGATCGAGGGCGATGCCAAAACCTTCCAGGATGCCCGCCGTACCCTGATCCAGGCTGAGAAAAAAGCCGTGCTCGAAATCAAGGTGGTGGACGAACCCGTGACCGTGGTGGTCAGCCAAAAAGGCTGGGTGCGGGTGGTCAGCCAAAAAGGCTGGGTGCGCACGCAAAAAGGCTGGGCCAGCCGAGACCGCCAGGGTGCGACTGACGCGCCGCAATACGCCTTCAAAGCGGGTGATGCCCTCTACGGCAGCTTTGAGTGCCGCACGGTCGACACCTTGCTGGCCTTTGGCTCCAACGGCCGGGTCTACTCGGTGGCGGTCTCGCTGCTGCCGGGTGGCCGGGGTGATGGCCAGCCCATCACCAGCCTGATCGAGCTGGAGAGCGGCACGCAATTGCTGTTTTACTTTGCCGGGCCGGTGGAGGCCAGCTTGCTGCTGTCGAGCTCTGCGGGTTACGGCTTTACCGCCACCGTGGCCCACATGATCTCGCGGCAAAAAGCCGGCAAGGCCTTTGTCACCATCAACGAGGGCGAAACCCTGTGCCAGCCCTCGCTGGTGGCCAATGCCGCTCTTGGCTTGCCCGCTGCCACCCATGTGGCCTGCGCCTCCACCGGCGGGCGGATTCTGACCTTCGAGCTCAGTGAACTCAAAAGCGATGAAACCCTGGAAATCCGCAGCCTCAACAACGCCCGTGGTGCACGCGCACGCAAAGGCAAGCTGGCTGATCTGGGCTTCAAACCGGTGTCGATCACCCGGGTGGCGTAAGACGTTGTGAGTTGGACCAGCAGCCATAGCTGCTGGTAAAGCACATTTTTATAGGCTTTTTAGGCCTCTATCCCTTGTGTGTATTGCGCAAGCAGCTACTTATTTTGTAGTATTCATATCGTCGCAAGACTACTTTTTGTAGACCTTCTGCAGCAGCTTCATCAGAGTTTTGCGTTCTTCGGTCGTCAAACGCTGGGTGGCTTCCTGCTCCAGGGTGACGGCTGTTTTTTCTGCCTTGCGCATCATTTTTTCGCCCACTTCGGTCAAGTGCAAACCCACGGCCCGACCGTCGTTGGGGTGCGGCAAGCGTTTGATCAGCTCGCGCTTTTCCAGCGTGCTGATCATGTTCACCAGGTTGGGGGCTTGGATGCCCAAGGTGCTGCACAATTGCCGAGAGGTGATGCCCGGGTTGTGGGTGATCAATGACAGCACCGAAAAATCGACCGTGCGCAGCTCATACACCGCCATACGCTGCATGAATTCGCTGATGATGACCAAAGCCGCACGACGGGCGTTGTAACCCATCAGGGTTTCAAGGTAGCGGGTGTTGACTTTGTCAACAAACGGGGCTGAAGTGTTTTCGTCCATAGGGTTCAACTGGCAAAGGGGTCAAGCATAGCGAACTATGCCAGCCTGGCAGAGATGATGTGCACCCGCATGGCAAATTCTGGCAGTATCCAGTGCTGCAAGGCCGCTGCAGGCTGCGACCAGCGGGTGTTTGGCGTACCGGGTTCAACGGCTTGGCCGATCTGCACCCAGGCCCATGCCAGCAGGGTCAAGGCCACAGCACGCAGGTAATCGTCAGCCACCCAGTAGGCCAGTGCCTTGTCGCTGGTGTTGGCCTGCACCAACTGGCGGGTCAGCTCACACAGGGTAGCCACTTGCGCCTGAACCGCTGTGTGCAGCGTATCCGTGCCATCGAGTTCTTGCTTGAGCTGTTGCAGCAGCGTGATCAAGCCCATGCCGCCGTCAGCCAGCACCTTGCGCACCAGCAGGTCAATCGCCTGAATCTCGTTGGTGCCTTCGTAGATCATGGCCACCCGTGAATCGCGCACGATTTGCTCAATGCCCCACTCACGCACATAGCCGTGGCCACCAAACACTTGCAGGCATTCACTGCTGCCCCTGAAAGCCTGCTCTGTCCAGGCGGCTTTCAGCACCGGGGTGACCAGGCTGCACCAGCGCTCGGCTTCGGTTTTGTCTTCGCCATCCGGGTGGTGTTTGATGACATCCAGCTTCAGCGCCGTGGTGTAGGCCAACACACGACCGCCGTCGATCCAGGCCCGCTGGGTGTCCAGAATGCGGCGCATGGCAGGGTGTTCGATGATCAGGTCCGCCTCGGCGGCGGAGCTGCCACGCCCGGGTGCACGCATCTGGCGGCGTTCTTGGGCATAGGCATTGGCCTTTTGCCAGGCGGCTTCCAGCAGCCCGATGCCTTGCAAACCCACATGCAAGCGGGCCGCGTTCATCATGACAAACATGGCGTTCAGACCCCGCCCTGGTGCGCCGACGATCCAGCCGGTGGCTTCATCAAAACGCATCACGCAGGTGGCACTGCCGTGTAAGCCCATTTTTTCTTCAATGCGCTCACAAAACACCGGGTTGCGGCCGCCATCGGGCATGCATTTGGGAGCCAAAAACAGCGACAAACCCTTGGGGCCGGGGGGTGCATCGGGCAGGCGGGCCAGCACCAGATGGACGATGTTGTCGCTCAGGTCATGTTCACCACCTGAGATGAAAATCTTGCTGCCGCTTAAACGAAAGCTGCCGTCGGCCTGTGGCTGGGCCTTGGTGCGCACCAGCCCCAGGTCACTGCCCGCCTGCGGTTCGGTCAGGCACATGGTGGCCAGCCATTCGCCGGTGGCAATTTTTTCCAGATAACGCGCTTTCAGTTCGTCGCTGGCATGGTGTTTGATGCACTCGTAAGCGCCGTGCAGCAGGCCGGGGGCCATGGTCCAGCCGTGGTTGGCCGCGCTCAGCATCTCGTACAGCATCGCTTCCAGCACGCCGGGAAGGCCCTGGCCACCATCTTCTGGCGCACAGGCCAAGGCGGGCCAACCGGCCTGCCAGAAAGCCTGGTAAGCCGCCTTGAAGCCGGGCGGCGTGGTGACTTGACCATTGGCAAACTGACAGCCCACTTCGTCACCGGTGCGGCTCAGGGGCGCGATGACCTCACCGACAAATTTACCGGCTTCATCGAGCACCTGGTGCATCAGGTCGGCATCCACTTCGGCAAAAGTGGGCAGCGCCTGCAACCGGGCCGGGGCCTGGAGCACCGCGTGCAGAATGAAGTCGATGTCAGACAAAGTGGGCTGATAGTTCATGTCAAATGTCTTGTGCTCAGAATGCGTGGTTCATGCCAAACATCACACCGGTCTGGCTTCCGCCTGCTGCGGGGTTGCTGCCTGGCGCACCGCCACTGACCGACACGGCAGACGCGCTGTCGTTCTGGATCGAGCCCAGTTGCGCATAGACGGTGGTTCGCTTGGACATTTTGTACAGCGCACGCAACACCACCAAGCTGGCATCCGAGTTACCAATATCTTTGTAGCTCAGCTTGGCATAAGTGCCGTCCAGCGTCCAGGCCGGCGTCAGGGGGTAGGCCGCGCCCACATACCAAAGATCGCTCTTGGCTTTGTTCACCGCAGCGCCGTCATTGGTGCGGCGAATCACGCCACCGGCCAGCTTCACGCCAGAGAACTTCGCATAACCATTGAGCAGCAAGCGGGAGTCTGATTTGGCGCTGCTGGTCAGGCCCAGTGGTGCCCAGGAACCCACGCCGCCAGTGAGCTTGTCGTAGCCCATGGCCGCTCCCCAACTGGCGGTGTCGTACTTCAGCAGGGCAGACCATTCGCGGCAAGCCGAAGTGTCTGTGCCGCTTTCACCTGCGCAATTGGTGCCGGCTGGAGAGTTGGCATTGACGGTGTCACGCCCCAGGCTGTAAGTGCCGCCTACCGTCACGTTACCGAACTTGCCCTTGTAGGCAATCGAGTTGTCAATGCGTGAGTTGGGGATGTAGCTGTCCAGTGAGCCCAGGCCATAGACGGCGGGGCCAACCACATCCGAGTCCAGAATCGACCAGAACAACATCGTCCACTGGCGGCCCAGTGTGACCGCACCCCAATCGCCGCTGAAGCCGACGGTGGACTGGCGGCCAAACAGGCGACCGCCTTGTCCAGATGCGCCGGTGTCCGGGCCAAAGCCCATTTCCAGCGTGAAGTTAGCGCTCAGACCACCGCCCAGGTCTTCTTTGCCACGAAAGCCCAGACGCGAGGGAATGATGCCGGTGGTGGACGGCATGCGGGTGATGCTTCCACCCGCAGCGGCAACGTTGCTCACAGTCTCAATGCCAGCGTCCACCATGCCGTAGATGCTGACGCTTTGCGCGTGAAGCGCACTGGTAAAAGCCAGTCCGGTCAAGGCGGCCAATTTTGCAATTTTCATAGTGTCTCCAAGATAAAGGTCATTGTTTTGACAGCGCACATTCTTTGAAATCTGTTGTTCTGGGCAACTGAATCTTTCAGCGGATTCGGGTCATTCAGAGGCTGTGCCGGTCTTCTTGCTGCTGAAACGGGTAGAGGCTCTAAACAGCCTCCGTTGTCTTTTTGCGCGCCGCGCCCAGATAGGTGTCAATCACCCGTGGGTCAGTCGCCAGGTCTTTGGCTGGGCCACTCAGGGCGATTTCGCCCATCTCCAGCACGTAGCCGAAGTCCGCCGCCTCCAGCGCGGCGCGGGCGTTTTGCTCCACCAGCAAGGTGGTCACGCCGGTCTGGCGCAAGGCCTCGATGGTGCGAAAAATTTCCTTCACCACCAGCGGGGCCAGGCCCAGGCTGGGCTCGTCCAGCATCAATAGGGTAGGGCGTGACATCATGGCCCGGCCCACCGCCAGCATCTGACGCTCGCCGCCCGACAAGGTGCCCGAGGCCTGCTTGTAACGCTCTTGCAGCCGTGGGAACAGCTGGTAGACCACGTCGAGCTGATCGCGCCACTTGGGGTTGCCCAGGCGCACCTGGCGAAACGCGCCCAGCACCAGGTTGTCTTCCACACTCATGCTGCCAAACAGCTCGCGCTTTTCCGGCACCAGTGCAATGCCCAGCATGACACGCTCTTCCAGCGACAAGGTGTTGATCGGCTGGCCCTCAAACTCGATCTGGCCTTGTGCGGGCAACACCCCCATCAAGGCATTCAGAAAGGTGGATTTTCCCGCGCCATTGGGGCCAATCACGGTGATCACGCTGCCCTTGGGTGCTTGTAAATTGATGCCATGCAGCACCTCGGCGCGGCCATAACCAGCGCGCAGGCCTTTGACGGTTAAAACGGGTGAACTCATATCAATGCTCCACGCCCAGGTAGGCGGCTCGTACTTTCGGGCTTTGCTGCACTTCTTCTGGCGTGCCCTGCATCAGCAAGGTGCCGAACTCCATCACCACGATGTGGTCGGTCACGTCCATCACCAGGTCCATGTCGTGCTCCACCAGCAAAATGCTCATGCCTTCACTGCGCAGCTGGCGCAGCACATTGGCAAGAGCTTGTTTTTCCTTGTGGCGCAGGCCGGCGGCGGGTTCGTCCAGCAGCAGCAGGGCTGGGTCACTGCACAGGGCGCGGGCAATTTCCAGCAGGCGCTGCGGCCCCATCGCCAGGTTGCCCGCCAGCTCGTGCATCGCATGGCCCATGCCAATACGCTCCAACTGGCGGGCCGCTTCACGCAGCAGGCTTTGTTCCTCAGCACGATCCAGCCTCAACATGCTCGACAGTGCGCCCTTGCTGCCGCGCAGTTGCGCACCCAAGGCCACGTTTTCCAGCACCGTCAGCTCGGGGATCATCTTGACGTGCTGAAAGGTGCGGCTCATGCCGCGCTTGGCAATCTCACGCGAAGGCAGGCCGCTGATGGTCTGGCCGCGAAACTTGACCTCGCCCGAAGTCAGGCCCAGCACGCCGGTGATCAGGTTGAAGGTGGTGGACTTGCCCGCCCCGTTGGGGCCAATCAGGCCAACGATCTGCCCGGCCTGAATGGAGAAGCCGATGTTGTTCACAGCGGTCAGGCCGCCAAACTGTTTGCGGATGTCTTTGACCTCCAACACAGTCTCACCCAGCGATGGCTTTGCACGCTCAGACAAAGCCGCTGCGCTATGCCAGTCTTCCACCCGATTCGGCTTGGGCAGAAAACGCCCGACCAGCGACCAAACACCATCGGGCAGGTACTTCAGCACCAGCACCAGCACTATGCCAAACACAATCACCTCGTAGCTGCCGCTGGTGCCGATCAGCTTGGGCAGCAACACCTGCAACTCGTCTTCCAGCAGCTTGGTCATCACCGCCCCGCTGATCGCGCCCCAGACATAACCGGCCCCACCAAGTACCGCCATGAACAGGTATTCAATGCCCATCTTCAAGCCAAACGGCGAAGGGTTCACCGTGCGCTGAAAGTGGGCAAACAACCAGCCCGACAAGCTGGCAAACAGAGCGGCGATCAGGAAGATACCCACCTTGTGACGTAATGTGTCGACCCCCATGGCCTCGGCCATCAGGCCACTGGCACGCATGGCCTTGATGGCGCGGCCGGTGCGGGAATCCATCAGGTTCAGCAGTGCAAATGCTGCAAACAGCACCATGCCCCAGGCCAGCACAAAGAAGCTGCGGCCCTGGCTGATGTCCCAACCGAACAGGGTCAGCGCAGGCACGCCCAGAATGCCGTCGTACTTGCCCAAAGCGTCCAGGTTACCCATCAGGTAATACAGCGACAAGCCCCAGGCGATGGTGGCCAACGGCAGGTAGTGGCCCGACATGCGCAGCGTGATCCAGCCCACCACCAGCGCACTGATGCCGGTGATGAGCAGACCGGCAAACACCGTGAGCCAGGGCGACCAGCCCATGTTGACCGTCAAGTAAGCGCTGGTGTAGGCCCCAATGCCGACAAACGCTGCCTGCCCGAAGGAGGTCAACCCGCCAATGCCGGTGAGCAGCACCAGGCCCAGAATCACCAGGCTGTAGAGCGCAATGTAGTTGAGCTGGGTGATCCAGAACTCGGGCACGGGTGACACCGCGTACAGCAGCATACAAGCCACGACCACCACGCGCTGGATGTTGGCGTTGTGCGCCCAATGTTGAAGTTGTGTGGTGAAACTCATCTCAATGTTCCTCAGAATGGCCGCCCGCGACCGAGCGCCACAGCAAAATGGGCAGCACCAGGGTGAACACAATCACCTCTTTGAAAGCGCTGGCCCAGAACGAGCCAAACGACTCGACCAAGCCGACAAACAGCGCACCCAGCGCTGCCAGCGGGTAGCTTTGCAAACCACCCATCACCGCTGCCACAAAACCTTTGAGGCCAATCAAAAAACCAGAGTCGTAAAACACTGTGGTGGTCGGGCCAATCAGCAAGCCTGAGAGCGCCCCAATCAGCGCGGCCATGGCAAACGTGGCCTGGCCCGCACCGTGGGTAGAGATACCCATGAGCCGCGCCCCGAGCCGGTTCACCGCCGTGGCCTGCAAAGCCTTGCCATACAACGTGCGGCTGAAAAACTGGTACAGCAACACGATCAAGGCCAGAGATACCAACATGATGATCACCGCCTGCCCGGTGATGGCCAGCGGCCCCAGGTTCAGGCGCTCATCCCAGAACGAGGGGTTGCGAAAGCCCTCGGCCCCAAAAAACAACAAGCCCAGGCCAGTCATGGCAAAGTGCACACCGACCGACACGATCAACAGCACCAGCGAGCTGGCATCGGCCAGTGACTGATAAGCCAAGCGGTAGACCAGCGGGCCAAACGCGGTGACGATGGCCACCGTCAGCAGTGCCTGCACCAGCAGCGGCAACTGGTGCGGCGCGGCCCAGATCGACAAACCAGACACCACCAGCGGTGCGGCCAGGGTGGTTAAACCGGCTTTGAGGGCGCGGCGGGCATCATGGGTGTGTTGCCAGCTCAAACGCAGATCCAGCAGCGCGGCCAGCACCGCCATGATCAGCAGCAGCCAGACTGTGCCGGGCACCTTGCCGGTTTGAAAAATGGCCAGGGTCAGTGCGCCATAGGCGACAAACTCCCCCTGGGGAATAAAAATCACCCGTGTCACCGAAAACACGAGCACCGTGGCCAAGCCCAGCAGGGCGTAGACCGCCCCGTTGGTGATGCCATCGAGCAGCAAAATGCTGGCAATTGAAAAGTCCATGGAAGACCTGTAAAAAAAGGAAATGAGGTTCGCACCCGCAAGCTTGCGCTACCGGACTCTGTAGGAGCGGCAGAAGCCGCGATATTTCCGAAATTCGCGGCTTCCGCCACTCCTACAAATCACCATCAGACAGTCAGAACGCGCCGTTTACTCAACCTTCCAGTCGCCATTCACCACCTTGAGCATCACACCGGTCTCATTGGTGTAACCCCAGTGGTCTTCTTTGGTCCAGTTCAGTACGCCATGGGACACCACGGTGCGGCCCATGGTTTCCATGGCATCACGCAAGGCGGCGCGGAATTCTTTGCTGCCGGGCTTGCCCTTTTTCAAGGCCACGGGAACAATTTTTTCCAGAATCAACACTGCGTCATAGCTGTGACCGGCAAACTGGTTGCGTGAGCCTGGGCCATAGGTCTTCTCAAACTGCTGCACAAAGTCCATCGAGACCTTCTTGGACGGGTGGCTGTCAGGCAACTGCTCGGCAATCACCGCTGGGCCGGACACCACATAAGTGCCCTCTACCGCCTTGCCGCCCACGCGCATCAGGTCACGCGAGGCAGCGGCATGGGTCTGGAAAATCTTGCCCTTGAAGCCACGATCCACCACCGCCATTTCGGGCATGGCTGCACCACTGCCTGAGGCCACGATCAGCATGGCATCGGGGTTGGCCGAGACCAGTTTCAAAGCCTGCGCTGTCACGCTGGTGTCAGAGCGGGCAAAACGCTCGGTGGCAATCAGCTTGATGCCGTTGGCAGTGGCTTCTGCGGTGAAGTCTTTGAGCCAGCTCTCGCCATAGGCATCGGTGTAGCCCAGAAAGCCGACGGTTTTGATGCCTTGCTTTTTCATCAAAGCCACCATGGCGTGGGCCATGACGTTGTTGGACTGCGGCAGGCGGAAAGTCCAGGCATCTTTGCCTGGGGGCAGCACGGCCGGGGAGAAAGCAATTTGCACGGTTTCAGCCTCAGCGGCCACGGCTGCCATCGGGATGGCCACCGGTGTGGCGGCAGAGCCCATGATGATGTCGGCCTTGTCTTCGGTGACAAAGCGTTTGGCATTCTTCACACCGTTGGTGGGGTCGGTGGCATCGTCGAGCACGATGACCTTGAGTTTTTCACCGGCGATGCTTGTCGGCCAGAGTTTGATCTGGTTGCCCATCGGAATACCCAGGCCAGAGGCCGGGCCACTCAAAGGCAGGCTGATGCCAATGGTGATGTCGGCCAGTGCCGAGCCAGTAGCCAGGGCCGCAGCGGCGGTGGCGATGAGGGTTTTGAATGCTTTCATGGTGTTGTCTCCAAGTGGTTTTATTAAAGGGGAAGCGCGGGGAAAAAATTGATCGGAATCAACAGCACAGGGCCTTGATGTCAGCGGGGATCGGGATGGCCTTGATGCGATCCGGGTCATCGGGCAAGCGCATGCAAAAAGCGCGTACTTCGCGGCCTTCACACAGCAGCTCGTCACCGCGTTGGATCAGGTGGCGGTGCACAAACACCTTGTCGCGCCACTCCTCGATGCTGGTGTGAATCTGCAAGGTTTCGCCATAGGTGGCAGGGCGCAGAAATTTGGTGTTGATCTCCAGCAGCGGCGTGCCAATGATGCCGGTGGTTTTGACCAGCTCACGCCAGGGCGGCACACCGCTTTGCATGAAGAAGTTCAGCGACGAGGCATCCATCCACTTGGCAAAGTTCGGAAAGAACACGATGCCAGCCGGGTCGCAGTCGCCAAACATCACGTTGACGGAGTAAATAATGGTTTTGCTCATGAAGTGGTTTTGAATTTCATGTCAATTATGATTATAAAAAATAACCTTTTCAACACTGAATTCAACTCATTTAATCGGTATTTACCCTAGGCCAAGCGAACCAAAATCAAACAAACAATACATGCATGCCGCATGCTTGATGAGGTGCAATCATGGCCCCCAGTTGATCAATGGTGATGCAATAAATAGGAATGACGTGCTGTCGTGCTACGCCCGTGTTCTGCTCACTGAGCGCCCCGCATGGTGCGGGTTATGCGAGGGGATGAGCAGCTTCCTCAACCGCAAAGGCATGCACATGTTGACAACAAGGAATTTGCACAGCTTTTGCGAAAGTGGCCACGTCAGTGGCCACTTTCAGCCGCTCACATTCCAAATGCCTCCTGGGTTTGAGAGGGGTTGTCACACAGGCAAGACAAGGCTCACCTGGCATGATCGGCATTTATTGACAGACAAAGCTGCCAGCACTCTCCAGATCAGTCGCACCGGTTTTGAGTATGGCCTTTTTCGGATAGGCGCAAATTGGCCGGCTACGATTGGGAGACCAGGATGCAGGGACATCCGGGTTGCCAGCGGAAACCGTTGCCATGATGCTGTCCGGGGCGGAGTCCTGCTCGACCCACTTCACCAGCGCGGAAAAAGCATCCACATTGTCCGTGGCTACACCACCGCCACAATGATTCATGCCAGGCACCACAAACAGCCGGGCGTAATTGGCGGCGGTCGAATCAGCAGCTGCAACATTTTTGTACCAGTTGATCGTGTGGTTGGCTGAGAACACCGGATCCGCCGCACCGTGGTAAACGATCAGCTTGCCTTTGGATTTCAACGTGGTGAAGTGCACGCGATCAGGCGGCGACATGAAAGACATGGGCGACTCGGTATAGGTGGCATTGCTGCCGTAGATCCATGGGTACGCCCGATTCATGTCGAAACCTGTCAGAAAAGTTGCTGCATTCGTTGGTGTGACGGCGGTTGGGGGCGTGGTGAAGATATTGCCAACCGACATGGGGCCAAGCAGCGGGTTAAGGCTGAGCTTCCAGTATGCCCAGCCAACGAAGGGAATGTTGCCCGTAATGCCTGGATCCCAGGGCCAATCCGCATAAATCAGATTTCCTGCGGTGTCTTTGGCACCAGAAAAAATGTTGCTCAACGCTGTTTTTTGTGCGGTGCTCAGACAGGTGCCGTTAGACGCAGCACCACCGGGTGCACACAGGGGAACGTCCGTGGTGAGGTTGAATGCCGCCTGACACGCTGCCGTATCGCTCGCCATGCCATCCGTTGCCCCATCAAGGGCATCGCATTTATTCAAAATAGAGTTGGACAACAACTTGATATCTTGTGAACTCAGAGCACCAGTGATTCCGCCTACCCCGGGAGGTCCAGCCACATTGCTGCTGCCTGGAATGCTGAGAAGCTGCTGCGAATCGTATATTTGGGCCACCGCTGCCTTCGGCAGGTCAAAGCCCGGAGCGCCCGCAACGATGCCATCAAATTGATCTGCATAACGGGTAGCAGCCATCAGACCTGTTTCACCCCCCTTGGAGCAGCCCATGTAGTAAGACCGGGTCGGCGCTGTTCCATAGAACTGGGAAACGATCGTTTTTGCCAATGGGGTCAGGGTGCCCAGAGCGTTGTAGCCATAGTCGATACGCGCTTGCGGATCGAGTCCGAAGCTGGTATCAAAGCTGGTTGGATCATTGTGACCACCATCGCTGCTTGCAACGGCATAACCAAGGCTTAGCGCGTTTGTCGTCTGCCCAGAGCCGAGTCCGCCCAGTGGGGCAAAGAAAACACCGTCTGTGCCCGCATCACCCGAATAAAAGAATTTGCCGTTCCAGCCGGAAATCGGCAATTTGATATCGAATCCGATGGCATAGGGTTTGCCATCGATGCCTGTACGCTCGTTGATTTTCCCCAGAACATCGCAGTGGGTCGGGTAGCTCTGACTGGTTGCTGTTGTTGTGCTTGCGTTCACGACAGTGGCAGAAGTAACAACCAACCCAGGGATATGCAAAGAGGTCGTCGTGATGTCGGCACAGCTTTTTTCCTGCGCGACGGTTGTGTTGTTGCTATTACTGCCCCCGCAGCCGGGCAGTATGACAGCCAAGGCCGTCAAGGCGATTGCAGTGGCAATCTTTGGTAGGTATTTCAAGTCTAGTCTCCTCTTTATGAAATTTTGGATCGGGAGACTGACTGTAGAAAAAAAGGGGCGTGCAGCGTTATCGCATTCTTGCGTTGGCTATCAAAAACTTGCCATTATTTGAAGGCATTTGTTTCATGACGTGCTTCATGATTTGGCCTCTTTGCGTTTAGATGCCATTTCTGCTGATCGCGCCTGTGACCGAAAAGTGTGTCTTAAGACTCCTGTCCTTGCTTTGCAAGCGCCATGTGGTTGCTCTCCACCGTGATGACACCAATCACCTTGGCAAGTTGTTTGCTCACCGTCACAAAGGCATGGCCGATTCGGCTATCAAAATACAGGGAATCACCCCGCTTGAGATGGACTGTGTCCAGATTCTCGAAATGCACCTCAATTTCGCCCGTCAGCACATATACAAACTCTACCCCGGCATGACGCGCAAAATCTGCTTGACCTGTCAGGCTGCGCGCGTGCACGGTGCCTAAAACTGGATTGATGGGCTTTCCCTTGATGCCTGTTGCCAGAAATTCGTAGGAAAACGCAAGGCCCCGGTAATGGACACCCTCTCCTGCGCGAGTGATTTCCAGGCACTCCTTGCCTGGCGACGCTTCGATGCCCTTGGAAAAAAGCGTCCCTATTTGCAGGGCTTGGCCAAGGGCTGAGAGGTTCTCATAGCCCAGTGCTAACTGACCACGTTCTGCTCTGGAGATGGTGGTCACGGACACATTAGCGCGGTCAGACAGTTGGGTCAGTGTCCAGCCCAGCTGTTTGCGTGCAGTTCGCAAGCGCAGCCCGAGTGTCAGCGGGTCTAGAAGCGTTGGCTTGACGGGCTTGAGTGGTTCTGTTTTGGCTTTCATGGCATGTCCTTTGCGCAATTTTGCCAGCAGTGGTGTGTGCAACGATGGGCAGCAGATCAAGCCAACGTTTATTTGTGTGTCTGGTTCTTCAAAGGATCGGTGGATGTAATTAAAAATTTGCGTATACGCAAATTTTTGGTTAACATGAGCAGGTCTTCAGCATCATCGTCTTCACAATGGCTTGCATGCACCTGCAGGCTCTTTTTTACCTTGGGAGTATTGGAAAAATGCATATTTTGGTGGTGGGTGCTGGCATAGCCGGTGCTGCGACGGCGCATGCACTGGTGCGTGCAGGTTGCAGCGTTGAAATCCTGGAGAGTGCGGACTCTGTGGCTTCAGAGGCCAGCCACGCCAACGCGGGTCTGGTTTCGCCCGGGCATTGCTTTAGCTGGGCGGAACCGGGCGTGGTCGGGGTAGCCGTCCAATCCCTGTTGGGTCGTGGTGATGGGATCGGCATATGCCCTCCGTGGGATGCTTCATTTCTGCAATGGAGCGCCCTGTTCGCACGCGAGGCAAGCCGGGAACGGTGGCTTGCCAACTCGCGTGCGGCCTTGGTGTTGGCGGCCTATTCGCGTGACTTGCAGATGCGCGAAGCCAGCATTCCATTGGAGGCATATGGTGGCCGCCACAACGGCATCCTGTACTTGTACGATGACCGGCATGCGCCAAGCAGCCATGACGCAGACTTGCTTAGCAGTTCCGGGGAGCCTTTTGAGAGCCTGGACGCGGCCCAGTTGTTGCTCTGCGAGCCACTGTTGCAAGCATCCAATATACGGTTCCAGCAGGCCGTCTTTTGCCCCAACGATGGCACAGGAGATGCAGCGCGGTATGCACGTGCGGCCCTGGATGCAGCGCTGGTGCAAGGGGCTCAAATCCATTTTTCTGAAACTGCAAGGAAACTGATAACCAAGGGGCAAAGGGTCATAGGCTTGGAGACCCATCGGGGCAACTACCAAGCGGATGGCGTGGTCATTGCCGGCGGTTTAGCCTCGCGCCAGCTGGCGGCAAGCGTCGGCTATAGCCTT
>VIKI01000298.1:0-2456 GCA_008080595.1 Comamonadaceae bacterium
ATGACGCGGGTGCTGGTGCACCCACTGGCCGGGGTGCTGAGCGCCTACGGCATGGGCCTGGCCGACCAGACGCTGATTCGCGAACAGGCGGTGGAGCGCCCGCTCAACGCTCAAACGGTGATGGCATTGGCGCAGCAGATCGACGCTTTGGCTCACACCGCTGCCGCCCAGTTGCAAGGCCAGCAAGCCGACAGTGCCAGCGCGGTACAGGTGCTGCGCCGGGTCCATGTGCGTTACCAGGGCAGTGATGCGGCTTTGGTCGTGCCGTTTGGCAGTCTGGCCGAGATTCAAGCCGGGTTTGAGGCCGCTTACCGCCAGCGTTTTGCGTTTTTGATGCAGGGCAAGGCGCTGGTGGTAGAGGCCGTGTCGGTCGAGGCCGTGGTGGCCGGGGAAGCCGCCACGGAGATCAGCCACACCCTGCACGCCCCGCGCGACCTGTGTGCCAGCGGTGTGGTGCGCGAGCGGGTGCGCATGTACTCGGGCGGCCAGTGGCATGAGGCGCTGCTGCTGGTGCGTGAAGACCTGCGCCCAGGCGACATCGTGCCCGGCCCAGCCATCATTGCCGAGAAAAACGCCACCACCGTGGTGGAGCCCGGCTGGGAGGCTTCTTTAACGTCTTTTGACCATCTGGTCCTTATTCGACGTGCGCAACGCACTATTAAATTCGCAGCAGGCACCCGCGCAGACCCGGTGCTGCTGGAGGTGTTCAACAACCTGTTCATGAACATTGCCGAGCAAATGGGCTTGCAACTGCAAAACACCGCCTACTCGGTCAACATCAAGGAGCGGCTGGACTTCAGCTGCGCCCTGTTTGATGCCCAGGGCAACCTGATTGCCAACGCCCCCCACATGCCGGTGCATCTGGGCTCCATGGGGGAAAGCATCAAAACCGTGATCGCCGAGAACGCAGGGCGCATGCACCACGGCGACGTCTACGTGTTGAACGACCCCTACCACGGCGGCACGCACCTGCCCGACATCACCGTCATCACGCCGGTGTACCTGCCAGCCTCGCCTGAGCCGATGTTTTACGTCGGCTCCCGCGGCCACCATGCGGACATTGGCGGCATCACGCCGGGGTCGATGCCCCCGTTTTCCACGCGCATTGAAGAGGAAGGGGTGCAGATTCACAACTTCAAGCTGGTCGACCAGGGCGTGCTGCGCGAGGCCGAGATGATGGCGCTGCTGCAAAGCGGTGACTACCCTTCACGCAACCCGCCGCAAAACATGGCGGATTTGAAGGCGCAAATTGCCGCCAATGAAAAAGGCGTGCAAGAGTTGCGCAAGATGGTGGCGCAGTTTGGCCTGGACGTGGTGCAAGCCTACATGCGCCATGTGCAGGACAACGCCGAAGAAGCCGTGCGCCGCGTCATCAGCCGCCTTCAATCCGGCGCTTTCACGCTCAAGCTGGACAACGGCGCACAGATTCAGGTGGCGATCCGGGTGGACACGGCGGCGCGTAGCCTGGAGGTGGATTTCACCGGCACCTCAGCCCAGCAGCCCAACAACTTCAACGCCCCCACAGCGGTGTGTATGGCGGCGGTGCTGTATGTATTTCGCACCCTGGTCAATGACGATATTCCGCTCAATGCGGGTTGCCTCAAGCCGATTCGGGTCATCATCCCGGCAGGCTCCATGCTCAACCCGAATCCACCGGCCTCGGTGGTGGCGGGCAATGTGGAAACCTCCAGCTGCATCACCAATGCCTTGTACGGTGCGCTGGGCAACATGGCGGCCAGCCAGTGCACCATGAACAACTTCACCTTTGGCAACGCCCAGTACCAGTATTACGAAACCATTTCCGGCGGCTCCGGGGCGGGTGAGGGTTTCAACGGGTGCAGTGTGGTGCAAACCCACATGACCAACTCGCGCCTGACCGACCCCGAGGTGCTGGAGTTCCGCTTTCCGGTGCGGCTGGAGAGTTATTCGATTCGGCAGGGTTCCGGCGGGGCCGGTCAGTGGCACGGTGGCAACGGCGGCATTCGCCGGGTGCGCTTTCTGGAGCCGATGACGGCCAGCATCCTGTCCAACGGTCGGGTTCACGGCGCGTTTGGTGCGGCTGGCGGCCAGGCCGGCCAGGTCGGAATCAACCAGGTGGTGCGCGGTGATGGCTCGGTTGAGGTGCTGGGCCATATCGGCCAGACCGAAATGTTGGCAGGGGATGTGTTTGAGATTTTGACCCCTGGGGGCGGGGGGTATGGGAAGGTGCCGGGTCAAGTGTTGTAGTTACGGGTTACACACTTCGCGCCAACCCAACGGGGCGATCCAATCGCCCTTGTGATGTGAATGGTTTGGCCTCCTGCCCTCGCACCTGATGATGGGATGGCCGATACTGCAGCGCCCCACCCATGACCAGAGCCCAGTACTCACCCACCCCATGACAACTCCCATCACCATCGATTTTGTCTCCGACGTGTCCTGCCCCTGGTGTGCCATTGGCTTGCAGTCACTGAACG
>VIKI01000298.1:2469-2852 GCA_008080595.1 Comamonadaceae bacterium
AACGCCTGCAAGGCCAGGTGCCCACCGAGTTGCGTTTTCAGCCGTTTGAACTCAACCCGAAAATGCCCGCCGAGGGCCAGGAGATCACCGAGCACCTGAGCCAGAAATACGGGGCCTCACCAGAGCAGCTGGCGCAAACCCGTGAAACCATTCGCCAGCGCGGCGCGGCCCTGGGCTTTGAGTTTGGCATCGGCAAACGTGACCGCATCTACAACACCTTCGATGCCCACCGCCTGTTGCACTGGGCCGAACGGGAAAGTCCGCCGGGCGCACAAAAAGCCCTCAAAATGGCCTTGTTCACCGCCTATTTCACCCACGGACTGGACCCCAGTTCTCATGTGGTGCTGCTGGATCTGGTGGCCCAGGTCGGGCTGGATGTGCAA
>VIKI01000066.1 GCA_008080595.1 Comamonadaceae bacterium
TACGCGCTGCGCTTTGCCCCGCAGGGTTTTCGCAAGTGGTCTGAATGGCGTGTCGCGCAGACTGCGCTTGGGGGCGCTGCTGCGTTTTTGATACTGGAAGCGGTCGGGGCCACGCTGCTGGTGCAGTACGGCTTTGTGAATGCGTTCTGGGCCATTCTGGCCACCGGGTTGATCATTTTTCTGGCCGGTTTGCCCATCAGCATCTACGCTGCCCGTTACGGGGTGGACATGGATTTGCTCACCCGGGGTGCGGGGTTTGGCTACATCGGCTCGACCATCACCTCGCTGATTTACGCCACCTTCACCTTCATCTTTTTTGCGCTGGAGGCCGCGGTGATGGCCTATGCGCTGGAGTTGGCGCTGGGCATTCCGCCGCGCTGGGGTTATCTGATCTGTGCGTTGGCGGTGATTCCGCTGGTGACCCACGGGGTGTCGACCATCAGCCGCTTGCAGGTCTGGACGCAACCCCTGTGGTTGGTGATGCTGGTCGTGCCTTTTGTCTATGTGTTGCTGCGCAACCCAGGCGCGTTTGCTGGCATCACGCACTACCTTGGTGATAAGGCGGTCTCGGAAGGGTTTAGCCTGCCTTTGTTTGGTGCAGCCTTGACGGTGGGGGTGGCGCTGATGACGCAAATGGGTGAACAGGCCGACTACCTGCGCTTCATGCCCATGCGCACGGCGGTCAATGCCCGGCGCTGGTGGCTCAGTGTGCTGGTCGGCGGGCCGGGATGGGTCGGCCTGGGGGTGCTGAAGATGCTCGGTGGGGCGCTGTTGGCCTATCTGGCGATTCAAAACGCCGTGCCGCTGGATCGTGCGGTTGACCCCAACCAGATGTACCTGGCCGCTTACGAGGTGGTGTTTCCCAACTACGGCTGGGCGGTGGCCGTGACCGCGCTGTTTGTGGTGCTGTCGCAACTCAAGATCAACGTCACCAATGCTTATGCCGGGTCGCTGGCCTGGAGCAACTTTTTCTCGCGCCTGACCCACAGCCATCCGGGGCGGGTGGTCTGGGTGGTGTTCAACACGCTGATTGCGTTCACCTTGATGGAGATGAACGTGTTTGCCGCATTGGGCGATGTGCTCGGCTTGTATTCCAACATTGCCATTGCCTGGATGATGGCGGTGGTGGCCGATCTGGTGATCAACAAACCGCTGGGCTGCTGCTGGCCTCGCTGCTCTCTGTGACGGCTTACCTTGGGTTTTTGGGGCCGATGGCACAGGCGTTTTCGGCCATCATCGCCCTGGCGACGGCCTTTATCGCCGCGCCACTCATCGCCTGGGCCACCCGGGGCAAGTACTACCTGGCCCGGCAGACCCTCAAGGGTGAGGACACCGGCTGCCAGCTCAAGACCTGTGTGATTTGCGAGCGTGAGTACGAAGCCCCCGACATGGCGCATTGCCCAGCCTACCAAGGCCCGATTTGTTCGCTGTGTTGCACGCTCGATGCCCGTTGTGGTGACCTGTGCAAACCGCACGCCAAACTGTCGAGCCAGTGGGAAACCGCTTTGCGCTGGCTGCTGCCCCAACATGCCTGGGCGCATCTGGACAAGGGTTTGGGCACGTTTTTGCTGCTGATGCTGGTGATTGCGCCGCTGCTGGCCAGCCTGTTTGGGCTGCTTTACCAGCAGGAAACCCGCTCATTGGCCCAGTCGCTGCTGGATGCGCGGATGTTGCAGGCCGCCTCCGAGGTGTTGCGGGCGGGCTTCTTCAAGGCCTTCATGGCGCTGATTCTGGTGTCCGGGCTGGTGGTCTGGTGGGTGGTGCTGGCGCACCAGAGCCGCCGGGTGGCGCAGGAAGAGTCGAACCGGCAAACCCATTTGCTGATGCGTGAAATTGATTTGCACCGCCAGACCGACGAGGCGCTGCAACACGCCCGCCAGGTGGCCGAAGATGCCCGGGCGGCGGCCGAGCTGGCCCGGCTGGCGGCTGATCAGGCCAACCAGGCCAAAAGCCGCTACATCAGCGCCATCAGCCACGAGTTACGCACGCCGCTCAACAGCATTCTGGGTTACGCGCAGCTCATGGGGGAGGATGCCTCGATACCGCCGCACCGCAAACAAGCCGTGAGCGTCATCAAGCGCGGCGGCGAGCACCTGCTGTCACTCATTGAGGGCACGCTGGACATTGCCCACATTGAGGCCGGTCGGCTTACCCTGAATGCCAAACCGATGCCGTTTGCCGATCTGATCCATGACCTTGCCAGTCTGTTCGAGCTTGAAGCCCAGGCCAAGGGACTGGGCTTTCACTGCCAGATTAGCGGCAGCTTGCCCACTCTGGTGCGCGGTGATGAAAAGCGGGTGCGCCAAATTGTCATCAACCTGCTGGGCAATGCCCTCAAATTCACCCAGCACGGCCAGGTGACTCTGCGGGCGCGTTATGCGCGTGAAATGGCCTTCATCGAGATCGAAGACACCGGGCCGGGTTTGCCTGAAGCGGAAATTGACCGAATTTTTGAGCCCTTTGCCAGGGCGCAGGGTGCAAGTTCAGCCAAACCAGGGGCGGGCCTGGGGTTGACGATTGCCAAAATGTTGACCGATTTGATGGGCGGCGAAATGTCGGTCATCGGCTCGCCCGGCATTGGCTCAGTGTTCAAAGCCAAGTTGTTTTTGCCTGAGGTGCGGCTGGACGCATCAGCCACTACGCCCACATCCCAACACCCGACCTATGTGCGCCGCCCGCGTCTGGGCTATGCCGGGCCGCGCAGGCGGATTCTGGTGGTTGACAACGAGGCGGCTGACCGTGATTTGCTGATGCAGGTGTTGCAACCGCTTGGGTTTGAGGTGCGCAGCGCTGCCAGCGGCCACGACTGCCTGGACTTGCTGGCCTCGGGCTACCTGCCCGAGGTGGTTTTGATGGACTTGGCCATGCCCGGCATTGACGGTTGGGAAACCCTGCGCCGCCTGCGCGAGTTGCTCAAAGACAGCCCACACGCCATGCCCCAGATTGCCATCGTCTCAGCCAATGCCTTTGACCGTGGGCTGGACAACGATCTGGGTGTGCCCTCTGAAGATTTCATCCTCAAGCCGGTGCGCCACGCCGATCTGCTGGACTGGCTGGAGCGCCGCCTGGGCCTGAGCTGGCTCGACACCCCTTCCCCAGAAGAAGCGCTAACACCCGCTGCTCACCCCGTACCCGTGAGTCCGCCATCACCACAGTTGCACGCCTTGCTGGAAATGGTCAATCTGGGTTACTACCGTGGCATCCTGAACCAGCTCGATGCCCTGGAAGCCGAGCAATCCAGCCAAGCCGTTTTTGTGGCCCATATGCGTGGGCTGGCGCGGCAATTTCAGTTTGAAACCATGAGCAAGCACATCAGTCAACACCTCAATTCACCCGTTCAGGGCGCATGACCGCCAGCGAAAACACCATGCCTCAAGCCCCCCTACACCACACCCTGGATCGCAGCAACAGCGATGTGGTGTTGATCGTCGATGACGTGCCCGACAACCTGTCCGTGCTGCATGACGCGCTGGATGAATCCGGCTACACCGTGCTGGTGGCGCTCAGTGGTGCGGCGGCTTTGCAGCGTGCCGCTCAAGCCCTGCCCGACATTGTGCTGCTCGATGCCATGATGCCCGGCATGGATGGTTTTGAAGTGGCCCGCCAGCTCAAGGCCATGCCACAAACCGCGCACATTCCGATCATTTTCATGACAGGCCTGACCGAGACCGAGCATTTGGTCGCCGCACTGGAGGCCGGCGGCGTGGATTACGTCACCAAGCCGATTAAGCCGAAGGAAGTGCTGGCCCGCATGCAGGTTCACTTGCAAGGCGCACGCGAAAAGCGCCAGGCCCGCAGCGCCCTGGATGCCTTTGGCTACGCCAGCATCACCGTGCGGGTGAGTGACGGCCGCCTGATGTGGCAAACCCCGCTGGCGCGTGACTTGCTGCTGCGCTACTACGGCACCGACGCGGTGCTGGCCTGGCTGCGCCGCCATGTCGGCAGCCCAGACCTGTTGAGCGAGCCGCCGCGTCTGAGCCTCGAGCACGGCCCCAATCGCCTGACTTTTCGCCTGCACCAGCAAATTGGCGACAGCGAAGGCGGCGGCGACTGGCTGATCATCATGCAAGAGGTGAGCGAAAGCAGCGTGATCGAAGCCATTGCCCTGAGCTTCAAGCTCACCCCGAAAGAGGCCGAGGTGCTGTACTGGGTGGTCAAGGGCAAGATCAACCGCGACATTGGTGATATTTTGGGCAGCAGCCCGATGACCGTCAAAAAACACCTGGAGCGGGTGTTTGTCAAATTAGGTGTGGAAACCCGTACTGCCGCCGCCGCTATGGCGATGCGGCGGATCAGGCAGCTGCAGCCGCAGTTTGAGGGGTGAGCTTTTAAAACGGCGCGTCAGAAGCCGCGTTTGCAGGTGTCGAGTCTTCGATCACTTCAACGGGTGGGGATGCTTTGGCCATTTCAGCCACCGCAGCCCGTACCGCAACCTTGTCCCCCGCGCCGGCAAACTTGCTGTATTTGCCGAGCAAGGCCACCATTTGGCCGTAGATGCGGGGGTTGGCGGCCATACATTCCTTTTGCTCCAGGAAGTTGGCATCACCCGAGAAATTGCCCACCAGGCCACCGGCTTCGGTGATCAGCAGCGAGCCAGCGGCCACATCCCAGGGGTGCAGACCCAGCTCAAAAAAGCCGTCGGTATACCCGGCGGCCACATAGGCCAGATCCAGGGCGGCTGCACCTGGGCGGCGCAGGCCGGCGGTGCGGGCCATCATGTCGCCCATCAGGCGCAGGTAGGTGTTGATGTCGTCGAATGCGGCGGTTGTTCAGGTAAGAGCCGCGCCCTTTGGTGGCGGTGAACAGGTCGTTGCGGGTGGGGTCGTAAATGACGGCTTGCTCAACCTTGCCTTTGACGGCCAAGGCAATGCTCACGCAGTACACCGGCAGGCCGTGGATGAAGTTGGTGGTGCCATCCAGCGGGTCAATGATCCAGACATAGTCAGAGTCTTGCGCCCCGTGCTCACGGCCCGATTCTTCGGCCCAGATGGCATGGCCGGGATAGGCTCCCAGCAGGGTTTCAATGATGATTTGCTCGGCGGCTTGGTCGACTTCGGTGACAAAGTCATTGACCTGTTTTTGCGACACACGGACGGATTCCACATCAAGTGCGGCGCGGTTGATGATGGCACCGGCAGCGCGGGCGGCCTTCACGGCCACATTGATCATGGGGTGCAAGTTTGAAGTTGTCATAGATTGTGAAGTGAGGATGAGCGGTGGGCTGGTCTGGCGATGCAGGCAGCGACAATACCGACATTTTAACGGCCTCGACCATGCAGACCCGATTTATCCTGATCAACACCAGCCATGCTGGCAATGTAGGTGCGGCAGCACGTGCCATGAAAACCATGGGCTTTGATGACCTGGTGCTGGTGGCTCCGCGCTGGGCCAATGTGCTGAACCGTGAAGAAACCATCCAGCGTGCCAGTGGGGCGCTGGATGTGCTGAAAAATGCCCGCATTGTGGACACATTGGACGAGGCGCTGGAGGGTATGACCCATTTGTGTGCCACGGCCATGACCCCGCGTGACTTTGGGCCACCTACCACCACGCCGCGTAAGCACTTTGATATGCTCTTAAAAAAAGAGCTGCTTGCGCATGATGGACAAGCGCTAGAGGCTGAAAATGCTTGTAATACTGGGGTGGCTTTCTTGTTTGGTTCTGAGCGCTTTGGCATGCGCAACGAAGATGTGTACCGCTGTCATGTGTGCCTGAGCATTCCCAGCAACCCCAAATTTGGTTCGCTCAATCTGGGGGCGGCCTTGCAGGTGATTGCCTATGACTGGCGCGAGGCGCTGGGCGCTTACCCGGTGCAGGCGGCGACCGATGCCCCGGTGCTGGCCGATGCAGCTCAGGTGTCAGGCATGCTGGCGCACCTGGAGCAGGCACTGACCCAGATTGGTTTTCTCGACCCGCAGTCGCCCAAAAAACTCATGCCGCGCTTGAACCAGTTGTTCAACCGGGCACAGCTCACCCAGGAGGAAATTCATATCCTGCGTGGCATGGCCAAAATGATGCTCAAACCACAGCCCCCGTCAGCATCAGGGGCGAGCTCCAAAGATTAGACTTGCATCATGTTTTCAAGAATCAAATCCGACGTTCAGTGCATCCTTGACCGCGACCCGGCGGCGCGCAGCACCTGGGAAGTGCTGACCTGTTACCCCGGCCTGCATGCGGTTATCCTGCACCGCGTGGCACATGTGCTCTGGACGCATGGCTTCAAATGGCTGGGCCGTTACACCTCGCACATCGCGCGGTTTTTGACGGGTATTGAGATTCATCCGGGAGCCAAGATCGGCGAGCGGGTGTTTTTTGACCATGCCATGGGTGTGGTGGTGGGGGAGACCGCCGAAATCGGCGACGACTGCACCATTTACCAGGGCGTCACGCTCGGGGGCACTTCGCTTTACAAAGGCACCAAGCGGCATCCCACGCTGGGGCGAGGTGTGGTGATTGGGGCTGGAGCGCAGGTGTTGGGCGGCTTTACCGTGGGTGACGGGGCCAAGGTGGGTTCCAACGCGGTGGTGACCAAACCCGTACCGGCCGGAGCCACTGCGGTGGGAAACCCGGCGCGCATCATTCAGGCCGAGCAAGATGTCAAACGTGAAGAAGTGGCCGCCAAAATGGGCTTTTCAGCCTACGGCGTGACGCAAAACGACGACCCGCTGAGTCAGGCCTTGCGTGGCCTGATCGACAGTGCGGCGGGGCAGGAACATCAGATTGCCATGATCTGGAAGGCCATCGAACAGCTCAATTGCCCGCGCCAGGTGGCCTCCATCGTGCCAGCGGATGCCGCCAAACAAGAGCATTTTGAGGCGGACAAGCTCAACCAACTGGTAGGGAAGTAAGGCATGTCATTGGTTCGCTGGATGCGTTTGTGGGTTGTGGGCTGTGTTTTGTTGGCCAGTTTGGGGTGTCGTGTAGCCTTGGCGGCTGAGCCTGCTCCTTTTGTTTTTGGTGCCAATGGGGTACCCCAGGCGTTTGGCGTGCGTTGGGGTACCTTGATCCTCTCGGAAGCCTTTCGTCGTTTGGGGATTCCGATGCAGATCACCCATTACCCCATGGCGCGTTATTCGGCCTTGCTTGATTCGGGCGAGATTGATGGTGATCCTGCGCGCATTTACGACTATGGTGCAGCCCATCCGAATTTGATCCGGGTGGAGGAGTCCATCATTGACATGGGTTTTGTGCTGTATGCGGCCAAGCCAACGATCCAGCTTCAAAGCCTGGAAAATTTACGCGGAACAAACTGGGTTGTGGAGTACCAGAGGGGCGTACTGCTTTGTGAAAACAAGCTCAAGGCCTTGGTTCCAGAAGGTCAGCTTGACAGCATTTCCAGCGGTGAGCAGGGTTTGAGGAAGCTGCTGGCGGGGCGCACTGATGTGTATTGTGATCTTGAGACCTCAATGCGTCGCTACCTCAATAGCCCCGAATTCAAGGACAACATGCGCCTGCACAAAGTGCTTCATCTGGCCACCTTGCCAACTTACACTTACCTGCATCGCAAACATGCAGCCTTGGCGCCACGTCTGGCTGCCACATTAAAACAAATGAAGGCCGAGGGTCTGGTTGAGGCCTACCGTGTACAGGTTGAAAAAGAATTGAAGTGGACGCGTTGAGTTCACACAAGGGAATTACCCAAACGTGCGGATGGCGGTCTTGGGTCTGAAGGCTTGGCAAACCGCCTCTTGGGTTTCAATGTAAGGCCCACCAATCAGGTCAATGCAATAGGGTACGGCGGCAAAAATGCCAGGAACCACGGTTTTTCCATCGGCATCACGCAGGCCTTCGAGTGTTTCGGCAATCGATTTGGGCTGACCTGGCAGGTTGATGATGAGCGTTTGATGGCGAATCACCGCCACTTGGCGTGACAGGATGGCGGTGGGTACAAAGTTCAGGCTGATCTGACGCATTTGTTCACCAAAACCGGGCATCACCTTGTGTGCAATGGCCAGTGTGGCCTCCGGAGTCACGTCGCGCAGGGCCGGGCCGGTACCGCCTGTGGTGAGCACCAGGGCACAGCCTGCATCCACCAGTTCTATCAGCGTGTTGCTGATCGCAGTTTGTTCATCCGGAATCAGGCGTGGTTCAAATTGCAGTGGGTTTTTCAAAGCCCGGTTCAGCCAGTTCTGTAGCGAAGGCACCCCCTTGTCCATGTAGATGCCGGTTGAGGCACGGTCACTGACTGACACGATGCCAATTTTGATGGGTGGAAAAGGGTTGGTGGTGACAGCCATGGTCAAGAGGCCTCGTTCGCAGGATTGAAGACGGGTGCATCCGGTTCACGCAGCGGGACGCTGCTGAGTGCTTCGCGCACCAATTGGAAAATATCGCGGTAGGCGCGGCCATGGCGCACGGCGGCACCGGGTTTTTCAGGTTTGGCATCTTTGCGGGCTTGGCGGATCAGGGCGCGTAATTGCTGGGTGTCGCAGCCGGGATTCAGGTTGATCCACTGTGCCGCAGCGTCTTCGTCGGTGATCAGCCGATCACGCCAGACTTCGGCCTGGTGCAGTGCCAGTTTTTCGGCGTTGGAGCCATTGGCTTGCTCGTCCAGCGCGGCACGCACAGCTTCAACCACCTGCGGTTCAAGCTGGCGCATCAGCTTGCCAATGAACTGCATCTGGCGGCGCTTGCCCTCGAAGTTGGTGATGCGTTTGGCATCCGCAATGGCATCCTTGAACTTGTCAGACAATTCAAGGCCAGCCAGCAGGTCGGCGCGCAGGGTGAGTAAATCGGCACCGAGTTTTTGCAGCTCGGTGCTTTCGCGTTTGAGATCGGTGCGGCTTTGTTCATCGGTGCCTTTGAGCTCGGCTTTGAGCTCAATATCGCGTTCGCTGCCTTCGGCCACGAACTCACCGCGGACAAAATAGCCTTTTTTGAGTTTTCTTGACATAGCCAAGTATCATAGCCGCGCTATGAAAAAATCCAACACATCTTCTCGCACGCGGGCGACAAGTCGCCCATCAGCCCCTTCTGCAGCCCAGGCTGACAAGGGTTTTGCCTACAGTCGGGTCTTTTTTGAGGGTCTGGTGGACAGTGCTTTGCTGCATGCCCAAAAACTGGGTGCGACCGATGCTGCAGCACAGGCCTCTGAGGGCTGCGGCCTGAGTGTCTCGGTACGCAAGGGTGAACTGGAGAATGTGGAGCGCAATCGCGACAAATCCCTGGGCATTACCGTTCACGTGGGGCAGCGCCGGGGCAATGCCAGTACCTCGGATTTTTCCCAGGCGGCGATAGAGCAAGCCGTGCAGGCCGCATTTGACATTGCCCGGTTTACCGCCGAAGACCCATTTGCTGCGCTGCCCGATGAGGCCGACATTGCCCAGCCGCAAGAGCAGCGCACCGATCTGGAGCTGTTTTTTCCCTGGGAAGTCACCAGCGAACAGGCTGCGCAAATTGCATTGGCAACCGAAGCTGCCGCCATGCAGGTGGACAAGCGGATTACCAACAGCGAGGGGGCATCGGTGTCGGCCCAGCAATCACACTTCTTCAGTGCGCATACACATGGGTTTCGAGGGGGTTACGCCAGCTCACGCCATTCGTTGTCGGTGTCGCCAATTGCCGGCAAAGGTGACGACATGCAGCGCGACTACTGGTACAGCTCGCAGCGGGATGCCGCTGAGCTGGCAACGCCAGAGGCGGTCGGGCGTTATGCGGCCGAACGTGCTTTGAGTCGCTTGAAAGCGCGCAAAATCGCCACCACCGAATGTCCGGTGTTGTTTGAGTCTCCACTGGCTGCAGGCTTGCTGGGCAGTTTTGTTCAGGCGATCAGCGGCGGTGCTTTGTACCGCAAAAGCAGTTTTTTGATGAACAGCTTGGGCAAGCAAGTGTGGCCCAAGCACATTGACATTCTGGAAGACCCGTTTGTCAAACGCGGCAAAGGCAGTTCACCGTTTGATGATGAGGGTGTGCGTGTACAGGCCCGCAGCGTGGTTGAAGCTGGCAAGGTGCAGGGCTATTTTTTGGGCAGTTACTCGGCGCGCAAACTCGGCATGAAAACCACCGGCAATGCAGGTGGTTCGCATAATCTGACGCTCACCTCACGCCTGACCCGAGCCGGTGATGACCTGGAGGCCATGCTGGAAAAGTTGGGCACCGGTTTGCTGGTGACCGAGTTGATGGGCAGCGGTGTGAACTACGTCACCGGCGACTATTCGCGCGGGGCCAGCGGTTTTTGGGTGGAAAAAGGCCGCATTGTCTACCCGGTGCATGAGATCACGATTGCGGGCAACATGAAAACCATGCTCAAAGAGATTGTGGCCGTGGGCGCAGACAGCTACAACCATGGCGCCAAATCGGTGGGGTCAATCCTGATCAAACGCATGAAGGTGGCGGGCAGCTGAAGGCCGCTCAAACACCCAAGGACATGACCATGGCTCATTTTTTTCGTCGACTTGTGTCCAAGATGTTGGGCCAATCCACTTTGCAGCCTGAGGTGGCGGCCTATCTGCAGGGCAGCACCGCTGCGCCAGACCAGTTGCCAGAGGCCGAGAAAGATGCCGTGATTCAGGCACTGGGACCACGGCGGCCTTTGATTGCCGCAGATGGCAGCATTGCGGGCTTTGAATTTTGCATTGACAGCGCTGTGCTCGCACGTTTGGTGCAACGCCCAGATCACCGTGGCTGGTCGGCTCAAGTGGCCAGGGTGTTGACATCGGCGCGGCTGACGGCTCATACCGGGCGTGTCGGCTTTGCCCGCTTGCCGATGAACTGGTTGGTGTATGCCGTAGAAGCAGACCTTTGTCCAGGTGTCTGGATTGGTCTGGATCCCACCGTGGGTGAGCCTGATCAATTTGTGTTGTCGCCTGAAGTGACATATGCGGTGAAGACCTTGCGTGCAAGTGGGGTGCAAGTGGGCTGGGATATGTCGGTGATGTCTCTTGTGCGTCGTGATTTTTTGTTGCTGCATCAGGGGCAGCAACCGATCGGGCAACTGCTGAAAGGTCGTTCCAGTTGGCCTGGTGAACTGCGCAGACTTGACATACTGATGACGGATATCGGCAGTCTGGAAAACCTGGAAATGGCGTTGGAACAGGGGGTCAAGTTTGCTTGCGGAGCCCTGGCTCCAATGGCGGGCAGCCCCGACCATGAGGTGCGTGAGTTTTTACCTGTTCCGCCCGAAATGCAGCGTGTGGCTGTGTTGCTCAATCAATTGGTGACGGGCACGGAGACGGGGGCCATCGTGAGCAGCATCAAGGGTGATGTGGGTATATCGCTGCGTTTGCTCAAACGCATCAACAATGCCAGTTATGCCCAACTGATGCCGGACTCAGACATTGAGCATGCGGTGATGTTGTTGGGGCGCAATGAGTTGTACCGCTGGTTGTCCATGCTGCTGGTGCAGTTTGCCGGGCATCGCAAGGCATCTTCTGCGTTACAGGAAATCACCCTGTGGCGCGCACGTTTGCTGGAGTTGCTGGCGCTTGAGTGCCATGAAGACAAGCCTGGACAATTTTTCACGTTGGGGCTGGCTTCCATGCTGAGCGTGCTGCTGAAAATCAGCCCGCAGGATGTGGTGACCATGCTGAATCTCCCAGAGCCGGCGCGTCTTGCCCTGCTGGAGCAAACCGGCCCGTGGGCAGACTATCTGCGAATTCTTGAACGGGTTGAACGCCAGCAGCTTGAAGACTCTGATGCGCCTGTATCCCGCTGGGGTGATGCCACCCAGGTGTTGGCACTCTCCGATCAAGCCTGGGCTTGGGCGAGTGCCCAAAATAAAAGTTAATAATGCCTCTGGCGCTTGATGGTATTGCCTAAGCAGCTATTTTTTGTATAGCTACTTAGGACTCCATGGTGGGTGGAGTTAGTGACCCAAAATCTTCGACAAGAAGTCTTTGGAGCGATCACTTTGCGGGTTGTTGAAGAAGTCGTGCGGGTTGTTTTGCTCGACGATCTGGCCCTGATCCATGAAGATCACGCGGTCGGCCACGGCTTTGGCAAAACCCATTTCGTGGGTTACGCAGAGCATGGTGATGCCCTGGTCGGCCATGGCGATCATCACGTCCAGCACTTCCTTGATCATCTCAGGGTCAAGTGCCGAAGTGGGCTCGTCAAACAGCATGATCTTGGGTTTCAGGCACAGGGCGCGGGCAATCGCCACACGCTGCTGCTGGCCGCCGGAGAGTTGCAGCGGGTATTTGCCAGCCTGCTCGGCAATACGCACGCGCTTGAGTTGCTCCATGGCCTTTTCTTCGGCTTCTTTCTTGGGCATCTTGCCGACCCACATGGGCGAGAGCGTCAGGTTTTCCAGCACAGTCAGGTGGGGGAACAGGTTGAACTGCTGGAACACCATGCCGACTTCCTTGCGCACCTGGTCGATGGCCTTGACATCGTCGGTCAGCTCGATGCCATCGACGATCAGGTGGCCTTGTTGGTGCTCTTCAAGCCGGTTGATGCAGCGGATGAGTGTGGATTTGCCGGAGCCGGAGGGCCCGCAGATGACAATACGTTCGCCCTTGGCGACGCTCAGGTCAATGTCGCGCAGCACGTGAAAGTTGTTGCCGTACCACTTGTTGACTTTGTCAAAGGTGATGATGGGGGTTGGGTTGGTTTCAGCCATGATCGAATTCTGATGAATGTGAAGGGGTTAATCAGTTGAGGACAGAGCTTGCTCATTTCATGTAGCGGCGGTCTGTCCCGCAAGTTATCTCAATTTGCTCTTGTTGACTTGTTTCTCAACCCAGTGGCTGTAACGCGACATGGAGAAGCAGAACGCAAAGTAAATCAGGGCAATGAAGAAGTAGCCTTCCATCACGAAGGGCCGCCAGTTGGCATCGGAGTTCAGCGCCAGCTTCATGGCACCTGTCAGCTCGTACAAGCTCACGATGGTGACCAGTGAGGTGTCTTTGAAGGTCGAGATGAAGTTGTTCATGATGCCCGGTACCACCATGGCCAGGGCCTGGGGCAGCACAATCTTGCGCTGGGTTTGCCAGTACGACAGGCCCAGCGTGGCCGCTGCTTCAACCTGGCCTTTGGGAATGGCTTGCAGACCACCGCGAATCACCTCGGCCATGTAGGCCGCAGCAAACAGGGTGATGCCCACCAGCACCCGCAACAACACGTCAATTTGTGTGCCTTGGGGCATGAACAGCGGGAACATGAACGAGGCCATGAACAGCACCGAGATCAGTGGCACGCCGCGAATCAGCTCGACATAAATGGTGCAAAAGCTGCGAATGGCGGGCAGCTTGGAGCGCCGCCCCAGGGCCACCACCAGTGCAATCGGAAAACACAGCACCAGGGAGATGGAGGACAGCAACAGCGTCAGCGGCAGGCCACCCCAGCGGTCGGTTTCCACCTTGGTCATGCCCAGGGTGTTGCCATACATCAGCGTGAAGAACACGGCCATCACCACCAGCCACAGCACCGGCAGCCAGGCTTTCCAGCACATACGCATGCAGCTGGCCACCAGCAGGCTGATCAGCAGCGCGGTGGCCACCAGCGGCCGCCAGTGTTCTTCAAACGGGTAACGGCCAAAGATGATGACACGGTATTTTTCGGTGATCACGCCCCAGCAGGCCCCTGCGCCCTCGGCACGGCAGGCCTCGTAACTGGCTGACCAGACGGCCTTGAACAGTGCCCAGTTCAGCATCTGAGGCACCAGCCACAGCAGCACTGCGCCGATGGTGACGGTAGCCAGCGTGGTTTTCCAGTCGGCCATCAAGTTGGATTTGACCCAGGCTACCGGGCCTTCTGTGTTGACGGGGGCCGGACGCGGCGCAATGGGTTGGAAAACGGTGGTATTCATGGTGTTGCTCATTTCAGCGCTCCTTGATCGCCGAGCGGCTGTTGTACCAGTTCATCAGCAGCGCTGTGCCCAGGGAGGTGCTCAGGTAAACCAGCATGACGATCGAGATGCACTCGACAGCGCGGCCAGTCTGGTTGAGCGCGGTGTTGGCGATGGACACCACATCAGGGTAGCCAATGGCCACCGCCAGTGATGAGTTTTTGGTCAGATTCAGGTATTGGTTGGTCAGGGGTGGAATGATCACGCGCAGTGCTTGCGGCAGCATCACCAGGCGCATTTCCTGGGTGCGGTTCAAGCCCAGGGCGGAGGCGGCTTCACCTTGGCCCCGTGCCACTGAGGAGATGCCGCCACGAATCACTTCGGCAATGAAGGATGCGGTGTAAAGCGTCAGACCCATCAGCACGGCCAGGAATTCGGGGGTGAGGGCACCACCGTTTTCAATGGCAAAGTCGCCTTTGATCGGACGGTTGAATTCCGTGGGGGCTCCACCGAGAGCCCAGCCCGCCAGACTGGCCAGAAGCACAATCACCAGCGGCATGATCACCATGCTGCCGGGTTTGCCGGTGGCTTCAAATTTGGCCACGGCCCAGCGGCGATAGAACCAGCCCAGCAACACGCCGGGCAGCAGCCCATAGGCAGCCCAGAGCTGGCCAGTGCCCCATACGGGAATCGGGAAGTTCAGGCCGCCTTTGCTCAGGAAAAATGGCCCCACAGTCCAGGCGCTGTCAGTGGCAGGCAGCACCTCGGTCAGCACCACGTACCACAGCAGCAATTGCAGCAGCACCGGGATGTTGCGGAAGAATTCAACGTAGCACAGACACAGTCCGCGTACCAAGGCGTTGCGCGAGAAGCGGCCTACGCCCAGCATGGTGCCCAGCAGCGTTGCCAGGATGATGCCGACCACGGCCACCCGCAAGGTGTTGGTTACGCCGACCAGAAAGGCTTGCAAATAGGACTCGCCGGAGTCGAAAGGGTAAAGGCTTTCGCCGATGTCAAAGCCGGCTGCTTGTGTCAAAAAATCAAAGCCGCTCTTGATGCCACGCGCCTGCATGTTGGCCAGCGTGTTGTGGATCAGAAACCATGCCACTGCGGCAATGGCAGCCATTGCAACTACTTGGTAGACGATGCCTCTGAATGCCTGGCTGCGCCAGGACCAACTATTTTTTGGGGGAGGAGATTGTGGGTTCATTGTGCTTGGGGGCCGTGGGATGGCGGGAGAAAACACATGGAGTGCGCCGGATCTGGCGCGTAAAAAGAAGCGCCGCATGAATCGCTGTGAGCGACATCAGGCGGCGCTGGTTGCGCTAGGCGTGTGGATTAACGAATCGGGTAGGCATACATCAGACCACCCTTGTTCCACTGGTTGTTGGCACCACGGGGCAGGCCCAAGGCAGATTTGGGGCCGACGTTACGCTCAAAGATTTCACCGTAGTTGCCGGTGGCCTTGATGGCACGGGCCATCCATTCTTTGTCCAGGCCCAGCAGTTTGCCAGTGTCATCAGAGACACCCAGAATACGCTTGACGACGGGGTCGGTGCTGGAGGCCTTGAGGGCATCCACATTGGCTTGGGTGATGCCGTATTCTTCAGATTCCAGCAGGCCATGGATCGTCCACTTGACAATGGCAAACCACTCGTCATCACCACGGCGCACCATGGGGCCCAGGGGTTCTTTGGAGATCAGCTCGGGCAGGATGACGTGGTCAGCAGGTACCTTGGCAACCTTGTTGCGGGTAGAGGCCAGGCCGGAGGCATCGGTGGTGTAGGCAATACAACGACCGGTGAAGTAGGCGTTTTCAGCGGCTTCGAGCTGTTCAAACACCACAGGCTTGATGCCCAGGCCATTGGCCTTGGAGTAGTCGGTCAGGTTTTTCTCGGTGGTGGTGCCAGATTGCACACACACGGTTTGGCCCTTGAGCTGCTTGGCGCTCTTGATCTTGCTCTTGACTGGCACCATGAAGCCTTGGCCGTCATAGTAGGTGACACCAGTGACGTGCAGGCCCAAAGAGGCATCACGGGTCAGGGAGAAGGTGGTGTTGCGCGACAACACGTCCACTTCGCCAGATTGCAGTGCGGTGAAACGCTGTTGCGCGTTCAGGGGCACGTATTTGACTTTTTCGGCATCACCCAGGGTGGCGGCAGCCATGGCGCGGCACATGTCCACATCCAGGCCAGACCACTTGCCAGCTGAGTCGGCTGCACCAAAACCAGCCAAACCGCGCACACCACTTGCCCGCGAGCCTTGATGCCATCGAGTGTTTTTCCTGCATGAGCGGGCAAGGCCGCCAGAGTGCCCAGGGCGGCAGCAATCACCGCCAGTGTTTTTACTTGATTTATGCGCATATTTTCGACTCCAGTTGATAAAAGTAAAAGAGAAAATTCTAATGTTGATGGGACAAACGACAGAATCAACAAGATTGGCACTGTAACAGTGCGAAACAGTGCCTATCCTACGGGTTTACGCTTGCGTTATATGCAATTTGCGCATAACCTCATTCGAGCCACTTACGTTGAAATTACAAGCAGTTATCGTGCCATGGTTACTCAACATGCGGCAACATGAGCCCCTTTTGCCGGTTTGGACTCAAGAGGTCGTCGAGATCGCTGGATGCATGCGCTACCATGCTGATGTGGTTTATAAAATCAATGATTATTTTTGCCTCTAAGGCAATAGATGCAAGTACTTAAAGCTATCAATTTGATATGACTCTTGAACAAATCAACCCGGAAAAAGTGGGCCTGTGTCCACAGCGTATGCAGCGGTTAATGGATGTATTACAAGCAGAGGTAGATAAAAAACGACTACCTGGAGCGGTGGCTGTGGTGGCACGCCATGGGCAATTGGCTTTGTTTGAGAGCGTAGGTCAGCTCAATCCTGCCACCGGCACAACCATGATGCATGATGCCCGTTTTCGGATTTATTCAATGACCAAGCCGATTGTTTCGGTGGCGGCCATGATGTTGATGGAAGAGGGGCAACTGCTGCTGGCTGACCCGGTGTCACGCTACTTGCCCGAATTTGGTGCGCAACAAGTCGCTACTTTGGTGGATGGAGCACTTCAAATGAGGAGCGTTAGCCAACCCGCCACACTGCATGATTTGTTACGCCATACCGCAGGCATGACGTATGAATTTCTTGGCTCGACCCCGGTGCAGCGTCAATACACACAACTGCGCCTGGGTTCGCGGGAGCGGAGCTTGGCTGACTTTACCCAGCAATTGGCGAGCTTGCCGTTGATCTTTGAGCCAGGCAGCGCTTTTGAATACAGTCGCGCCACCGACGTGCTGGGGCGGGTCATTGAAGTGGTTTCTGGGCAGAGTCTGGAAAGTTTCCTGCAAGAGCGAATTCTCGAGCCATTGGGTATGCGGCACACGGCTTTTCATGTAGCTGAGCAACACCATGAATGGATTGCCGAGCCTTTTGCACGGGATCCTGATGGTGGGGTTCAAATGCGCGTGATGGATGTGCGCACTCAGGCTGCAATGGCTTCCGGGGGAGGCGGGTTGACCTCTACCGCCATGGATTACGCCCGGTTTTTGCAGTTCATGCTCAACCGTGGCGAGTTGGGTGGGGTGCGTCTGCTGGGGGCGCGAACCGTTGACTTCATGACCACCGACCATTTGGGTGAACTGGCAGTGTTCAGCCCTGGCTCGCGTTCGTTGTTGCCTGCCGGGCACGGTTTTGGCTTGGGTTTTGCGGTGCGTAAACACTTGGGTGTGGCCACAGTGCCTGGTTCAGCAGGAACTTATTTTTGGGCTGGTTTGGCGGGCACCACTTTTTTTGTTGATCCTGCACTGGATCTGTTTGGCATTTTGATGCTGCAAGCACCCAATCAGCGCGAGTATTACCGCATGTTATTTCGCAATATGGTGTATGCAGCGGTGTTGGAATGATGCGATCAAACGGGTGAAACTGGACACCCATCGGGCCTGTGTGCAAGCCCTAAGGGTTTACACTACAATAACGGGCTGAGCAAATAGCTGCAGAGTTATCTGCTTGGTCTTTGTGGATGACCACAAAACAATTTCCGGAAATTGTCAACTTATTTAACTGGTATTTCAAATGAACAAATCACTCGTTTTGATCGCTGTCATCGCTGCTGCTGCTCTGTCTGCTTGTGGCAAAAAAGAAGAAGCTGCTCCTGCTCCTGCACCCGCACCAGCTCCTGTGGCTGCTCCCGCACCTGCAGCTTCTGAGCCAGCCGCTCCCGCTTCTGCAGCTCCTGCTGCTGCCGCTGCTTCTGAAGCCGCTGCTCCTGCAGCCGCTGCTTCCAAGTAATCAACGCCCGCTTTGATTTGCAAAAGCCACCTTCGGGTGGCTTTTTTGATTCTTGCCGGGTTGATGTCACCCACTATCAATTCAAGCTCAGTCCCCTGGCAGTTTGCTGACATTGTGGTCTGATGCCGAATATCAAAATTTTGTCTGAACCTTTGGAGTCCACATGCTTAAACCTGCTGTTTTGGTGGCCCGTGCCATCTTTCCCGAGGTGTTGCAGACATTGCAACAACATTTTGAGGTGACTGACAACCAAGCTGATGTGCTATTTGATAAAGAGCAATTAGCGCTTTCTGCAAAAGGTGTTGATGGCATTTTGACCACAGGCAGTGAGCGTGTTGATGCGGCTTTGTTGGCTGCTTGCCCGGGGCTGAAAATTTGCGCCAACATGGCGGTGGGCTACAACAACTTTGACCTGGCTGCCATGACAAGCGCCGGGGTGCTGGCCACCAATACGCCAGATGTGCTGACTGAAACCACCGCTGATTTTGGCTTTGCCCTGATTCTGGCGACCGCCCGGCGCATGGCTGAAGGCGAGCATTTTTTACGTGCAGGTCTGTGGAATCGCTGGCGCTATGACATGTTTGCCGGGGCTGAGGTGCACGGCAGCACCTTGGGCATTTTGGGCATGGGGCGAATCGGCCAGGCCGTTGCCAGGCGTGGTGCACACGGTTTTGGCATGCGGGTGATCTACCACAACCGTTCCCGTCTGGATGCAGCCACCGAGGCCAGTTGCGCTGCCCGTTTTGTGAGCAAACAGGATTTGTTGCAGCAGGCAGATCATCTGATTCTGGTTTTGCCGTACACCGCCGAATCCCATCATGCCATTGGCGCATCAGAACTGGCGCAAATGAAGCCGACAGCGACCTTGGTGAACATTGCCCGAGGCGGAATTGTGGATGACGCTGCCTTGGCCGCAGCGCTCAAGGCCGGAGCGCTGGCCGCCGCGGGCCTGGATGTGTTTGAGGGCGAGCCACGTGTTCATCCCGACTTGTTGGCCTTGTCCAATGTGGTGCTGACACCGCACATTGCCAGTGCCACCATTCAGACCCGCCGGGCCATGGCGCAGTTGGCGGCAGACAATCTGATTGGTTTTTTGCTGCATGGCAAAGCGCTGACACCTTTGAATGGGTTGCGGTGAATGTAGCTGAGGGCCTGTCCACAAATAACATGCACATTTGGCTCGTCAGCTTTGGGCGCATTGCGTCGTTACAATTGTGACCTCGCTGAGTTCAACAGCACTGGCGCGTTTGATTGCCGGTCACATCTGTCTGCATGCCTGTATGGCGGGCGTGCGCATGGCAGCCCCCTTGATGGCCTTGCGTGAGGGGTACAGTGCTTTGGCCGTGGGTGTGCTGCTGTCTTTGTTTGCCTTGACTCAGGTATTTTTGGCCTTGCCTGCAGGGCGCTATGTGGATCGACATGGTTTTAAACGCCCGGTTGGCCTGAGTGTGGGGGCCGCCAGTGTGGGTGCTGGTCTGGCGGTAGTGATACCGATCTTTCCGGTGTTGTGTCTGAGTGCCTTGATGACAGGGGGCGCCACAGGGGTGGCTGCCATCAGTTTGCAGCGTCATGTCGGTCGTTGTGCGCAGAATACAACTGAACTCAAACGTATGTTCAGTTGGCTTTCCATTGGACCGGCCTTGTCCAATTTTGTCGGGCCGCTGTCGGCTGGTTTGTTGATTGATGCTGGCGGGTTTCGGCTGGCCTATTTTGCACTGGCACTATTGCCCTTGATCACCTGGTGGTGGGTTCGTCGCACGGTTGAGTTGCCACCCGTCGCAGCTTCTTCAAGTGCCCGGCAGGGAGGGAGTTGGGATTTATTGCGCCAACCCATGATGCGTCGACTGATGCTGGTGAATTGGTTGTTGTCCTCATGTTGGGATGTGCATACCTTGGTGGTTCCGGTGCTTGGGCATGAGCGTGGGTTGAGTGCCTCAGCCATTGGTGCGATTTTGGGAGGGTTCGCACTGGCAGCCACCGCCGTCAGGGTGGCTTTGCCGTTGCTGGCTGCACATGCGCATGAGTGGGTGGTGGTGACCACCGCCATGTTGTGCACGGCTGTGTTGTTTGCGCTGTATCCGTTCATGTCCTCGGCGTGGACCATGGGGGCTTGCTCAATCTTGCTGGGGCTGGCCTTGGGCTCGGTGCAGCCGATGATCATGAGCACCTTGCACCAGATCACGCCTGCGGCACGTCATGGTGAGGCGCTTGGTTTTCGGATGATGGCCATCAATGCTTCCAGCGTGTTGATGCCCTTGCTGTTTGGTTCAGCTGGGGCCGTGATCGGCGTGTCGCTGGTTTTTTGGGTGGTTGGTGCTGGGGTGGGGGCCGGTTCGCGCTGGGCTTGGAGTTTGCGTCCACCGGGCTCGGCGACTCACAAATCGTAAAAGCGCTGAATCACGACCCAAGCCTCTTCGGGACTATCCGCATAGTGCAGCAGCTCAAGGTCTTCCGGTGAAATGACCCCTTCTTCGACCATGACATCCATATTGACCAGACGTTTCCAGTAGTCACTGCCAAACAACACAATCGGCACCGGTTGGGCTTTTTTGGTTTGCACCAGAGTGATCACCTCAAACAGTTCATCCAGCGTACCAAAGCCCCCAGGGAACGCCACCAGGGCTTTGGCACGGATCATGAAATGCATTTTGCGCAGGGCAAAATAATGAAACTTGTAGCTCAGGCTCGGTGTGACGTAGGGGTTGGCGCTTTGTTCGTGCGGCAGGGCAATGTTCAGGCCAACAGTCGGTGCGCCCACCTCATGGGCGCCGCGGTTGGCCGCTTCCATGATGCCTGGGCCGCCACCGGTGCAAATGAAAAGTTGGTGCTCTGGGGGCTGTTGGGCGCTGTGTTGAGCCACCAATTTGGCAAACCGGCGGGCTTGATCGTAGTGCTGGGCATTTCGCACTTGGCGTTGCGCCAGGGCGATGGCTCGCATGTCATCGGTTTGTTCCGCTTCTTGCAGCAGCGCTTGAGCTGTTTCAGGGGCGAGAAAACGTGCACTGCCAAACACCACCACGGTGTTGTGAATGCCTTGTGCGGATTGACCCACATCTGGCTTGAGCATTTCCAGTTGCATGCGCATGCCGCGGGTTTCGCGGCGCAGCAAAAATTCGGGGTCGGCAAAAGCCAGGCGATGGGCGTTGGGACGCAGCACGGTTTCATTGGCCGGATAGTTCAGCACATCTGCCCAAACATCGGCCATGTGTTGTTCGGTCAGCAGGTTGGGAAGAGATTTGGTGTCATCCATGGCGGTTGATTGTGGCGAAAAAAAAGGCTTCACCAGGAAGCCTTGGGGGCAATCGGGTCAGATGGCCCGATTGGGGTTAGACACGTTTGCGGTATTCGCCCGTGCGGGTGTCAATTTCAACTTTGTCGCCTTGGGCCACAAAAATCGGCACACCAATTTCAAACCCGGTGGCAATTTTGGCGGGCTTCAAAACCTTGCCAGAGGTGTCGCCTTTGACGGCTGGCTCAGTCCAGGTGATTTCACGCACCACATTGGTGGGCAACTCGACCGAGATGGCTTTGCCGTCATAAAACACCACTTCGAGCGGCATGCCGTCTTCGAGGTAGTTGAGCGAGTCGCCCATGTTTTCGGCTTCCACTTCGTATTGGTTGTATTCCTCGTCCATGCAGATGTACATGGGATCGGCAAAGTAGGAGTAAGTGCAATCCTTTTTGTCGAGGATCACGTTGTCAATCTTGTCGTCAGCCTTGAAAACCACTTCGGTGCCGAAGTTGGCAATCAGGCTTTTGAGCTTCATGCGCACGGTAGCAGCACCGCGACCGCCGCGGGCGTATTCAGTTTTCAGGACGACCATCGGGTCTTTGCCGTGCATGATCACATTGCCGGCGCGGATTTCTTGAGCGATTTTCATAAGAGAGAGTGCAGAGAATAGGCCGCGCATCAGGCGGCGAGGGCGGCCAGACTTCAGTGAACTCAAGCCTGCGCCGTAAAGCCCGGTATTTTAATGGTTTTTTGTGATGAATCGGATCAGCTGGGTCACCAAGTCATCTTGGGCCAGCAAACGGGTCTTGGCAAGAGCTGCGCAGATCGACCATTCCTGGGGCAAAAAATCGGGCTGGCTGGATCGGTTGGCGGCTGGGGCGATGCCATTCCAATGACGGTGAAACTGGCGCAGGCTGGCGGGGGCTTCGAGCCAGTCCAGAAAGGCCTTGAGTTTCGCTACATGGGCCGCATCGTCTTGCGGGTAAATGTGCCACACCAGTGGTTTACCAGCCCACAAGGCCCGCACCAGTGAGTCTTCACCCCGCACAAAATTCACATCACTGGCCCATAACAGGTGGTCATAGTCAGTTTGTGAAAGCTGGGGAAGATATAAAAATGAGAGCTTCTTGTGCTTGTTCCATAAGGGGTTTAGCCTTGTTTTGCATGAAATTTCGGCATCCAGCGCGGCCCTGGCGCGGCCTGGGGTCACCAGCAGGCAAGTCGGTTGTGAGTCCTGGGCCAAGGCCTCCAGCCAATCGCCCAAACCGGCGGGCTCGTAACAGAACAGGGAGACCAGGCGTTCGCCTTGCCAATTCAGCCCTTGCTGCTTCAGCCAAGCTGGCCGATCAAAGCGCGCCTGGCGGTCCAGCAGGTCGGTTTCGCGCAGCAAGCCGCCCGTGCCCTCGGTCAAACCGGGGTAGAAAAAATGCTTGGTCAAACCTTTGCCGGGCCCGCTCATGACCGGAGACGGCAGGCCATGGCTGCGCAGCACATAGGTTTCGGCGCTCAGGTATTCCAGGTTGATCCATCTGCATTTTTGGCAAGACCCCAAGTCCAGGCCTCTAGCGCTTATATGGTATGCGTAGGATGCTATGAAATTTGCATCAATCTCACAACCAAAGGCCTCCACCATGACATCACCAGGGGTGATCTGGGCCAGGTCAAGCGGGTTTGTCCAACGCTTGACCTCCACACCCGTCGAATCCTCGGGGGCCATCCAGGCCAAGGCGGTAGAGTCATCCACCCACAAACGCACGCTTTGACCGCGCTGCGCCAGCTGACAGGCCAGTCGCCAGCACACACCGATGTCGCCAAAGTTGTCAATCACCCGGCAAAAAATGTCCCAGCGCAAAAGTGGTGTTTCTGAATACATGGTCAGATTGTCCACAATACGCCCCTATGTCTGAATCTCATCCAAGCAACCAACCCGCAGAACCTCCCGGAAAAACGCACGCTGAACAGGTGCTCAGCGATGTGGCCAGTTTGCCTGCCTTGCCCGGGGTGTACCGCTACTTTGATGCCCAGGGCAATGTGCTCTATGTGGGCAAAGCCATCAATTTGAAAAAGCGGGTGTCGAGCTATTTCACAAAAAACCACGGTGGCACACGCATTGGCCACATGGTGAGCAAAATCGCCCGGCTGGAGACCACGGTGGTGCGTTCGGAAGCCGAGGCCTTGCTGCTGGAAAACAACCTGATCAAAACGCTCAACCCGAAGTACAACATCCTGTTTCGGGACGACAAAAGCTACCCGTATTTGAAAATCAGTGCACCAGCGCCTTTGCCTGATGCTATAAAAAACAGAGCTGCATGCGATTTGTCTGTAAGCGCTACAGGTCAAAAAGATTCGCAAATTGCCAGTTTGAAAGCCAACCCGGACTGGTTCCCCCGAGTGTCTTATTACCGCGGTGCGGTGGAGAAAAAACACCATTACTTCGGCCCCTATCCCAGTGCCTGGGCGGTCAAAGAGGCGATTTTGCTGATGCAAAAAGTCTTCCGGCTGCGCACCTGTGAAGACTCGGTGTTTGCCAACCGCACCCGGCCCTGTTTGCTGTACCAGATCAAACGCTGTTCCGGGCCTTGCGTGGGGCATATCGCTGCGCAGGCCTACGCGCAGGACATGATGGATGCCGAGCGGTTTTTGAATGGCGATGCGCGTGAGGTCATGGCCGAGCTGGAAGCCCGCATGATGGCCCATGCCGACAAGCTGGAGTTTGAACAGGCGGCCGAGTTGCGTAACCAAGTGGCTGCGCTCTCAAACGTGCTGCACCAGCAGTCGGTCGACAACGTGTCGGATCGGGACGTGGACATTCTGGCCGTGAAAGTGCAGGGTGGCCGTGCCTGTGTCAACCTGGCCATGGTGCGCGGCGGGCGGCATCTGGGGGACAGGCCGTACTTTCCGGTGCATGTGGAAGATGCGGCGGATCTGGACGATGCCGATGAAACCGATGCGCCCAGCGCCGTGCGCAGCGTCGAGATGCAGGTCTTGGATGCCTTCATTGCCCAGCATTACCTGAACGTGCCTGCGCCGCCCTCGCTGGTGGTCAGCGTGCCGGTCGACAAGGGCTTGCTACAGGCCTTGTCTGAGCAAACCGGTGTCAAGGTGGGTGCGGTGCACAACCCGCGTGAGCAGCGCCGGGTCTGGCTGGAAATGGCGCAGACCAATGCAGGGTTGCAACTGGCCAGGCTGCTGGCCGAAGAGGGTTCGCAGCAGGCGCGTACCCGGGCACTGGTGGAGGCGCTGGATTTGGCGTTGGACGATCTGGAGGAATTGCGGGTCGAGTGTTTTGACATCTCACACACCTCGGGCGAATCCACCCAGGCCTCGTGTGTGGTGTTTCACCATCACAAAATGCAGAACGCCGAATACCGGCGTTACAAAATCAATGACATCACGCCCGGTGATGATTACGCCGCCATGCGCCAGGTGCTGTTGCGCCGCTACGGCAAGCTGGCCGAAGTGCTGGCACAAGCCAAACAAACCGGTGAAACCCCGGCAGGCACGGGCCGTTTGCCGGATCTGGTGCTGGTCGACGGTGGCAAGGGTCAGGTGGCGATGGCGCGTGAGGTGTTTGAGCAGCTGGGCCTGGACTTGTCGCTGATTGTGGGCGTGGAAAAAGGCGAGGGCCGACGCATTGGTCTGGAAGAACTGGTGTTTGCCGATGTTGGTCTGGAAGAACTGGTGTTTGCCGATGGTCGCGACAAGGTTTATTTGGGCAAGGATTCGGCGGCCTTGATGCTGGTGGCCCAGATTCGCGATGAGGCGCACCGCTTTGCCATCACCGGCATGCGGGCCGCCCGCGCCAAGGTGCGGATGGATGGCGGCAAGCTCGAAGAAATTCCCGGTATTGGCCCCAAACGTCGCGCCCGTTTGTTGCAGCGTTTTGGTGGCGTGCGTGGTGTGGCGCTGGCTTCGGAAGCAGACATTGCGCAGGTGGAAGGAATTTCACACGAGTTGGCACAGGAAATTTACCGCGCATTGCATTGAGCCGGGCGTTTTCAAAAGTGGCCATGCCACAATTGACCCATGTTCTGGACTATTCCCACCCTCATGACCTGGGCTCGCATTGTGGCGATTCCGCTGATTGTGGGCGTGTTTTATTTGCCGATTGAACCGAGCAGCCGCAATCTGATTGCCACGGTGATGTTTGTGGTGTTTGCCGCGACCGATTGGCTGGATGGCTATTTGGCACGCAAGCTCAATCAGGTGTCCTCTTTTGGGGCTTTTCTGGATCCGGTGGCGGACAAATTTCTGGTCTGCGCGTGTGTGCTGGTGCTGGTGCATCTGGGGCGTGCAGATGTGTTTGTGGCGTTGATCATCATTGGTCGTGAAATCGCCATTTCGGCCTTGCGTGAATGGATGGCCCAAATTGGAGCCTCCAAAAGTGTGGCGGTGCACATGATCGGCAAACTCAAAACCACCGCGCAAATGATCGCCATTCCTTTTTTGCTGTTTGACGGTGTGTTGCTGGGTTTGATCGATACCCATGTCTGGGGTGTCTGGCTGATCTGGATTGCCGCTGTGATGACGGTCTGGTCGATGGTGTATTACCTGCAAAAAGCCCTGCCTGAGATCAGGTCCCGCGTCAAGTGACAGTACCGATTGAGCGGCCCTTGATTCGGGCCATGCCTGCCGTGTTTGTGCTGATCTGGAGCACAGGTTTTATCGTGGCGCGGTATGGCATGCCGCATGCCCCTCCCTTCAAATTTCTGGCCATGCGCTACGCCTTGTCGATTGCCTGTTTTTTGCTCTGGATCACACTGGCTCGGGTCAAGTGGCCGACGCAAGCCAGGCAATGGGGGCATCTGGCGGTGACCGGTGTTTTGATGCACGCCTGTTATTTGGGGGGTGTTTGGGCCGCTGTCAAACTGGGTATGGGGTCAGGCTTGTCGTCCCTGATTGTGGGTTTGCAACCTGTGCTCACGGCCTTGTGGCTGGCCTCTACGGGCAGCAGGATTGTGCCAAGGCAGTGGATTGGACTCACGCTGGGTTTGATTGGCCTGGTGATGGTGGTGTCGCGCAAGTTTGGCAGTGGTGGCGAGGCCAATTTGCTCAATCTGTCACTGGCTGTGGGCGCATTGTTGAGTATCACGATCGGCACTTTGTACCAGAAGCGTTTTGTCACATCGTGTGATGTACGCACGGCCAATACCGTTCAGTTGATGGCGGCCTTGCTGGTGACTTTGCCGTTGGCGGCTTTTGAGCTTGAGGCGGTTGACTGGCATGTTGAATTGATCGGTGCCATTGCCTGGTCGGTACTGGCCTTGACTCTGGGGGGGAGTTCCTTGCTGTATTTGTTGATCCAAAAGGGAGCGGCAGCTTCGGTGACCAGTTTGATGTATCTGGTGCCACCGGTGACTGCATTGATTGCCTGGCTGCTGTTTGCCGAAGCCATTACATTCACCACGATTTTGGGGACGCTCTTGACCGCCTTGGGTGTGGCCTTGGTGGTGTGGCAGCCCAAATCGGTTTGATCAACCAACCATCTTGGCAAAAATTCCTGCGGCAGAATCAATCAACTTGCCAAACCAGTCTAGAATTGCAGATCGTTGCAGAAAATCTCATGAGTGATTGCTGGCCCAAAGGGCGGTTTGACTTGAAACAAACTGCAAGTCTTCTGAAGTAAATTTCCAAGAGACATCAAAATATAATTTTTAACCCCATGTGAGGTTTTGTTGTGAATAAAAGTGAGTTGATCGATTACATTGCTACCAATGCTGACATGTCCAAAGCTTCTGCCGCACGTGCGCTGGAGTCAACGATTGATGCGGTTAAAACCACCCTGAAAAATGGTGGCTCTGTGTCTTTGGTAGGTTTTGGTACATTTGCTGCCGGCAAACGAGCTGCACGAGTGGGTCGTAATCCGCGCACCGGAACATCGATTAAAATCAAGGCTGCTAAAGTTCCCAAGTTCCGTCCAGGTAAAGCATTGAAAGATGCATTGAATTAATGGTTAGTTTTCGGTGGGGTGATTAGCTCAGTTGGTAGAGCGGCGCCCTTACAAGGCGTAGGTCGGCGGTTCGAGCCCGTCATCACCCACCACAAAAGACAAAGGCGAACATCATGTTCGCCTTTTTTGTTGCCCTACAGGAGAGTTTGCGCATGTTCGATATCTTCCGAAAACACACCAAGATCATGATGATCTTGCTGTTTTTGTTGATCATCCCTTCGTTTGTGTTGTTTGGTATCGACGGCTACAACCGAATGCAAGAATCCAGCGTGGCCGTGGCCCGTGTCGGTGGGCATGACATTACCCAAACTGAGTGGGATGCCGCACACAAAATAGAGGCAGACCGCTTGCGCGCTGCCAGACCCAATGTGGATGCCAAACTGCTTGACTCACCAGAAGCGCGTTACGCCACACTGGAGCGCTTGGTGCGGGATCGGGTTATTGCCTTGGCAACTGACAACGCCAAACTTTTGACCAGCGACACACGTTTGGCAAAATATTTGCAGGAAGATCCCACGATTGCGTCATTGCGTCTGCCTGACGGAAAAATCGACATGGAGCGTTACCGTCAGCTGGCGGCCAATCAGGGCTTCACTCCAGAAGGGTTCGAGCGACAGGTTCGACAGGATTTGTCAAGGCAACAGATTGAGGCTGGTGTTCGATCATCAGGGCTCTCCACCCCGGCACTCGCAGATGTGGCATTGAACGCTTTTTTTGAAAAACGCGAAATTCAGTTTGTGAATTTTGCAAGCTCCGATTTTCTTGCCAAGCTTTCGCCAACGGATGCTGAGCTTGAGGCCTACTATCAAGCCAATCAATCGCAGTTTCAGGCGCCAGAGCAGATGCAAGCGGAATATGTGGTTCTTGATCTTGACGCGGTCAAAAAAAGCATTCAAATTCCAGAGGCTGATTTGAAGTCCTATTACGATCAAAATGCAGCCCGTCTCAGTGGCAATGAAGAGCGTCGGGCCAGCCACATTTTGATCAATGCGGCTAAAGACGCGCCTGCAGCAGATCGCGAAAAAGCCAAGTTGAAGGCCAATGAATTGCTCAAAACCGTGCGTTCAGCGCCAACAACTTTTGCGGATGTTGCTCGAAAAAATTCCCAGGATACGGGTTCAGCCCCAAAAGGTGGCGATCTTGATTTTTTTGGTCGCGGGATGATGGTTAAACCTTTTGAAGATGCAGTTTTTGCCATGAAAAAGGGTGATATCAGCGATGTGGTGGAGTCGGATTTTGGCTTCCACATCATTGCGCTGACAGACATCAAAACACCCAAGCAACGCAGTTTTGAAGAACTCCGCAGCAGCATTGAAGCAGACTTGAAAGCCCAGCAAGCACAACGCAAGTTTGCAGAGGTTGCAGAAATTTTTACCAACTCCGTGTATGAGCAGGCAGACAGCCTCAAGCCCGTTGCTGAAAAGCTCAAGCTGGAGATCAAAACCGTCGATAAATTGATCCGACATCCGGCTCCAGGCGCAACGGGTGCACTGGCCAGTGAAAAGTTTTTATCGACACTTTTTGCACCAGAATCCATTGACAAAAAACGCAATACTGAAGCTGTTGAAATCGCCGTCAACCAGCTGGTTTCCGGGCGTGTACTGTCTCACCAATCCGCACGAGTGCTGCCCCTGGCAGAAGTTCGGCAACAAGTTCGCGATAAGGTGCTTGCAAGTCAGGCAACGGCATTGGCCCAAAAAGAAGGCGCAGACAAACTGAGCCAATGGAAAAAAGATGCCACTGGAGCCAAACTTTCTGCGCCTATGCTGGTAGCGCGTGATCAGCCTCAAAACATTCCTGCACCGGTGCTGCTTGCCACATTGCGTGCCGATGCCACAGCCTTACCCGCCTGGATTGGTGTTGATCTTGGTGCTGCTGGGTATACGGTGGTTCGTGTGAACAAGCTGCTGCCACGTAACGAAGCTGCGCAAGCATCAGCCAAGCAAGACCGTGAGCAATACTCCCAATGGTGGGGTGCAGCCGAAACGCAAGCTTATTTTGCTGAACTCAAAGCACAGCTCAAGGCTGAAATTTTGGTATCCAAGCCAGCAGCCAAAATTGAGAAATAATCCGAAACGTTTGCGCAAATATCAAGTCTAGCGGTTAAAAAACAGCATACTCGCGCTATAATTTCGCCTCTACGGTGGCTGTAGCTCAGTTGGTAGAGTCCAGGATTGTGATTCCTGTTGTCGTGGGTTCGACCAAAAATTCGATCTCCAGCATCGCCCAAGCCGGGCAGGATGTAACCGTGATCATTGAGTTGACGGTCGATGGCCGCGGTGAAAATCTCTACATCCGGGTGGGCTGCACGCAATGCTTTAACTCCTTCTGGGCAGGTTAACAGGCAGACAAACTTGATCGACTTCGGTTGGGTGGCTTTGATGCGGGTAATGGCCGAAATGGCTGAATGCCCGGTAGCCAGCATGGGATCGACCACCACCACATCGCGGCTAGGCATGTCTTTGGGCATCTTGAAGTAATACTCCACAGCTTGCAGCGTGGCAGGGTCACGGTACAGTCCAATGTGGCCGACACGTGCACCGGGCACGACCGACAAAAAGCCATCCAGAAGACCGTTGCCCGCGCGCAAAATCGACACCAGGGCCAATTTTTTACCATCAATGACACGCCCCGTCATGCTTTCCAGGGGGGTGTCGATTTGAATGGCCTGAGTTGGCATGTCGCGCGTGACTTCATAAGCCATCAGCATCGCCAACTCATTGAGCAGTGTTCGAAAACTGGTGGTGCTGGCGGTTTTTTGCCGCATCAAGGTCAGCTTGTGCTGCACCAGCGGGTGATTGATGACGTGGACAAATGGGTCAGATGTGCTCATGCTAATTTCCTTTGAGTGTTGACGTTGTGTGTAGTTCTATTCGATAGGATTGCGGACGATGAAGGGTCAAGGCCAGTGTGTTCAAACCTGATGCCAGGTTAACGTTTGCCGCCAAAAATTCCGCCCAGTACGCCCCGGATGATTTGGCGGCCGACTTCGCGACCAATCGAGCTGGCGGCACTTTTAAGCAGTTGTTCGCCCGCAGAGGCGCGTCGTCCACCACCACCGCCCAAGAGACTGCCCAGACCAGAGCCCAAGCTGTCCAGCAAACCGCTGCCAGTGCTCTGGGCTTGCGTGGTATTGCCCTGTGCCGATTCGGTGGCTTGGGTGCGTTCAACGGTGCGGCCTTTGAGTTTCTCGAAAGCGGATTCGCGATCCAGGGCTTTTTCATAGACTCCGGCGACGATGGATTCAGCCAGCAAGCTTTGTCGTTGCGCGGGCGTGATTGGGCCAATCTGGCTGGACGGCGGCAACACGTAGACCCGCTCGGTGGGGCAGGGGCGGCCTTTCTCGTCCAGGAAACTGATCAGCGCCTCCCCCACGCCCAGTTCGGTGATGGCCGCACTCAGATCCAGCGGTGGGTTGGGTCGCATGGTGTCGGCGGCAGCTTTCACAGCTTTCTGGTCACGCGGGGTGAAGGCACGCAGGGCATGTTGCACCCGGTTGCCCAGTTGGGCCAGCACGCTGTCGGGGATGTCCAGCGGGTTTTGTGTCACAAAGTACACGCCGACACCCTTGGAGCGCACCAGCCGCACCACCAGCTCAATCCGCTCGACCAGCACCTTGGGCGCATCGGCAAACAGCAAATGGGCTTCGTCAAAGAAAAATACCAGTTTGGGTTTGTCCAGGTCGCCCACTTCGGGCAGATTTTCAAACAGTTCGCTCAGCAGCCACAGCAAAAAGGTGCTGTACAGGCGCGGCGAATTCATCAGTTTGTCGGCTGCCAGCACGTTGACCACACCGCGCCCGGCGCTGTCGGTTTGCATCAGGTCGTCGATGTTGAGCATCGGCTCGCCAAAGAACTTGTCACCGCCTTGTTGTTCGATTTGCATCAGCCCGCGCTGGATGGCACCAATGCTGGCGGCGCTGATGTTGCCGTACTCGGTGGTGTAGCTGCTGGCGTTGTCGCCCACATGCTGACACATGGCGCGCAGGTCTTTCATGTCCAGAATCATCAGGCCATCGTCATCGGCAATTTTGAACACCAGTTGCAGCACGCCTGCCTGGGTCTCGTTCAGGTTCAGCATGCGCGCCAGCAGCAAGGGCCCCAAATCGCTCACGGTGGCCCGCACCGGATGCCCTTGTTCGCCAAAGACATCCCAAAGGGTGATGGGGAAGGCTATAAATTCAGGAGCTACTAGCGCGCGTTCTTCAAGCACTTTAGCCAGTTTTTGCGTAGCAGTGCCAGCTTGCGAGATACCTGTCAGATCGCCCTTGATGTCGGCCATGAACACGGGCACACCCAGGCGTGAGAAACCCTCGGCCATGGTTTGTAAGGTAATGGTTTTGCCTGTGCCGGTGGCCCCGGTGATGAGACCGTGCCGGTTGGCTTTGTCGGGGTGCAGTCGGCACTGAGTCTGGCCATGCTGGGCAATCAGGATGGGTTCTGGCATGTCTTGCTCCAAAAGTACAATTCAATGAATAGCGTAACGAATTTTTAAAGGATTTCCCGTGGCAGGACACAGTAAATGGGCCAATATTCAGCATCGCAAAGGCCGTCAGGACGAAAAGCGCGGCAAGATCTGGACGCGCATCATCCGTGAAATCACGGTGGCTGCACGAGCCGGTGGGGGTGATTTGTCAACCAACCCGCGCTTGCGTCTGGCCATTGACCGGGCCAAGGCGGCCAACATGCCGGCTGACCGTATCAAGTACAACATCGACAAGGCCACAGGTTCGCTCGATGGCATCAGCTACGAGGAAATTCGCTACGAGGGTTACGGTATTGGCGGTGCCGCCATCATTGTCGACACCATGACTGACAACAAGGTACGCACTGTGGCCGAAGTGCGCCACGCCTTTTCCAAGTTCGGCGGCAACATGGGCACGGAGGGCTCGGTGGCCTTCCAGTTCAAACATTGCGGCCAGATCATTTTTGCCCCTGGGCAGAACGAAGACAAGGTGATGGAAGTGGCCCTGGAGGCGGGCGCTGACGATGTCATCAGTGATGATGACGGCGCATTGGAGGTGATCACCTCGGTGGCTGACTTCGAAGCCGTTAAAAATGCGCTGGAAGCCGCTGGCCTGACCCCTGACGATGCCCAAGTCACCATGCGTGCCGAAAACCCGATTGAAGTCACCGGTGACGATGCCACCCGGATGCAAAAACTGCTCGATGCCCTGGAAGACCTGGACGACGTGCAGGAGATTTACCACAACGCAGAACTGGACACCGACGCACTATGAAAATCCTCGTCATTGGTGGCGGTGGCCGCGAACATGCGTTGGCCTGGAAACTGTCTCAGTCGCCCAAAACCCACAAAATTTATGTCGCTCCCGGCAATGGCGGCACGGCTGCCAATGCGTGCTTTGAGAATGTGAACATGACCGATGTGCAAGCGCTGGCTGCGTGGGCTGTTGCTCAAAAAATTGCATTGACCGTCGTTGGCCCCGAAGTCCCTTTGGCTGCGGGTGTGGTGGACGAGTTCCGCAAGCACGGTCTGCGCATTTTTGGCCCGACCCAGGCTGCGGCCCAGCTGGAAAGCTCCAAGGCCTTTTCCAAGGCCTTCATGAAGCGCCACGGCATCCCCACTGCGGAATACGAAACTTTTTCTGACCCGGCACTGGCGCATGCTTACATTGAGCAAAAAGGCGCACCGATTGTGGTCAAAGCCGATGGCCTGGCTGCTGGCAAGGGTGTGGTCGTGGCCATGACCGTGGCCGAGGCGCATGAGGCGGTGGACTTCATGCTGGTCGATAACACCCTGGGCGTGAGCCATAACGAGGGCGGGGCGCGGGTCGTGATTGAAGAATTCCTGCAAGGCGAAGAGGCCAGCTTCATCGTCATGGTCGACGGCAAAAACGTGCTGCCCCTGGCCACCAGCCAGGATCACAAACGCCTGCAAACCGGTGACCTGGGCCCCAACACCGGCGGCATGGGCGCGTATTCGCCTGCACCAGTTGTCACGCCAGATGTGCATGCTCGCGCCATGCGCGACATCATCCTTCCTACTGTGCGCGGCATGGAAAAAGACGGCATTCCTTTCACCGGTTTTTTGTACGCAGGACTGATGATTGATGCCCAGGGCAAACCCAAAACCCTTGAGTTCAACTGCCGCATGGGGGACCCAGAAACCCAGCCGATCATGATGCGCTTGAAGACCGATCTGGTGGATGTGATGCTGGCCGCCACCGAGCCCGGCCCCCACGGCAAACTCGATCAGGTGGAGTTGCAGTGGGATCGTCGCACCGCTCTGGGTGTGGTACTGGCAGCGCACGGTTACCCGGCCAGTCCACGCAAAGGCGATGTCATCACCGGCATCCCCAAAGAAGCTGAAGATGCCTGCGTGTTCCATGCTGGAACCACGCTTCAGGATGGTCAATTGCTCACTTCCGGCGGGCGCGTGCTGTGCGTGACGGTGCTGGCGGACAGTGTGCGTCTGGCCCAGCAACGCGCCTACGAAGTGAGTTCCGGCATTGCTTTTGACGGCATGCAATACCGCACCGACATTGGTTACCGCGCCATCAAAGGGGTGGGGGCATGAGTTCGGCCCCAACGCCGGTGCAACTGGTCGGTGACTATTTGCGTGGTTTGCAGTTGAGCATCACCCAGGCCATTGCCAATGTGGACGGTACCCCCTTCTTGACCGACCCCTGGGAAAAGCCTGCTGGTGAAACCCTGCAAGGCCAGGGCATCACCCAAATTCTGGAAGGGGGTGCGGTGTTTGAGCGTGCGGGTTGTGGCTTTTCGCATGTGACCGGCCCCAAGCTCCCGCCATCGGCGACCCAACACCGCCCGGAACTTGCAGGTGCACCCTTTGAGGCCATGGGCGTGTCGCTGGTGTTTCACCCGCGCAACCCCTATGTGCCCACGGTGCACATGAATGTGCGCATGATCTCGGCCAAAGCCCCGGATGGTCGCGCGGTCTGCTGGTTTGGCGGCGGCATGGATCTGACCCCGTATTACGGTTTTGAAGGCGACGCGGAACATTTCCACCGCACCTGCAAGGCGGCGCTGCAAGCCTTTGGGGAGGATAAATACCCGCGCTTCAAAACCTGGTGTGATGAGTATTTCTTCCTGAAACACCGCAACGAGCAGCGCGGTGTGGGCGGTGTGTTCTTTGATGACTTCTCTGAAGGCGGCTTTGAACGCAGCCTGGCCATGACGCAGTCGGTGGGCGATGCCTTCCTGAACGCTTATCTGCCCATTGTGTTGCGCCGCAAAGACACGCCCTATGGTGAACGCGAACGGGCCTTTCAGCTCTACCGCCGGGGCCGCTACGTGGAATTTAATCTGGTCTGGGATCGGGGCACCCACTTCGGTCTGCAGTCCGGTGGGCGCAGCGAGTCGATTCTGCTGTCCATGCCACCGCTGGCAAGTTGGGCCTACCAACAAGTGCCAGAACCGGACACCCCCGAGGCCGAGCTGTACAGCAAATTCCTGGTGCGTCGGGATTGGCTCTGATGCCCGTAGTGGAAAAAAAAAGACGCATCGGACTCTTTGGCGGGGCTTTTGACCCGCCCCATCTGGCGCATGAGGCCCTGGTGAAAACAGCGATTTCAGAGCTGGCCCTGGATCGCTTGCTCGTGGTTCCCACTGGGCGGGCTTGGCACAAACCCCGCGAATTGACACCAGCGGTGCATCGGCTGGCCATGACTCAACTGGCCTTTGCGCATTGCCCCCAGGTGACGGTAGATGCCCAGGAAATTGAACGCAGTGGACCAAGCTACACCATTGATACCTTGCGTGTGGTCGCCGCGTCTGAACCTGATGCCCAATTGTTTCTGATCATGGGCGGCGACCAGGCCAATACCTTGACAACTTGGCATGATTGGCAGGAGATTTTGCAACTTGCTACAATATGTGTAGCTTTTCGTGCAGATTCAACAAAGGGTAGCACCCTGTTTGAATCAGAAAAAATGGTTTCACAGCGGTTTATACAGCTGAACATGCCTGCCATGCCGCTGAGTGCCACCCAGATTCGCGCATCCCTTTCAGCCGGACAAACCGCAAATACGCTGGTGTCTGAAGCCGTTGCACGTTATATTGCCGACCACCACCTTTACCAATCGAATTGATGACTACCCCAACTACTGCCCCATCCGCCGCTAAATCCGCTGTTAAACCCGCCGCCAAATCCACTGCAAAAGTGGCAGCCAAATCCACGGTCAAGCCGGTTGTCAAGCCCGCTGCCAAAGTGCTTGCCCCCAGTACCACCGCCGTCAAGAAAGACGTGCAAAAGCTCCAGCGAGCCATTGTGGACGGGCTTGAAGATGTCAAGGCGCAAGACATTGTGGTGTTTGACACCGAACACCTGTCTTCCCTGTTTGAGCGGGTGATTGTGGCCAGCGGCACCTCCAACCGGCAAACCAAGGCCCTGGCGTTCAGTGTGCTGGATGCGGTGCGTGATGCCGGTTTTCCCAAGCCACGCATGGAAGGCGAAACCAACGGCGAATGGATCATTGTGGACTGTGGCCAGGCCGTGTTGCATGTGATGCAACCCAACATCCGCACCTATTACAACCTGGAAGAGCTGTGGGGTGACAAGCCGGTGCGCCTGAAACTGGGCGCGGCCAAACCGGTGGCCGCAGCTGAAACCAAGCCTGTCAAAACCAGCGCTACAGCCAAAGAAGCCGCCAAACCGGCCGCCAGCTTGCGCCGCTCCAGTGCCGCCAAAAAAGGCGTGGAAGAAGCCTTTCCGTCCAAAGCCCAGCTGCAAAAAGCGGCGTTGGCAGAGGCTGCTGCAGCCAAAAAAGCGGCCACCAAATCCCGCAGTGCCGCAGCCCCGGCGAAGTCAGCAGACAAACCGGCTGCCAAACCCCGCATCAAAACCCTGGTGGTGAATGCGCCTGGCAAACCCTCTGCCAAAAAAGCGGCGGCCAAGAAAACCGCCAGCAAGGCCCCCGCCAGAAAAGCGCCTGTGCGTCAAGCCTGACCGTGCGGCTGCTGATTGTTGCGGTTGGTCAGCGCGTGCCTGATTGGGCCCAAACCGCCTGGGACGATTACGCCAAACGCTTTCCATTTGAGCTCAAGGTCGAGCTCAAGGCCGTCAAGACCGAGCCACGTGCCTCCAAGTCTTTAGATACCTTGTACGCTGCCGAGCGCAGCCGTATTGAGGCGGCCATCCCCAAAGGCTGCCGCGTGGTGGCGCTCGATGAGCGTGGCAGCCCACTCACCACCATGGCGCTGGCCGGCAAGCTCAAAGACTGGCAACTCAGTGGCGACGATGTGGCACTGGTGATCGGCGGCCCGGATGGGCTGGACCCGGCCTTCAAGCAGGCCGCCCATGAGCGCATTCGCCTGTCCGACCTGACCCTGCCGCATGCCATGGTGCGGGTGCTGCTGATTGAGCAGCTCTACCGCGCCTGGTCAATCAATGCCAACCACCCTTACCATCGTGAATAAGCCACTGGGCATGAATCAATTTATCTATCTGGCCTCGCAAAGCCCGCGGCGCAGACAGTTGCTGGAGCAGTTGGGTGTGGCCTATGAACTGCTGCTGCCCGAGCCGCATGAAGATGCCGAGGCGCTTGAGGTGGTTTTGCCGCGTGAAACCCCGCTGGCCTATGTGCAGCGCGTCACCCAACTCAAGCTCGATGCCGCCTTGGCACGCCTGCAGCGTCTGGGTCTACCGGCCGCGCCCGTGTTGTGCTCGGATACCACGGTGGCGCTGGGGCGTGAGATTTTGGGCAAACCGGGCGATGTGGCCGATGCCGAGCTGATCTTGCGCAAGCTGTCGGGCCAAACGCACCGTGTGCTGACCGCCGTGGCGCTGGGCACGGCACAAGTGCGGGTGCAGGATGTGTCGATTTCCCGGGTCACGTTTGCGCCCATGACCGCCACGCAAATCGCCGCTTATGTCGCCACCGGCGAACCGATGGGCAAGGCCGGGGCCTATGGCGTGCAGGGGCGGGCGGCAGCGTACATTTCACACCTGAGCGGCAGTTATTCAGGCATCATGGGCCTGCCCATGTTTGAGACCGCGCAGTTGCTGCGTCAGCTGGGTTGGGATTGTTAAGTCAGCATTTTGCTATTATTTGTATAGCTGCTTGCGCTTGATTTATAAGCGCTAGAGGCCAATTTATCATATAAAAATATGCAAGAAGACATTTTGATCAACTGGTCACCGCAGGAAACCCGTGTGGCGGTGGTGGAAAACGGTGTGCTGCAAGAGCTGCATGTGGAGCGCACGCTGGAGCGTGGGCTGGTGGGCAACGTGTATCTGGGCAAGGTGGCCCGGGTGCTGCCCGGCATGCAATCGGCATTCATTGACATTGGCCTGGAGCGGGCCGCGTTTTTGCACGTGGCGGATGTCTGGCATCCCCCGGCCGAGGGCGAGACCATTTCTGCTGCGCGCAATGCAGCCACCCAGATACCGATTGAAAAACAGGTGTTTGAAGGCCAGAGCCTGGTGGTGCAGGTGATCAAAGACCCGATTGGCAGCAAGGGCGCACGCTTGTCGACCCAGATCAGTATTGCCGGGCGCATGCTGGTGTTTTTGCCACAAGATGACCACATCGGCGTGTCGCAAAAAATACCGCAAGCCCAGCGCGATGCCTTGCGCACCCACCTGCAAACCCTGGTGGGCGATCAAGGCGGCGGTTTCATTCTGCGCACCAATGGTGAAGATGCCACCGAGCAAGAGCTGGCCGATGACGTGGCCTACCTGCGCAAGGCCTGGAAACGTATCCGTGATGCTGCTACCAAGCTGCCGCCGAAGTCGCTGTTGCACCAGGATTTGAGTCTGTTGCAGCGCGTGCTGCGTGATTTGAGCACCGAACACACCCAGTTCATCAAGGTGGATTCACAAGAGCAGTTTGCCGTGATGCAGGCGTTTTGCCAGGAATTCATGCCTGCGGCAGCCCAAAAACTGGTGCATTACAAGGGTGAACGGCCGATTTTTGACCTGTTTGCGATTGACGAAGAAATTGCCAAAGCGCTGGGCCGTCGGGTCGAGCTGAAGTCCGGCGGCTACCTGATCATTGACCAAACCGAGGCGCTGACCACCTTTGATGTGAATACCGGTGGCTACGTCGGCGCACGCAATTTTGACGACACCATTTTCAAGACCAACCTGGAAGCCGCGCAAGCCATTGCCCGGCAACTGCGCCTGCGCAACCTGGGGGGCATCATCATTGTCGATTTCATCGACATGGCTCCACTGGAACACCGTGAAGCGGTGTTGACCGAGATTCGCAAACAGCTGGCGCGGGATCGCGTCAAAACCATGTGCGGCGGTTTTTCCCAGCTCGGGCTGGTGGAGATGACACGCAAGCGCACCCGCGAATCGCTGGCGCACATGTTGTGCGAACCCTGCCCATTGTGTGAGGGCAAGGGCATCGTTAAAACCCCGCGCAGCGTGGCCTATGACATCTTGCGTGAAATCCTGCGTGAAGCGCGCCAGTTCAACCCGAAAGAGTTCCGCGTGGTGGCCTCGCCCAAGGTGATTGAGTTGTTTCTGGACGAAGAAAGCCAGCATTTGGCCGGCTTGAGCGAGTTCATCGGCAAGCCAGTATCCCTGCAAAGTGAAAGCGCCATGGGGCAGGAGCAGTACGACATCGTGTTGTTGTAGGGCAGGGTACTGATGCGCCAAGACGTTTGTAGCAACGCCCAGCCGATTCCGATTCTGGTCTACCACCAGATTGAGATTGCACCACCCAAGGGGGCTGCGTTCAGGAGTCTCTATGTGTCGCCGCAGGCCTTTGCCCGGCAAATGCGCATGCTGGCCTGGCTGGGTTACCAGGGTTTGTCGATGACGGCTTTGCTGCCGTATTTGCGTGGTGAGAAAATCGGCAAGGTGGTTGGCATCACCTTTGATGATGGTTACCTGAACAATTTGACGCATGCGCTGCCGGTGTTGCAGCGGCATGGGTTTTCTTCCACCTGCTACTGCGTCAGCCAACGGCTCGGGCAAACCAATGCCTGGGATGCCGCGCAAGGCATTGCCCAAACCGCACTGATGGATGCCGCCCAGTTGCGCCAATGGGTGGCTGGCGGGCAAGAGGTGGGGGCACACACCCGCCACCATGTGAACCTGAGCGTTTGTACGTCTGCCGTGGCAGAGGAAGAAATTTCACTCTCAAAAACAGAGCTGTCTGCGCTTATTCCACAAGCGGTAGAGCACTTTTGTTACCCCTATGGTCAGTACCAGCCGGAGCATCTGCAGATGGCCAGGCAAGCTGGTTTTCAGACCGTGACCACCACCCAGCGCAGCCGGGTCTGCCGTGGAGCTGATCTGTGGCAATTGCCACGGGTGCCAGTGTTGCGCTCGACCACGTTGCCGCTGTTCTGGCTCAAACTGGCCACGCGTTATGAAGATCGGCGCAGTGTATGAGTGCGCCGCTGCCACGCTTGCGCATTGCGGTGCTGAATCGCCAGTTTTCGTCCACCGGCGGTGGGGCTGAGCGCTATTCGATTGCCTTGGTCGAGCAGTTGGCGGAGCAGCATGAGATCCATGTGTTTGCCCAGCACATTGAGCACCACTGGCCGGGGGTGACTTACCACCGGGTGTCGCAACCCTTGACGCGGCCACGCTGGATCAACCAGCTGTGGTACGCCACGGCCACCTGGTGGGCAACACGCCGGGGTTTTGACGTGGTGCATTCGCATGAGAACACCTGGCACGGCAACGTGCAGACGGTGCATGTGCTGCCGATCAAATACAACTTGTTGCAGGGTTTGACCGGCTGGCGACTGGCCTTGCGATGGCTGAAGATCGTCACCAGCCCGCGCCTGCTGGTGTATCTGGCGTTGGAGCGCAGCCGCTTTGCCCTGCGCCACCCTCGTGCGATTGTGCTGGCCTCACAGGCGCTGGTGCCGCAGATGTTGCAGGCCTACCCGGCCAGCCAGGCGGCCTTTCAGGTGCTGACACCGGGGGTGGAGCGCGTGGAAGGCGTTGCCACGGCCACAGAAAAATCGCAGGCCAGAGCACAACTTGGTTTGCCCTTGGCGGGTTTTGGCATTCTGTTTGTTGGCAATGACTATCGCAAAAAGGGCTTGAGCACGCTGATTCAAGCCTTGTCACGGTTGCCGCCGTCCTGCTTTGTGGCGGTGGTGGGCAACCCGGCGCAAGTGCCGCAGTTCAAGGCGCAGGCGGCAGCGGCAGGTGTGGCGCAGCGGGTGCATTTTCTGGGCTCCTTGGCCAATGTGGCTCCGGCTTACCAGGCCGCAGATTGTCTGGCGCACCCGACGCTGGAAGACACCTTCGCCATGGTGGTGCTGGAAGCCATGGCGTATGGTTTGCCGGTGCTGGTGAGCTCGGCCAAATTCTGCGGCGTTGCGGGCTTGTTGCAGCCGGGGCGTGACGCGCTGGTGCTGGATGATCCGCAGGATGCCCAGGCTTTGGCTGGGGCAATCGCACAGATCATTCAACAACCGGCCCGCGTGGCGGCTTTGCAAGCCGCTGGCCTGCGTTTTGCCCAGGCGCATCTGTGGTCTGAACTGGCCCGGCAGCAGGCCTTGATTTACCAGCAGCTGGTCTCCAGACTTAGATAAGAAATAGGCCTATAGCGCTTATGTAAACTGCGCAAGCAGCTATCAATTTTATACTGCGTCGTGCAAACCCAAGCGGTAGAGCCGGGCATACAGGCCATCGTGCTGGATCAGCTCCGCATGGTTGCCCATTTCAGCAATGCGGCCATGATCCAGCACCACAATGCGGTCGGCATGGTGCACGGTGGACAAGCGGTGGGCAATCACCAGCGTGGTGCGGTTGATCATCAGCCGATCCAGCGCTTCTTGCACACTGCGCTCGGACTCGGTGTCCAGCGCCGAGGTGGCTTCGTCCAGAATCAGAATCGGTGCATCTTTGTACAAGGCGCGGGCAATCGCCAGGCGCTGGCGCTGCCCCCCTGAGAGCTGGGTGGCGTTGTGTTTGTCCAGCGGCAGCCCCAGGGCCACATTGGCGGCAATGCTGTCGTTGATCATCACCACCTGTTGGCTGACCAATGAGAACTGCGCCCGCAAGGCGGGTAGTTGCCATTCGCGTAACTCATGGCCGTCCAGCGTGACCTGACCGGAGCCAATGTCGACAAACCGGGTCAGCACATTGATCAACGTGGTTTTGCCGGAGCCCGAGGCGCCCACCAGGGCCACTGTTTCGCCGGGGTGAATGGTCAAGGCATCAATGGCCAAAGCCGGGTTTTGCGCAGATGGGTATTGCACAAGCAGCTTTGAAAATGAGAGCAAACCGGCGGCGCGTGCCGTGGCAAAGTGGCCGCTGGACTCATCGGGTGTGTGCTCAATCAGGGCCAGAGCCCGCTCCAGCGAGACCAGACCCCGGGTGATCGGGCTGGAGAGTTCGGAGAGTTGCCGCACCGGCGCAATGATCATCAGCATGGCGGTGACAAAGGCCACAAAACCGCCGACCGAGGTGCCGCTGCTGGCGCTTTGCACCAGGGCCACCGAAATCACCGCCGACAGTGCTACCGCCGCCAGCATTTGGGTCATGGGGGTCATGGCCGCCCCCGCCACGGTGGATTTCATGGCCAGGTGGCGCAGCGATTCGCTCAGGCGTTCAAAACGCTCGGCTTGTGTCGCCTGGGCGGCGTAGAGGCGAATGTCGCGGTGGGCCAACACGTTTTCTTCGACCACGTAGGCCAGCTCGTCGGTGGCTTCCTGGTTGGCCTGGGTGAGTTTGTGCACGCGCCGAGTCAGCACTTTCATGACCCAGGCCACTGCGGGGAAGATGGCTGCGACGATCAGGGTGAGCTTCCAGTTCAGGTAAAAAAGATAGGCGGTCAAGGCCAGCAAGGTCAGGCCGTTGCGGGTCAGGCTCAGCATGGCATTGACCAGCATGCTGGCCCCGGTTTGCACTTCATACACCACGGTGTTGGACAGGGCGCTGGAGCTTTGTTGTGCAAACAGCCGCAGTTCGGCGGCCAGAATTTTGGCAAACATGGCTTGGCGCATCAGTTGCAAGCCATGTTGGGTGATGCGGGTCAGGCCGATTTGCGACAGGTAGCCGGCCAGGCCGCGCACCCCAAACAAGAGCAGGAGCGAGGCGGGAACCTCCCAGATTTCAATTTCACCCCGCTGAAAACCGCGATCCAGCAGCGGTTTGAGTAGGGCCGGGATCATCGGTTCGGTGGCTGCACCCACCACAGCACTCAGGGCCACCATCAGCCAGATGGCTGGCAAGGTGCCAAAGTAAGGGGTGAAGCGGCGGATGCGTTGCAGCACGCTGCGGGAGGGGGCGGACAAATCTTCGATGCTCACGTGCACACTTTCTGTGGGGCTGAGGTGGTTGACAACCATGCCGGGTTTTGATGACGCACACCCAAAGCCAGCAAAAGGCCCAAAGTGACGCAAAAGAAGTCGCCAATCAAAGCGTCATAAAGAGATGAATTGAACGAGCACGCCAGCACCATGACGGCCACCACGGACATCAGCGCACGCTGCAACGGCGGCTCGAATTGCCAGGCATCGCGAATCAGGGCGGCTACCAGCAGCATCAGCAAGAGTGTGCCGCCCAGGCCGAGTTCTACGCCCCACAGCAGAAATTCCTGGTGCGGGTTGCTGGAGAGCCCTTCGCCAATGACCGTGTCTGCATGGGCTCCTTCAATGCGCTTCACAGATTGTGTCCAACTGCCCACGCCATGGCCGATCAAGGGCTGCTCTGCCATGGCCTGGAGCGAGCGTCGCCAGACGTGCAGGCGAAATCCAGACGAGGTCGCGCTATCCGTCTTGGCGCTGTAGCTTTGGCTTTCTGTCAGCACTTGCGCCACCTTGGCTTGAAATTTGGCAGAAGTGGCGTACATGAGGCCGCCCAGCAGCATGGGGAAGATAAGCAAGGCAGTGACACGCCATTTTTTGGGTATTTCCCACATCACGGCCAAGGTGATGACCATGAGAGAAGCCAGATAGCCGGTTTTACCCACTTGTACAAACAGATTGTTGGCAACAGCCAATAGCGCCAGCAAAGCGGCACCCCATGGCGCTTGGGGCCATTGTTGACGTAAATGCCAGAGGACTGCCGCAACGGCGGAAAAAATCAGGGTTTGATCCAGGTAGGTGGAGTAGACCGCATATTTGTACTCAGGAATCAAGGCATTGCTGGTGGCCCAAGGAACACGGTAGCCAAGCGCCATGACCCAGGAGCTCAAGATGAAAAA
>VIKI01000067.1:0-26023 GCA_008080595.1 Comamonadaceae bacterium
GCCAGCAGGTTGGTTTGCTGGGCTATGCGGGCTACGTCGGAGGCCATGTCTTGGAGTTCCACAATGAAGCGATCAAGCCCCTGCACTTTGGACAGCATGTTTTCCATGCTGCTGGTGGTGGCTTCTTGCGCTGACACCATGGTGCGCAGGTCGGTTTCGCTGCGGGTAAAAAGTGCGCCGACACCGCTGCCCTCCACGCTGTCGGTGGCTTGGGTGGCGGTGCGCAAGGCGACATCGAGCTTGTCCACAATGCCACCAAAACGGTCTGACAGGGCGTTCACCGCAGACTCCATCTGGCTGCGGGAGGAATCAATGTGGTTTTGCCAGACCGGGATCACCGCCTCACCAAAACGGGCCTGGGCTGCCAGGTAATCGGTCAGCGACTGCTGTTGGGCCTGTCCCAGGGCATGCAGCTTGATTCCCAGCAGCGCACTCAGTGCCAGCAAAACCAGCGTCCAGACTCCTGCCAGCCAGGTGAGTCCTGCGGCAGAGCACACGGCGGCGCTGCTGATCAGTCCGAAAGCCAGACACCACAGCAGTTCGGGTTGGAGGCGTTGCAGGGTCTTCATGGTCTTGGTTTTTTGAAAGAGGATTTCTCTGCGGCCAGTAGCTCTGACTGGGCTTGTTCCTTTTGGGCTGCCAACAGGGTGATGATGGGGATCAGGTCGGCCACAAAATTGGCTTTGCTGACCAGGGCGACGGCCCCGAGTTCGCGTGCCGCAGCGCGGTAAGACTCGGTGTCATGCATGGACAAAAACAGGAAGCGTGGTGCGTTGGGCAAGGCCTGCAGTTGGGCCGCTACTTCCAGACCGGACATGTGGGGCATGACAATGTCCATCATCATCAGATCAGGGTGCAAGCTACTGACTTTGGCCAGAGCCTCAGCGCCACTGTTGACCTGGCCTACCACATCGGCCTCTGGCAGCATGGACAGGCACTGGCTGACGGCGGTTAAAAACGTCTGGTTGTCGTCGACCAACAAAATCCGCAGGCTCATGGGGTGACCCCGTTGTGGCGTTGAGTGGTGATGTTATTCATCATGTGGCCCACTTTAGGCCGGTGTCTGCACCTTGAACATCAGGCCAACACCTGAGGGAGCAGGGGGGAAATACCTGAGGCCGCCGCAATCTGCTGTCAACGACCGCTGTCTTGCTGGTGCAGGATCAAGTCCGCGTTTGGATGGCGGACTGATGTCTGCCCTGTGCTGCTGTCTGGGATAAATTGCACAGAAAAACGGGCTCCGGTTGCGGCATCCGGGTTGGCCTCAATGTCGAGCACGCTGCCCAATTGGCGGGCCAGGTCGCTGGCCAATTGCAAACCCAGTGTTTGGCCGCGCCGTAGTTCAAAGTCGGCCGGCAAACCCACGCCGTTGTCACTGACCTCGACACGCCAGCTTGGCTTGCCTGCTGGCATTTGCGCTTCTGGCTTCAGACCGATGCGCACGATACCCTGGCGGGCATCGGGGAAGGCGTGTTTCAGCGCGTTGGAGATCAGCTCGTTGACCAGCAAGCCGCAGGGGGTTGCCATGTCCATGCTGACCTGTACGGCATCCAGCGCCAGTTGTAATTGCACGGAACCATGGGTTTGCGCACGAAACGCCTGGGTGGCAAGTTGTTTGAGGTAGTGGGCCAAATCCACCGAGGCAAAACTGCCGCTGCGGTACAGCGTCTCATGCAGCAGCGCCATCGAGCGAATCCGCCCCTGCATTTCTTGCAGCACAGAGGGGGTGTCTGGCTGCCTGCTGCGGCCGGCCTCCAGGCGCAGCAGGCTGGAGATAACTTGCAAGTTGTTTTTGACGCGGTGGTGCACTTCGTTGAGCAAGGCTTCTTTGTCGCGCAAGCTGGCTTGCAGCGCTTGCTCGGCCCGTTTGCGTTCGGTGATGTCATGCACGGCCGTTTGTACCGCTGGCTGGCCGTCATACTGGATCAGGATGGCGCTGAACTCGGCATCAAAGACGCTGCCGTCAAGTCTGAGAAAGCGTTGCTGGTGAATTGCGGTAACACCATGTTCGGTGCAGTATCGATCATGTTCAATCGCCATTTGACGATCATCCGGGTGGATCAGGCGCAGCACGGATTGCCCCAGCAACTCTTGCGCCGAAGCCGCACCAAACAGGCGAATCGCCGCTGGGTTGGCGTAGAGCAGTGTGTCGTTGCGGTGAACGGCCAGGGCTTCAGGAGTCCATTCGGTCAGGGTGCGGTAGCGCTCTTCACTTTCTCTCAGGGTTTGTTTGCGTTGCTGCAGGGTTTTCAGCACTTGGTTGAAGCCCGCCATCAGTTGCCCGATTTCGTCGTTGCTGGTGACCGGTAGTGCCGCTGGAAGCTGCGAATGAAGCGGCCAGTCGGACAGCGTGGCCGCAGTACGGACCAAGGGGGCGAGCTGGTGCCGCAGCATCCACCAGGTGCATGCGGTGATCAGCAGGGTGAGCAGGGCAACGGCCGACCACATGCGCTGTTCCCATGCGTTGATCAGGGCGACGGCTTGCGCCGTGGGCAGATGAATGGCGTTCGACCCCGGTTGTTGTACCAGCAGGGCCTGCATGTCTTGGCGCAGCAGATGCGCCGTCCAGAGGCTCACCGTCACCATGCCCAGCACCAAAATGACCAAGGTCAGCAGGGTGATCCGCATCTTGAGTGAGTGCCACGGAAAGATCGGCGGTTTCATGGGCTGGCATCACATTGGAGTTGCTATAAAAACAAGAGCTTGTTGCGCATGTTTTATGGGCAGTACAGGTTGATTTGATGCTGAAACTAGGCGCTGACCAGGCCCGCCCGCATGGCGTAACGTACCAGGCCTGCGACTTCATGAATGTCAAGCTGCTTCATCAGTTGGCTGCGGTGGGTGTCCACGGTTTTCACTGACAGGTCAAGGCGGCGGGCAATTTCTTTGGTACTGAGCCCATCGGCAATGAGTTTGAGCACTTCGGTCTGGCGTGCCGTCAATAAGGCTTGTACGGGTTCGTCGCGGCGCAGATGCTGAACATAGTCACTCACCACACCACCCGAAACAGCCGGGCTCAGGTAGGTTTCGCCACGCAAAACGGCTTTGATGGCGAGTTCAAGCTCCAGCAGGGCCGCGTCTTTCAAGAGATACGCCACCGCCCCAAGGCAAAGCGCTTTGCGAACATATTCTTCGTTTTGATGCATCGACAGGATCAGCACCCGAATGCCAGGCATGGTGCTCATCAATCGTTCAGTGGTTTCCAGGCCATTGAGGCCAGGCATGGCAATGTCCATCAGCACCAGATCAGGCTGGTGCTGCTCGGCCAGGGCAAGCAGTTCCAGGCCACTGCCAGCCTCACCCACGACGGTGATGTCGGGCATGGATTCGAGGATTTTTCTCAGTCCTGCACGCACCAGGGTATGGTCGTCGGCCAGCAGCACGCGAACCGTACTCATGAGTGATCCTCCAGGTTGCGCCAGGGCGCACGCAGTTGCACCGTGCAGCCTTGACCCAGCGCGGATAACACGCTGAGTTGCCCACCCAGCAAAGTTGCACGCTCTTGCATGCCCAGCACCCCCAAGCTGCCGCCGGCCATGGCGCGTTCTTGCATGGCGGCCAGGTCAAAACCGAGCCCGTCATCTTGTACGTACAGCAACAAATCAGCGCCATCGCGTTGTAATCTGATGTCCACCCGATGGGCTTGGGCATGGCGGCTGATGTTGGTCAGCGCTTCCTGAACAATGCGGAAACAGGCGGTTTCAATCTCTGGGGCCAACCGCCCCGGGGTGCGCTCATGGTGGAAAACCACCTCAAAACCACTGCGACTGGCACTTTGTTCGGCCATCCATTTCAGTGCCGGGGCCAGCCCCAAATCGTCCAGGACGGACGGGCGCAAGCCGGTGGCCAGGTGGCGCACCTGCTTCAGAGCCTCTTCCACGATGCGCAGGTTTTCGGCATAAAGCTCAGGTGGGGCGCGGTCTTTGAAACGCTCACCCAGTTGCAGGTTGATTTTGATGGCGGTGAGTGATTGGCCCAACTCGTCATGTAATTCCATCGCGACGCGGCGGCGCTCCTGCTCTTGCACCTCCAGCACGCGTTGCGACAAGGCTTTGAGTTGCCGGGTGCTGGTTCGCAGTCGGGCTTCAGCCTGGTGCTTGTACAAGGCCATGGCCAGCACGGTGCCGAGTTCACGTTCGGAATAGGGTTTGAGGATGTAGCCAAAAGGCTCAGTGAGCTTGGCCCGCGCCAACACATCGTCCGATGAAAAGGCGGTTAAAAACACCACCGGCAAAGCCAGTTGGGAGCGGATGACTTGCGCGGCGGCAATACCGTCCATGACACCTGCAAGCTGAATGTCCATCAGCACCAGGTCGGGCTTTAAATCGATGGCATGGGTGATCGCCTGCTCACCTGTCGTGGCAATAGCCACCGGCAAATAGCCCAAAGTGCGTAACTGTTGCTCAATGTCGCGCGCAACAATCAGCTCATCTTCAACAATGAGGACACGGGGGCTGGGTGTCTGCAGGGCCATGGAAGTGTTCTGCGTGAGCTGGAGCGTGTCGCGATGCCAAGTTTTGTCAATGGACTGCTAGGCTTTGCGTGCTGCGGCACTGGCCTCTTGGGGAGTTTCATAAATGTGAGCGGCTAAACCACGCTGTTCAAGCGCTTCCCCCAGCTTGAGTCGCATAAATGCACTTGTTGTATAGCGTGAAACATCGGTGTAGTAGGCATCACTCAGCGTCTTGACCATGGCGGCGTAGTCGTCCACCACCGCTTCATCAATCTGGAAGTTGTCGTAATTCACCACCACGGCAATTTTTTTGCCAAGCGGTTCACACAGATCGCGCGCGGCCTGGGCAATGTCTTGCACATCCTTGAGGTTATGGACTTTCAAGCCCTGGAAGTTGTAATAGGCCATGCCTTGTTTGGCATCAAATTGCATGCGCTCCACCAGACTGATGGACAGCAGGGTGTCGTTCAGGTGCATGACCTCGGGGGCAAAAATCCGCGCATCCATGGTTTGCGGGTGCTTGATGATGGGCTTGAAATCCATCTGCGCCAGGATGTCGCGCTCAATGTCGATGCCTGGCGCCACCTCGATCAATTCCAGCCCTTGAGCGGTGAGTTTGAAGACACAGCGTTCGGTGACATACAGCACATTTTGGCCAGCTTTGGCCGCATAGGGGCCGCTGAAGGTGACTTGCTCAATGTGTTGCACAAACTTGCGTGCCCGTCCCTCCTGCAAGATGCGTACTTGCCCGTTTTCCAGTGCCACCTTCAGGCCGCCGGCGGTAAATGTGCCGACAAACACCACCGTGCGGCTGTTTTGGGTGATGTTGATGAAGCCGCCGGCACCCGCCAGCTTGGGGCCAAAGCGGCTGACGTTGATGCTGCCCGATGGGTCACATTCGGCCAGCCCGAGGCAGGCCAGATCCAGCCCGCCACCGTCGTAAAAGTCAAATTGCTGGTTCATGTCGATCACCGCATCCGGGTTGGTGGCGGCGCCAAAGTAAAGGCCGGATGCCGGCATGCCGCCAATCACGCCAGGCTCGGCGGTGAGGGTCATGTATTTCAGGATTTTTTCTTCATTGGCCACGGCCGCCACACCCTCGGGCATGCCAATGCCCAGGTTAACCACCGCATTGGGTTTGAGCTCAAACGCGGCACGGCGGGCAATCACCTTGCGTTCATCGAGTGCCATGGGTTCGATGGCATCGAGCGGGACACGCACCTCGGCTGAAAAGGCCGGGTTGTAGCCGCCAGCCAGGTTTTGCAGGTGGTTTTCGGGTTGGGCCAGCACCACACAATCCACCAGAATGCCGGGCACTTTGACGTGGCGCGGGTTCAGTGAGCCACGTTCCACAATCCGTTCGACCTGGGCGATGACCAGGCCGCCGCTGTTTTTGGTGGCAGTGGCAATCGCCAGCACGTCTTGCGTCAAGACTTCGCGCTCCAGGGTCAGGTTGCCCTCGGCATCGGCGCTGGTGGCCCGAATGAAGGCCACGGAAATCGGTATGGCCTTGTAAAACAGCAGCTCTTTCCCGCCCAGGTTGACCACGCTCACCAGGTCTTCGGTGGTTTTGCTGCCAATCTTGCCGCCTTCCAGCCGGGGGTCTACAAAGGTTCCCAAACCGACCTTGGACACGGTTCCTGGCAAACCACATGCTGTGTCGCGGTACATGTGCGAGATCACGCCCAGCGGCAGGTTGTAGGCTTCAATCTGGTTACTCAGAGCCAATTTGCCCAATTGCGGCACCATACCGTAGTGGCCACCCACTGAGCGCTTGATCAAACCGGTGTGCGCCAGCCGGTTGACTCCGCCTTGCGCCGAGTCTCCGGGGCCACCGCCAAACAGCAGCGTCAGGTCACGGGGTGCTGCGGTGTCAAGGAAACGCCTTTCCAGCGCCAGAATGAGTTCAACAGGCACCCCATTGGCACCAAAACCCGAGCAACACAAGGTGTCGCCATCGCGCAAGAGGGCAATGGCCTGGGCTGCAGAAACTACTTTTTTACGCATCATTCACTCCTTGGGTTTTTTTGAACATTTGACTTTAGCACTGCAGTAAGGATCATCCATGTCATGTGATGTCCTCTTGATCTGCGACAAGTATTCGCAGCATTTTTTGTGGGGAATGCACAAAGTTTTGTGACAAAACACCTGCCATTCGCAAGCATTTGTAACGAGTGTCACGCCCAAGGCGAGAGCGTTACGTTCGCCATAAAACGGTCAAAAAATTCAGATATCGTTAAGCCACATCGATGCCCGAGGGTCTTTTGCCAGCAATTGATCCATTTGATTTTGACCCTATTTTGGAGTTTTTCATGAACAAATCTTTCTCTGCCCTGTTGATCGCCCTGATTTCCGTAGCCGCCGCACAAAACTGCCTGGCTCAAAGTGATACTTCAACGCCTGCGAGTTCCGTCCGAGTGATTCAGGTTGCAACAACACATCAGGTGACCCCTGTCATGACACATGACGTGGCAACCATGATCAAACTCAGCCACCAAGCTCAGGCGCAATACCGCCGTACCGGAAGTTCGCAAGATCTGGCCCGTGTGAATGCCATGCGCCATGAACTGGCCAGCCTTGGTTTTGGTCGCGCCACCCAGCCAGCACCTGCCATGGTGGCAGATGCGCAATTGGCCAGCACTGATCAGTAAGACGTTTTCTGTTCTATCCTTTGCCCCTGACCGGCGAACCCGGTTTGGGCATTGCTTTTTGTCATTGCTTGACGGGCTTAAACTGGTTGCATCTTCACTCATGTTCCAGGCCTTATGCCAACGTCTGTCCATCCCCAAGCAGTGCCTGCAGAATCCTCTTCAGCCTCTAGTGCGCCCAAACGCTTAAATGCCTGGTTTGCCCAGCATGGCGTGAGTGATGTGGAATGCATTTTTCCCGACATTTCAGGTTATCCACGTGGCAAACTGATGCCTGCGGCGAGTTTTTTGGCCGGAGCCGAATTGCGTATTTGTCAGGCTATTCCGATGCAGGCCGTCACGGGTGAATACTCCTACAACCCGGTTTTTCCTGACTCTGACCCCGACGTGCGTCTGTTACCCGAGTACGCCACTGTCGCATTGGCTCCCTGGGCCAGCGTGCCGCGTGCAGTGGCGGTGCACGACTGTCTGGAACTCGATGGTCAGTTGTGTTCCTTTGCGCCGCGCAGTATCTTGAAAAAGGTGCTGGCCAGTTATACCGCCATGGGTTTAACACCGGTGGTGGCACCAGAGATCGAGTTTTACCTGACGATGGCCAACACCGATCCCAGTCAGCCACTGCAAGCGCCGATCGTGCGGGGTGGGCGTGCCGAGGTGGGGCAAAGTGCCTTCAGCCTGAACATGCTCAACGAACTGGCTCCTTTCTGGAATGAGTTTCAAAACGCCTGCCAGACTTTGGGTATCCGAACCGATACCTGGATTCATGAAGTTGGCACAACGCAATATGAGATTAATCTGCTGCACGGAGATGCTGTGGCGGTGGCCGATCAGGCTTTTTTGTTCAAGTACGCAGCGCGTGAAATTGCTTTGAAACACGGCTTGAACGCAGTTTTCCTGGCCAAACCCATAGCGGACAGTTCGGGCAGTTCGATGCACTTGCACATCAGCGTGGTGAATGAGCAGGGTCTGAATGTTTTCAGCCAGACTGACGGCGGCGAAAGCCCTCTGTTCAGGCAGTTCATTGCCGGGCTGCAAACTTTTGGCCCAGAACTGATGCTGATGTTTGCACCCAATGTCAATTCTTATCGCCGCTATGTGGCGGGTAGCCAGGCACCGACCAATCTGCAATGGGGGTATGACAACCGCACGACGGGCTTGCGCATTCCGGCCAGTGGCCCTGCTGCGCGTCGAGTTGAGAACCGGGTGTCTGGCGCTGATGCCAACCCCTATTTGGCCTTGGCAGCTTCATTGGCAGCGGGGCTGAAGGGGATTGAGGGGAAACTGGCGGCGACCGAGCCTGTCATGGGGAATGGTTATCACCAAGCTCACAACTTGCCGCGCAGTATGCACGAAGCTTTGCAAAAAATGGAGCAAAGTACCTTTGCTAGAAGTGCCTTAAGTGATGATTTCGTGACGGGTTATTGCGCCGTCAAGGCGCTGGAACTGGAGCATTTTCAGCGTGAAATCAGTGCCTGGGAACGGCGTTACCTGCTGCCGCAGGTGTAGTTTTCGCACGGGGCATGGTTTTGCTGCAAAAGCCGTGTGTTCCTAGGGGTCGGGTTCGGTGACGAGCGAGCAGCGGATACATGAGTCGGCGTGCATGTGTCAAGGTCTACAATTTCCTTTTGAAACTTTCACAAAGCTGACTGCTTGGTCAGCGCCTTACATGCAGGAGACCTCATGACTCAAGCCGCCCCGGCCACCGCCGAAGACAAACGTGCCGAATTGCGCCGAGCCGCCCTTGAATACCATCAGTTTCCGACTCCTGGCAAGATATCCATCGCTGCCACCAAACAGTTGGTCAACCAGCACGATCTGGCGCTGGCCTATTCACCTGGTGTCGCTATTCCGTGCGAAGAAATCGTCAAAGACCCTAACAATGCTTATAAATACACCAGCCGAGGCAACCTGGTAGGGGTTGTCACCAACGGAACAGCCGTACTGGGTTTGGGCGACATTGGTCCGCTGGCGGGCAAGCCAGTGATGGAAGGCAAAGGTGTTCTGTTCAAGAAATTCGCTGGCATTGATGTCTTTGACATCGAAATTGATGAGAAGAAAGATCTCGACAAACTGGTGGACATCATTGCCTCGCTGGAGCCCACCTTTGGTGGCATCAATCTGGAAGACATCAAAGCCCCTGATTGTTTCTATGTGGAGCGCAAGTTACGCGAACGCATGAAGATCCCGGTGTTCCATGATGACCAGCACGGCACGGCCATCACGGTTGGTGCGGCCATCATGAATGGGCTGAAAGTGGCTGGTAAAGACATCAGCCAGGTGAAGCTGGTGACCTCAGGTGCGGGTGCCGCAGCGCTGGCCTGCGTTGGCTTGTTGGTCAAACTCGGGGTGCGTCGTGAAAACGTCTGGGTCACTGACCTGGCTGGCGTGGTGTACGAAGGCCGTCTGGAGTTGATGGATCCTGACAAGGCGATTTATGCCCAAAAAACCGATGCCCGTAAATTGGGTGAAGTGATTGACAATGCCGACGTATTTTTGGGCTTGTCAGCGGGTGGCGTGCTCAAGGCCGAGATGGTCAAGCGCATGGCGGGCAATCCCATCATTTTTGCGCTCGCCAACCCGACACCGGAAATCACCCCGGAAGAAGTCAAGGCTGTGCGCGACGATGCCATCATTGGCACAGGTCGTTCAGACTATCCCAATCAGATCAATAACATTCTGTGCTTTCCCTATATCTTTCGGGGTGCGCTCGATGCCGGTGCCACCACCATCACGGTCGAGATGGAAATGGCGGCAGTGCATGCCATTGCCGAACTGGCGCAGGCAGAGCAAAGTGAAGTGGTGGCTGCCGCTTATGCTGGGGAGCCCCTGGCTTTTGGGCGTGACTACCTGATTGCTGCAAAGCTTTGTGTACGCTTCCGGTACGGTGATGAAACCGATCTTTACCGCAGCCAAAAAGGCCCTTAAAAAACGTGTGGCCTTCTCTGAAGGGGAAGACGAGCGGGTCTTGCGCGCAGCCCAAATTGTGGTGGACGAAGGCTTGGCCCTGCCCACCTTGATTGGTCGTCCCAAAGTGATTGCCAAGCGCATCGAGAATTTTGGTCTGCGCCTGAAGGAAGGGGTGGACTATGAGGTGGTCAACGTCGAGCATGACGATCGTTACCGCGACTTCTGGCAAACCTACCACCGCATGACTGAGCGCAAAGGCATCACCGTGCCGGTTGCCAAAATTGAGATGCGTCGTCGTCTGTCGCTGATTGGTGCCATGTTGCTGCAAAAGGGCTATGTGGACGGCTTGATCTGTGGCACTTGGGGCACAACTTCGCTGCATTTGCAGTACCTTGATCAGGTGATTGGCAAACGCGAAGGAGTCAAGACCTACGCTGCCATGAATGGCCTGATGCTGCCTGGCCGCCAAGTCTTTTTGGTTGACACGCACATCAACTATGACCCCAACGCCGAGCAATTGGCCGAAATCACGGTAATGGCCGCTGAGGAAATGCTGCGTTTTGGTATCCCGCCCAAAGTGGCTTTGCTGAGTCACTCCAATTTTGGCAGCAGCAGCCAGCCCAGTGCACTCAAGATGCGGGACACCTTGGCGTTGCTGCGTGAACGTGCGCCCTGGCTGGAGGTGGATGGCGAAATGCACGGTGATGTGGCGCTGGACAGCGCAGCACGGCGCGTCATCATGCCCAACAGCACCCTGCAAAGTGATGCCAATCTGTTGGTGTTACCCAATATTGATGCGGCCAACATTGCCTACAACCTGCTTAAAACAGCTGCGGGTGGCAACATTGCCGTTGGCCCGGTGCTCTTGGGTGCGGCCAAGCCGGTTCATATTCTGACGGCCAGTACCACGGTGCGCCGGATTGTGAATATGACAGCCCTGACCGTTGCGGATGCCAACGCAGTTCGTTAAGCGTTAAGGGCTAAGTTAGCACCTACTTGCCCCTTACTTTCCCTTACAACCATTGCCTATTTATTGGGCAATGGCTTGCTTTTTTCTTTCAAATCATCGACACTAGCGCCCTTGAATGTTCGGGTTAACCCGTGGTTTTACAGGGGACTGTGTTGGTATTGCGATTCACAAACCTTAAGTTGGTGTTGGCTGGCTTGGGCGTTGCTGCAGCGGTGATGTCGGGTTCATTGTTTGCCAGAACCCCTGTCATGGGTGAGTTGCCAAGCCCCATCAGTTTGAGCGACTTACCCAAACAAGGTATTCAAACCTACACACTGATTCATCAAGGTGGCCCTTTTGCCCATGAAAAAGATGGTGTGGTTTTTGGAAATCGGGAGCGCTTGTTGCCTTTGAATAAACGCGGTTATTACCTTGAGTACACGGTGCCAACACCGGGTTTGAAACATCGTGGTATCAGGCGGATTGTGTGTGGTGGTCGCCCTGTCACGCCGGATGCCTGTTACTACACCGCTGATCACTATGCGAGTTTTCGCAAGATCGTGCCTTGAAGCCAATTATTTGAATTGAATTTAATTAATTAAATCATAAAGAAAGAAAACCATGTCATTAGCCCAACCTACTCTTGCGAACCCTGTGAGTGCTGCAGAACATGCTTTGCGCGGCATCCGAACCAACATCGTGCAATCCATCCGGGCTTTTCGCGTGCCTGAGTTGCAAGAAGCAGCCAAGGCCTTGGGTCATCACTTTTTGTACGCTAACCTGGCTACGGCCCAAAGCAAACAAGATGTGCTTGACCTGATTGGTAAGCAATTCTTGCTGAATGTGTCGGTTGGCAAGAACTTTGATTCACTCTATGACAGCATGACTGATCCGGTGCACAAATCTGGCCCTCAGCAGGGTTTTATTGTGGTGTTGGAGCACATTCCTGCCAATGCCAAATTTGACAAGGAAGCCCGCGAACAGTTGCTCGACATTTTTCGCGATACGGTGGACTACTGGGGGGACCGCAAGGTGCCTTTCCGTTGCTTTTATTCTTTCTCTGTGGCCCGTGCTGCGCATGCTGATGCTGTGCAGGCCGCTGCAGCGACGAATGTGGGCACCATTGAAGTTTTGACAGAAAGCGGCGAAAAAATGCCCACAGACAAATTGCTGGACATTTCTCCGCAGGCGTTGCGCATGAGCAGCCCTTTTAATGCAGGCTACTGGACGACGGTTTAAGCGGAAATTGGGTTTGGATGCGAACCCCCTCAAGGTCTGGCTGGCCTTGAGGGGGTTTTTATTTTGAGGTGTGAGTCAGGCTGTTGATGACATCGATGGCAGTGACAGCGCCAAAGCCAGGTATTCATCGACCGGTACCTCTTCGGCGCGACGCTGAACATCAAAATTGCCATTGAAGTTTTTGGCCTGAAGCCATGCTCCCAATGTATTGCGCAAGATTTTCCGGCGCTGGCTGAAAGCCACTTGAACCAACTCACTGAGCACATTCACGTCCAACACGGCGGCATCGGCACGTGGCAGCATGCGCACCACCGCACTGTCGACACGTGGTGGCGGGTTGAAACTTTCGGGGGGCACAAACAGCACGTTTTCCATGGCATAACGCCATTGCAACATGACGCTCAAACGACCGTAGGCGGCAGTACAAGGCTGCGCCACCATGCGGTCAATCACTTCTTTCTGCAGCATGAAATGCTGGTCTTCAATCACCTCAACCTGATCCAGCAAATGGAACAAGATCGGCGTGGAGATGTTGTAAGGCAGGTTGCCAACTACTCTTAATTTTGTAGCGCCTTGCGCTTGTGCTACCTGGGCAAAGTCAACTTTTAGCACATCAGACTCGATGACTTTGAGTTGCCCGTGACTGCGCAGGCGTTGCGCCAGATCACGATCCAGCTCAATCACCGTCAAAGCGCCCAGGCGCTCCACCAAGGGTTGTGTTAACGCCGCAAGTCCAGGGCCAATTTCGACCATCGCATCGCCGGCCTTGGGCGCGATGGCTTGAACAATGGCTTCAATAATTCCGGCATCGGCCAAAAAGTGCTGGCCAAAGCGTTTGCGTGGAATGTGCGTGCCGTGTTTCAAGACATGACTTTCATTGGGGTGGCTCACGCAGCTCTACGTAGGCACGCGCACGCAGATCCTGTGCCCAGGTTTTGTAAGCGTCGTCCATCTTTTTCTCGCGCAACAGGGCACGCACCGCTTCGCGTTGCTGCTCCAAGCTCAAGCTGGCCTGGCGGCGCTCCAGCAATTGAATCAAATGCACACCAAAACGCGAGACCAAGGGGTCACTGACCTCGCCGGGAACCAGGCGGTTCATGACAGCTTCGAACTCGGGCACAAACATGCCCGGGCTGGTCCAGCCCAAGTCACCGCCTTGGGAGGCGCTACCGTCTTGTGAATGTTCGCGTGCCAGCGCTGCAAAATCAGCCTTGGCACTGACCACTTGCTTCTTGATATTGGCCAAGTTTTCACGTGCCTGGGCTTCACTGACGCGAGCGTTGGGAATCAACAAGATATGCCGGGCATGGCTTTGGGTGACAGCGGCTGTGGGCAAGCCTTCATGGATTTTCTCAACGACTTTCAGCACATGAAAACCCGCAGGAGAATGCACCAGCTCAGCCACCTCACCCACATTCAGCTGGCGTGTTGCATCGACAAAAAGTGCCGGGTAGCGACTGGCTTCACGAAGCCCCAGCTGACCCGCGTTCACAAGGTCTGATGAATCTGAAAACTCCCTGACCAAGGCCGCAAAATCTTCACCTTTACGAGCCCGCTCCAGCGCCCGTTCAGCTCGCTTGCGCAAGGCTTCACGCTGCTCAGGATTGGCTGCTTCGGGAACTGACACCAGAATTTGTGCCAGATTCAATTGAATGGCACTGAGACTTTGCTTGCTCTTTTGTTCATCCAGATATTGATCCACTTCAAGTTCGGTGGCCTTGACGCGGCCTTCTACATCACGCTCGCGCAGTCGTTGCAACATGATTTGGTCGCGCAACTGCGATTTGAAGTCGCTGACCGACATGCCGTCATTCTGTACCCTGCGCATCAGCTCGGGGACATCGAGTTGGTTCTGCTGCGCAATGTTCAGCACGGCCTGGTCGACCGCAGTGTCTTCCACACGCATACCGGTTTCGCGAGCGTGCTGCAACTGCGCTTTGATGCTGATCAGGTTTTCCATCACCTCTGTGGCCAATACCTTGACATCGGGTTGGGGACGGCGCTGAATCGCAAGCTGTTGCAAAATGCGCTGGATTTCGCGGCTGACCTGGGTGTTGGTAATGGGTTCTGAATTCACCACCGCCACAATATAGTCAGCTTGCATTTGCGGCGTTGCCGTTTTATCGGCGATGAGTACTGGCGACGCCGCAAGGCGCAGGCCTTGGGCATGGCCATTCAGACAGGTGGCCCGCAGCACCGGGCTCGCGCAAGTATTGATAATTGGGAATGTTAGCTTTGAGCGACTTGAGTGGGTTGACCCCGAGCCGTGAGAAGCCGACAAACTCTAGCTGAAACATGATGCGCTGCGTTGCGGTGATGCTGCTGGTTTGCAAGCGCTCCAGCACAATGCGGCCCAGCCAGCAGCCCGCATCATATTCAAACCCCAGCACGGAATCGACCAGTTTGCCTTCATTCATGCTGTAGTTGAGTCGTCCCACGCTGTACCAGCGGCCTTCGCCCTGGCCTTGCCCTGCACCCAGATTTTGGCCCCGATCGCCCCACAAATCATTGATCGGCCATTGCCAGCCAATGTCAATCTGCTCGCTGGATTTGCGCTGGAAACGGTAGGCCGCCTGGATAGTACGGTAATTGCCAGGACTGTAACGGATCCCCAAGGTGGAGCGCACCGACTGGTCGGTGGTCGGGTTAAGCTGCACCGTACCATCCAATCTCCAGCGAGGATCCCAGTTGACCGAACCTCCTAGCAAGATATCGCTGATGCGATCTTGCACCGGCAAAGCGCCAGGCAGTGTGACGTTTTGGTCGCGAAAGCGCAGGCGTTGCGCCAGTCCCAGGCGTGCCGACTCAGCGCCAGTCTCGGGATCCAAAAAGCGCGAAGTCACACCCAGGGTGAGCAAGTTGCTGTCAGAAATACGATCATTGCCGACAAAGGCGTTTTCCAGAAAAATGGTGGCGAAATTAAAATCGTACGCGCCTGAATCGTAGTTCGGCAGCATGCTTTGGTTCCGATAAGGTGTGTTCACGTAAAACGCACGCGGCTCCAGCGTCTGAAGCAGATGACGACCGAACAACTGGGTGTCACGCTCAAACACCACACCGGCATCCAGACTCAAGGTCGGCACCACCCGGCTGGCGCTTGATGCGCCATTCACCAGCGCGGTATCAAACTGGTAGTGGGTGGCATGCAACTGCAGCTTGGGCCGAACATAACCGGCCGGGGACTGAAAAGTGCGGCTGGCCTGCAGCATTGAGAATGTCCGCTCGGCATTGGGCTGCAAAGTGCGGCTACGGTCAGACTGAAAGTGGGTGTAATCGGCATCCAGCGTCACATCCATGCCCAACAGATTGTTGCGTGTGTAACGTGTGGCAATCTGTGGCAAACGGTCATAAGGCGGTGTGATGGGCGCAGTGACATCTTGCAGGGTTTGCCACTTGAGGGTGCGCACACTGCTGGCCCAAGCCCCGTTAGCCCAAGCCAGGGTGGCATCATTGGCCAGCAAACGCTGGGTCAGCGAACTGTTGGTACGGGTAAAGTCGCGCCAGTAATTGTCATCGCTGACGCGATTCAAGCTCATGTTCAACACGGCAGGGCTGGCCGTCCAGGCACTCTGAATGCGAGCCTGATGGTTCAGATTCAGACCCCATCGGTTGCTTTGGCGCAACTGGTCAGAGGGCATCCAGTCCAACCTCAGGTTGCCGGCGTAACTGGCTTCAAGGTATCTGAATTCGGTGTCCAGGTTGAGGCCGCGCTTGCTCATCAAGGTGGGGGTGATGGTGGCATCGCGGTTGGGGGCAATGTTCCAGTAATAAGGGACTGACACCTCCGTGCCATTGAGGTTGTCCATTCCCACGGTGGGGGGCAACACCCCTGACTTGCGTTGGTCGCTCAGCGGAAAGCTGACAAAAGGGATGGGAAGCAGCGGCACACCTTTGAAGCTCAGCACGGCCCCCTCGGCGGTGCCGACATCTTCTTCGTTGTCCAGGCTGATGGTGCTGGCTTTCAGAATCCAGTCTGGCATCCAGCTCGGGCCGGGCAGACGTTTGCAGGTGGTGAAGGTGGCGTTGTGAATCACCGCCCTTTGGTCATCCAGAAAATCAACCCGATCTGCCTGGCCATGAGCTTGGTTGCGCAAGAAATGGTAGGTGGGCTGGTTGAAAAACCCCTCAAACGCATCCACGCGCAACTCCATCAGCGGCCCTTCATACACGTTGCCAGCCCGGTTCACGCGCACATGACCGATGGCTTTGGCCAAGTCGGTGGGCTGGTAATAATCCAGCCGGTCGGCTTTGATCACCACATCGCCGCGGCGCAACAAGGCCGCACCTTCCACCGTGGTTTCCAGATCCGGCCGCCCCGTGATGTGTTGGCCAGAAACAAAGGTGGGCAAACTGCTGCGCACTTCGGGATTCAACTGCTCTTGCAACTGTGGGCTTGATTTCAGCAGCAAAGGAGAGTTATCCGCGACCTGGCCATAGACCCAGGTAGATTGCAAGAGCGTTATGGCCGCGCCGATCGTTCCCCGTGCAAATCGTCTTGGCACCCTGCCTGGCAAGGCAGAGTGCGGCAAAAAAAGCTTATTCATCATGCGCATGGGGCAGGGACAATGGAAAGGCGGCAGCTGGCATGAGAGAGTTTGGAGGGGCGGGTTTTACAATGGATTATCCATGAGCCAAGACCACATCCCCCCAGCCCCCCCAGCCGTTGACATTACTTTCAGCGATGCCAGCCGAGCCAATGAATTTAACCACTGGCTGAGCCTGCTTGCGCCGCTGCACCAACTGGATGTGCCGTCGTTGCGTCTGGCCTCGGCCGATGCCAGTTTTCGGCGTTACTTCAGAATTAATAGCTGCTTACGCAATGTTGATGAGCATCAGAGGCCAATTTCGTTCATCATCATGGATGCCCCGCCCGACAAAGAGAATTGTGAGCCTTTCGTCAAGGTGGCTGGGCTGATGCAAGCCGCAGGCCTTCATGCGCCGCAAGTGTTGGCCTGGGAGGCCGCACAAGGCTTCATGCTGCTGACGGATCTGGGCACACAAACCATGATGCAAGTCATCCGCCCACATGACCCGCAAGCCAACCTGCCGATGTACCTGCAAGCCGTGGACGCACTGATCGCCTGGCAGCTCAGCTCCCAGCCTGGTGTGTTGCCACCCTATGACGAAGCCCTGTTGCGCCGCGAGCTGGAACTGTTTCCAGACTGGTACATCAGCCAACACAAAGGCCTGATCATCGATGAAGCCATGCGTTTCACGCTGGACAACAGCTTCAAGCAAATCATCGCTAACAACCTGGCCCAACCCAGCGTCTTTGTGCACCGCGACTTCATGCCGCGCAACTTGATGGTTGACCCCACGCCGCAGGCCCCCCTGGGGGTGCTGGACTTTCAGGACGCCGTCTACGGCCCCATCACCTACGACATTGCCAGCCTGATGCGCGACGCTTTTTTAAGCTGGGAAGAAGACTTTTGCCTGGATGTGACCATCCGCTATTGGGAAAAAGCCCGCAAGGCCGGCCTGCCCGTGGGCGACGACTTTGGCGAGTTTTACCGCGCCGTGGAGTGGATGGGTTTACAACGGCACCTGAAAGTCGCCGGCATTTTTGCCCGTTTGACGCTGCGTGACGGCAAGCCGCAGTACCTGGCCGACACACCGCGCTTCATCCAGTACATCCGCACCACCTGCGCCCGTTACCGCGAACTCAAACCGCTGCTGCGTTTGGTGGACAAGATCGAAGGCATTGTGGAGCCCGACATCTTTGGCTTTGGTCGCCAATAAGCCTCCTTTTCGGGTCGTGATCGATGCCAGTCGCTGCACTGGCTGTGGTTGGTGTGTGGCAGCTTGCCCGCTGAATCTGCTCAGCCTGGAGCCCCAAGGCTGGAAAAAGCATGCGGTGATTCACGATGAAGCAACTTGCACCGGATGCAAAAAGTGTGAAAAGCGGTGCTTGTTCAGTGCCATCCATGTGACAAGTGCCCATTAGCACGCGCTTATCGGTAGTAGCCAGAGTGTTCGGCGGGGTAAGCCCGTGCTAAGCTGAAACCATCTTTTCATTTCGCATTTCTTCACAGGAGCACCCCATGCCCGGACTTCTTCCCAATATCGATCCCGATGGCCTGCTTGAGTTTTCAGTGGTATACACCGACCGGGCCCTGAACCACATGTCGCAGCGCTTCCAGGGTGTGATGACTGACATTTCCCGCATCCTCAAAGAAGTTTATGCCGCAAAATCAGCCGTGCTGGTACCCGGCAGCGGCACCTTTGGCATGGAAGCCGTGGCGCGGCAATTTGCCACCGGCAAAAAAACACTGGTGATCCGCAATGGCTGGTTCAGCTACCGCTGGACGCAGATTTTTGACATGGGCGGCATCCCTGCCGAGTCCATCGTGCTCAAGGCGCGGCGTGTCAATGACAGCAAGCACTCACCCTGGATTCCCTGCCCGGTGCAGGAGGTGGTGGCCACCATTCGCGCTCAAAAACCTGACGTGGTGTTTGCCCCGCATGTGGAAACCGCATCCGGCATGATCCTGCCCGATGACTACCTGAAAACCGTGGCCGACGCGGTGCACGAGGTCGGTGGTTTGATGGTGCTGGACTGTATTGCCTCCGGGGCGATGTGGGTCAATATGCAGGCCACTGGCGTGGATGTGCTGGTCAGCGCCCCGCAAAAGGGCTGGAGCGGCTCCCCCTGCTGCGCCATGGTGATGCTCAGTGAACGTGCCCGCACCGCCATTGACAGCACCACCAGCACCAGCTTTGCCTGCGATTTGAAGAAATGGTTGCAGATCATGGAGGCTTATGAAGGTGGCGGCCACGCCTACCACACCACCATGCCCACCGATGCCTTGATGCGCTTGCGTGAGGTGATGCAGGAAACCCGCGCCTACGGGTTCGAGAAAGTCAAGGCTGAGCAACAGGCCCTGGGCACGGCGGTGCGCGAGTTGTTTGAGAGCCGAGGCATCCAGAGCGTGGCCGCTGAGGGCTTCAAGGCCCCCGGTGTGGTGGTGAGCTACACCGAGGACCCCGGCATTCAAAACAGCAAGAAATTCCTGGCACTCGGCGTGCAAACGGCAGCGGGTGTGCCGCTGCAATGTGATGAACCCGCTGATTTCATGAGCTTCCGGGTGGGCTTGTTTGGCCTGGAAAAGCTGCACAACGTGCCACGCTCGGTGGCTCAATTGACGGCTGCTCTGGATGCGATCTCGCCAAAGTAGCGGCTAGCCGGATGCCAGACTGAAATTTTTGGCACGAAATTCGCATGAAACCCTAGAATAAGTTGACCAATTGGTTAGTTTCTTGTGAGCAAGGCTACATTTTGGTGCAAACCTCCCCCATTTTTGTGCCCATGAACCATCCTGAAAACCCGTCTGTCATCGCCCACCTGAATCCCCCCCCAGGAGGCCGCCTGGCGGTTGAAATTCGTAACGCCAGTGTGGTCTACCCCACGGCCGACTCGCCGGTGCATGCCTTGGCCAATATTGATCTGAACATCCTTGAGGGCGAGTTCGTCTCACTCATCGGCCCCTCAGGCTGCGGCAAAACCACCTTGATGCGGGTGATTGCCGATCTGGAGCAGATCAGCGCCGGGCAGGTGCTGGTGAACGGCGTGACACCGCATGAAGCCCGTCTGGCCCGCGCTTACGGTTATGTGTTTCAGGCCCCGGCGCTGTTTCCCTGGCGCACCGTGCTGGCCAATGTCACGCTGCCGCTGCAAATCCAGGGACGCACGTCCTCTGATGCGAAAAAAATTGCCCAGGAACATCTGGAGCGTGTCGGCCTGGCCGGGTTTGAAGGCAAATACCCCTGGCAGTTGTCCGGCGGCATGCAGCAGCGCGTGTCAATTGCCCGTGCGTTGTCGTTCGAGCCCAAAATCCTGATGATGGACGAGCCCTTCGGTGCCTTGGATGAAATCACCCGCGACCGCTTGAATGAACAGCTCCAGCAGCTATGGAAAAAAGAGCGAAGAACGGTCGTGTTTGTGACCCATTCGATCGCCGAAGCGGTCTACCTGTCGACCAAAATTGTCGTCATGTCACCGCGCCCAGGGCGCATCGTCAAGGTGATTGATTCACCTTTGCCGGACGAGCGGCAGCTGGGCCTGCGCGACACCACTGAATTTATCCAGGTCGCCCACGAGGTGCGTGAGGCCTTGGCCGAGGGCCACCATGACTAAGTCGGTGGCCCATGACCTCTGGCGGCGTTTTCAGCGTGATGGCTTGCCCGTGGGGGTGGTGCTGTTGGCCGTGTTGGGCCTGTGGTACATCGGTGCGGTGGCGATGAACGCCACTGGGGCCATTGAGCGCGTGCTGCCGCAAGACACCCCCTGGACTTGGCAAGACCTGGTAGCCGCCACGCTGGACATGCAGCGCCCCGTGTTGCCGACTCCGCACCAGATCGCCCTGGATTTCTGGAGCAGCCTGGTCGATTGGCCCATTGACTCGCCCCGCAACCTGTTGTTTCATGTGGTGGTGACGGCTGAGTCCACCCTGTGGGGTTTTGTGCTGGGCACGCTCTTAGGCCTGCTGCTGGCGGTATTGATCGTGCATTCCCGCACGTTGGATCGTGCCCTGCTGCCCTGGATTGTGGCCTCACAAACCGTACCCGTGCTGGCGATTGCGCCGATTGTGCTGGTGATTTTGGGTAGTTTGGGCTTCTCGGGCGTGGCTCCCAAAGCGGTGATTGCCATGTATTTGTGCTTTTTCCCGGTCACGGTGGCCATGGTGCAGGGCCTGCGTTCCCCGCAACGGATTGAGACCGAGATGATGCACACCTACGCTGCCAACTGGTGGCAGTCTTTATGGCTGCTGCGCCTGCCTGCCTCGCTGCCGTTTTTGTTCCCGGCGTTGCGGGTCGGCATTGCCGCTGGTTTGGTGGGGGCCATGGTGGCTGAATTACCCACCGGGGCCGTCGCCGGTTTGGGTGCACGGCTGTTGACGGGCTCTTACTACGGCAACACCATCCAAATCTGGTCGGCGCTGGTGATGTCCGCGTTGTTGGGCCTGACCCTGACCCTGGTGGTGGCCCTGGTTGAGCGGCTGGTGCTGCGCCGCCGAGGGGGGCAAGCATGAACGCAAGATTTGTCAAAACCTGGCTGTTTGCCCTGGCCTGCCTGGTTGCAGCCACCCTGCTGATGATGCAACCCGCCGCACAGGGGCGTTTGCCCGAGGGCATGGCCCCTGACGGCCTGTTCTGGCTGGTCAGCGTTATTTTGGGCCTGTTGGCGGTGCAGTCGGTGCGGCTGATGGCGGCACTCGACGGTGGCCGCCTGGTGGGTATGGCCACCGCCACGCTGTTTGGCCTGTGGGTCGTTTATTTCTGGCAACTGCTGGTGGTGGTTTTTGAGGTGCCCCGGGTGCTGCTGCCGCCCCCTGGCCTGATCATGCAAGCGCTCAGTGAACACCGCAGCACGCTGTGGGGTGACTTTGTGCAAACCGTGCTGAAAGCTGTGCTGATCGGCTGGGCGCTGGGCTGCGGCCTGGGTTTTGCGGTGGCGGTGGCGATTGACCGTCAACCCTTTTTGCAGCGTGGCCTGTTGCCCCTGGCATCACTCACCAGCACCATTCCGCTGGTGGCGGTGGCCCCGATTGCGGTGATGTGGTTTGGCTTTGAATGGCCGTCCAAAGCCGCCGTGGTGGTGCTGATGACCTTCTTCCCGATGCTGGTGTCGACCCTGGCCGGGCTCAAAGCCTCGGGCAAGCTGGAGCGCGAGCTGATGTACAGCTACGCCGCCAGTTACAGCCGCACCCTGCTGGCGCTGCGCCTGCCTTCGGCGCTGCCCTTTATCTTTGGTGCGCTCAAGGTCAATGCCACGCTGGCGCTGATTGGGGCCATCGTGGCGGAGTTTTTTGGTTCCCCCACCTCGGGCCTGGGCTTTCGGATTTCCACCGAAGCCTCGCGCATGAACATGCCGCTGGTCTGGAGCGCCATTGTGGTGGCTGCTGTTACAGGCTCGGTGGCCTATGCGGTGCTGGTGCAGTTTGAGCGGCGTGCCGCGTTTTGGCATCCGTCGGTACGTGGCAGCTAGTTAGATTTTTTTCCTCAACCCCCAAAGGAGCTTTCCCATGATTCGTTCTTCCAAGTTCACCAGCGGCCTCCTGGCTGCGGTACTGGCGGTCTGCGGCGTCACCGCCAGCATCAGCGCCAGCGCAGCAGACAAAGTCACCGTGCAGCTCAAGTGGCTGCCGCAAGCCCAGTTTGCCGGCTACTACGTGGCCCAAAGCAAGGGTTATTACAAAGCCGAAGGGCTCGATGTGACCATCAAACCCGGTGGCCCCGACATTTCCCCGGTGCAGGTGATTGCCGGTAACGGTGCCGACGTGGTGGTGAACTGGATGCCCGATGCCCTGGCCGCCCGCGAAGCCGGTGTGCCGCTGGTCAACATCGCCCAGGTGTTCAATCAGTCCGGCCTGATGCTGACCTGCAAAAAGGCCAGCGGGGTCACCAGCCCGAAAGACTTCAAGGGCAAAACCCTGGGGGTCTGGTACGGCGGCAACGAGTACCCGTTCCTGAACTGGATGGCCAAGCTCGGTTACAAGACCGACTCCGACATCAAAATCCTGAAGCAAGGTTTCAACGTTGACCCGCTGCTGCAAAACCAGGCCGCCTGTATCTCGACCATGATTTACAACGAATACTGGCAAGTGGTGGATGCCGGTGTCAAGGAAAGTGACCTGGTCACCTTCTTCTATGAAAAAGAAGGCGTGGCCTCGCTGGAAGACGGTCTGTACGTGCTGGAGTCCAAGCTGAAAGACCCGGCCTTTGTGGCCCGCATGGGCAAATTCCTCAAAGCCACCTTCAAGGGCTGGAACGACGCAGTGAAAGACCCCGCAGCGGCGGCCAAGATTGTGGTGGCCGCTGACATGTCGGGCAGTGCCACAGAAAAAGTGCAAAAACGCCAGATGGAAAACGTGGCCAAGCTGATCACCAACGCGGGTACCGCCAAAATCGGTTACCTGGAACCCGCTGCGTTTGAGCGCACGGTCAAGGTGCTGTTGGCTGCAGGCAGCTCACCGGTGATCAAAAAAGACCCGGGTAAAGCCGCTTATTCACACGTGGTGTGGGACGCTGCGGCCAAGTAAGCATCCCCCGCATTGGCCCTGCCCGTTGACCTGGGCAGGGCCAATATTTTTAAGTAAAAATCACTTGTAGCGCTTATGTGATAAGCGCAAGCAGCTATTGTTTTTGTAGTAATGCCGCTCCCTATTCCGTCAGCACCAGAAGATGCCAGCAAAGGTCAGATTCGCCAGGCCAACGAAGCACTGATTCTGGTGGCCGCTGAACGCATTTTTGCCGGGGCCGGTTTTGCTGGGGCCACCATGGCCGCCATTGCCGAAGCTGCAGGCCTGCCCAAGGCCAACTTACATTACTACTTTGGCTCCAAACAGGAGCTGTACCGTACGGTGTTGGCGGAAACACTGAAAGACTGGTTGGCCCCCACGGATGTCATTACCGTTGAGGCCGACCCCCAAACCGCGATTGAGACCTACATCCGCGCCAAGATGGCCATGTCCTTGCAGCGCCCCCATGCCTCCCGGGTATTTGCCAATGAACTGTTGCACGGTGCACCAATCGTCAAACCGCTGCTGGCCGGTGATCTGAGCAAGCTGGTGCAGGCCAAGGCCAAGGTCATTGCGCAATGGGTGCGTGAGGGGCGCATGGCACCGGTAGACCCGGTACATTTGTTTTTCACCATCTGGGCGGCCACCCAGACTTATGCCGACTTTGAAGTGCAGGTCTGTGCCGTATTGGGGCAAACCGAGCTGACTGATCAGGAACAAGCTCGCGCCACCGAACATGTGGTGTCGATGATTTTGCGCGGATGTGGGTTCGGGCAAGCGCGTTAGCACACCCCGCTAAGATCGGTACTGATTTTTTAAAATTTTGAACCCTTGGGTTCCCACTTTCTCTGAGCATCAACAACCCTATGAAAAAGGATGAATTGCAATCCGAACTGGACACCATGGTCGCCACTCAGGCGGGCATCATGGCCATCGTCGGTTCACTCATGGCCACCCATCCAGATTACGACAAATTTCAGCTTCACCTCACAGGTTTGTTGGAAGTGCTTCTGACCGGTGACGCTGGGCAAAATTTCTCACCCAAACAACGTCAACAGGCACGTGATTTTGTCGAAACACTTCAGCACCTCAATCAGGCCCCCGCGAAAATTGAGCCACTGGCCCAAATACGCAATTTGTAGTGCCGATGGCCAGTGTTTCTGACATGTTGCGGGCTTCAACATGGCGATGACTGTTCTATCGTCATTGTTGATCAGAGCTCGCCAGTACGGGCGGGAAAACTGGAAAAGGCACTTGCGCACCTTGACGTTCATGCTGGCCATTCTGGTGGCTGTTCAAACCTGGCAGACCAGGAGTGTTCCAGGTGGTCTGGCCCCTGATTTTGAGCTTGTGCTGCTCCAGCCTGATGGCTCCGCGACAAAATCCACTTTGCAGGCGTGGCGCTCCTTGCACCCAGGTCAGCCAGTTGCACTGCATTTCTGGGCCGACTGGTGTCCGATTTGCCGAACAGAAGAAAACAGCATCACGCGCCTGGCGACTGACGAAGTCGTGTTGACCGTAGCGATGCAGTCAGGCCCCCCCGCCAAAGTTCATAAAGTACTCCAGACCCGGAATTTGTCATGGCCTGCCGCAGTAGACGAGAGCGGCAACGCGACACATGCCTTCGGGTTCAAGGCCGTTCCGGCCTTTGTGGTGGTGGATTCAAACGGTTATTTGAGAACACCCACCATGGGCTACACCACTGAAATGGGCATGCGGTTCAGACTCTGGTGGGCCGACCTGATCAAGGCATAGTGCAGGCATGCAACGGCCACCGAACCCCAGACCGCCCTGTGCCACATGGGCGCTGCTGTGATGTGGCTGGTGTTGGGGGTACCACGGTAATGGGGGCGAGTATGCAATTTGATTTCTTCAACAACAACCAAAACGTCAGCCTGCGCAACGATGTCATCCTGGCGCTGGAGCAGGGTGAGACGGCCACGGCGCAGCAAGCCTGGCAAATCCTGAAGGCGGACTTTCCGCAAGACGATTGCCTGGACAGCTTGCAGCTGTTGATCCAGGCGCTGGCGCAACGCAGCCCCGAGCCATTTGCCGACCACTCGGCCTTGCAAGCCGCACGCCAGCATCTGCAGGATCACATCGAGCCCGCAGCGAGGCGCAATTTGGGCACTGCGGCCACTCCCTGGCTGCGGGTACGCTGGCAAGTGCTGGCCGAACGTGCCACCGCGCTGGCCTACCACCCGGAGCACAAAGACGCACACGCTGCCGCCCTGTGGCTGCAAGCCGGTCAGTGGCAGACCGCCGCCGATGCGGTGGCCCGCATCGAGTCGTGGCGGCGCATTCCGACCCCGCTGGCCTGGATGCTGCAAGCCCGGCTGGCCGTGCAAGGTTTGCAGCCCAACTGGGGCTTGCTGGCCGAGCTGGCCTGGTTGTCGCCCAGCCGACTGGAGGCTGTCCTTGGCCAACAATCTGACCCCTTGCTGGCCCCCCTGCTGGCGCGTTTCGGGCAGGGTTTTGAGGGCGCGGGCGATACCACCGACCTGGCCTGGTTTCCGGCCTGGGTGCTGACCGAGCGCCCCAATCTGGCCGCGCATCTGGCCCAGGCGCAGGCAGGTCTTCACCGTGCACCGGAACAAGCCCTGCGGCTGATGCTGGAGCTGCTCGGCCTGGAACACCAGGGCCGCCACCATGACGTGATCGAGCGCCGCAAAACCCTGCGCGGTCTGCACGCTTCGTTGTATGCTGCGTACATGGCCAGCCGGTAAGGATGTGGCTGAAATACCCCCCCCTCTTGACACGCCGGAGGCCCGCATGAAGATATTCCACAACCGACGCATCCTGCTGGTGG
>VIKI01000067.1:26036-27339 GCA_008080595.1 Comamonadaceae bacterium
CCTCGTCGCGCAAAAAGATGAACTCAATTCCCTGGAAGCGGCGCTGTTTGGTGATGCCCCCGCCCCCGTCACGGCCAGCTTTGAGCTGGACTCGGCTTACCAGGGGCAGGAAGGTCTGGCCAAGGTGCAAGCCGCTGTGGCGGCCGGTCTGCCTTACGCCATGGCTTTTGTGGACATGCGCATGCCGCCGGGCTGGGACGGGGTGCAAACCATTGAGCGGCTGTGGCAGCTTGACCCGCAGTTGCAAGTGGTGATCTGCACCGCTTACGCCGACACCACCTGGGACGAGGTGCTGGCGCAACTCGATACCCGCGACCGCTTGCTGATCCTGAAAAAGCCCTTTGATGCGATTGAGGTCTACCAATTGGCCGCCGCACTGACCACCAAATGGCAGTTGACACAACAGGCTGCGCAGCAACTCACCCTGCTGGAGGATGCCGTGCAACAACGCACCCAGGAGTTGAGCCAGGCCAACGCTGCCTTGCAGAGCGAAATCAGCGAACGCAAACACCTGCAAATGCAGCTGGTTCAATCGGAAAAACTCGCCTCCATCGGTCAACTGGCTGCCGGCGTGGCGCACGAAATCAACAACCCGATTGGCTATATCTTCTCGAACTTTGGCTCACTGGAGGGCTACCTGACCCAGTTGTTTGAGATGCTGAACGCCTACGAACAAGCCGAAAGCAGCCTCAGCGACCCCGATGTGGCCCAGCGCCTGCGCGAACTGCGCGAGCGGGTGGAACTTGGCTACCTCCGGCAAGACATTCCGGTGCTGATGCAAGAGTCCAGGCAGGGCATTCTGCGGGTGCGCCAAATCGTGCAAGACCTGAAAGACTTCTCCCGGGTGGATGCCACGCAGGAGTGGCAGCTGGCCAACCTGCACCAGGGCATTGACTCGACGCTGAATGTGGTGGCCAATGAGATCAAGTACAAGGCCGAAGTGGTCAAGGTGTATGGCGAGATCGACGACATCGAATGCCTGCCCTCACAGATCAACCAGGTGGTGATGAACCTGCTGGTCAATGCCGCGCAGTCGATAGGCGAATCACGCGGCTGCATCACCCTGCGCACCGGCGCAGAAGCTGACGAGGTGTGGCTGGAGGTGGCTGACACCGGCTCGGGCATGGCGCCCGAGGTGCTGAACCACATCTTCGAGCCCTTCTTCACCACCAAACCGGTGGGCAAAGGCACCGGCCTGGGGCTGTCCCTGTCCTATGGCATTGTGCAAAAACACCGGGGTCGCATTGAGGTCAGCAGCACCGTTGGGCAGGGCAGCACATTTCGCATGACACTGCCCAAACGC
>VIKI01000067.1:27345-57131 GCA_008080595.1 Comamonadaceae bacterium
GCATGAACCACTGAGAGGGGAGCGCGCCACCATGAACAGTCCAACTTCTGAAGACCCGCCACCCGGCCAACAAGCGCTCGACAGCGACCACGACTTGTTGGGTGCGCTGATGGACAACTCGCCAGACTCCATTTTTTTCAAAGACCTGGAGTCCCGCTTCGTGAAAATCAGCCGCTCCGAGGTTCATAACCTGCTGCGCCTGTCCATCAGCCGCTACCGGGCCGCGCACCCAGGCGACGACGGGCACGTGTTGCCAAAGCATCTGGCCAGTGCCGAGGCATTCGAGAAATTTGTCATTGGCAAAACCGATGCCGACATCTACGGCCAGGAACGTGCCTCGGACTTTAGCCAGGATGAGCAGGACATCATCCGCACCGGCATCTCCGTTGTTGAAAAAAGTGAAAAAACCGTGCACCCGGATGGCCACATCGTCTGGTACCTCACCACCAAAGGCCCCTGGCGTGACAAAAACGGCCACATCATCGGCACCTTTGGCACATCCAAAAACATCTCGGAGCTGAAAGCCGCCCAAAGCAAGATCGAAGAAGTGCAAGCCCAACTGCTGGCTACCGCCCGCATGGCCGGCATGGCCGAGATTGCCTCCAACGTGTTGCACAACGTGGGCAACGTGCTCAACAGCGTCAACATCTCGGCGGGGTTGATCAGCACCCAACTGCGCAACTCCAAGCTGCGCGGCTTGGAGCGTGCGCTGGCCCTGATGGACGAACACGCCAGCGATCTGGGGGCTTTTCTCACCCAGGATGCACGTGGCAAGTTGCTGCCCGCCTACCTGCGCGAGCTGGCCCGCACGCTGGAGCAGGAACACGCCAGCATGAGCGCGGAGCTGCTCACTCTGGGCAAGAGTGTCGATCACATCAAGCAAGTGATTGCCATCCAGCAGTCCTACGCCGGAACACCGCGCGTGGTCGAATCGGTCAAACTCAGCGAGTTGCTGGAGGATGCATTGCGCATGAATTCTGACGCACTGACGCGCCACAAGGTGAGCCTGGTGAAAGAATTTGCCCTGCTGCCGGCCCTGCGCCTGGATCGCCACCGCACGCTGCAAGTCCTGGTGAACCTGATCAGCAACGCCAAGCAGGCGCTGGATGGTCTGACGGAGCGCACACCGTGCATCACGCTGAGCGCCGCCTGGGCCGATCAGGCCGAAGGCCAGCTGCTGCGCATCACGGTGGCCGACAACGGCGAGGGCATTGCGCCCGAAAACCTCACGCGCGTGTTTTCGCACGGCTTCACCACGCGCAAGAACGGTCACGGTTTTGGCCTGCACAGCTGCGCACTGGCCGCGCAAGAGATGGGTGGCAGCCTGAGTGCGCACAGCCTGGGTGCGGGCCAGGGGGCGACCTTCATCCTTGACATTCCGGTGGAGATCACGCCCACGCCGCCCTGAGTCAACCTTCGGGTTCAAAGCCAATTCAAAGCTTGGCATTGAATAATGGCTGATCCAAGGTTACACGGTTACCCGTCATGAAACTACTCTCTCTGGTGCTTTGCCTCACAACCCTGGCCGGGTGTTCGGTGGCCCCAACGCGCCCGACCAGCGTCGCGCGGGGTGACCAGGCCGCAACCCAAGCCTACGTCACCCGTTTGGTGCAACACGACATGGCCCAACACAAAGTCACCGGCCTGAGCCTGGCGCTGGTGGACGACCAGCGCGTCGTCTGGGCGCAAGGCTTTGGTTTTGCCGACCTTGAACAAGGCATGCCTGCCAGTGCTGACACCGTTTACCGGGTGGGTTCCATCTCCAAGCTGTTCACCGCTACCGCAGCGATGCAATTGGCAGAACGTGGCCTGCTCGACATCGACAAACCGGTGAAGCTCCAGTGGCCCGAGATGATCACGCCGCGTCAACTCATGACCCACCATGCGGGTCTGCCGCGTGACCGGCTCAAAGGCTTTCAAACCCCCCAGCCCCAGCCCTTTGCCTCGTTGCTGGACGACCTGGCTGGCGAGCCCTTGGTCTACCCACCCGGTCTGATTTTTTCCTATTCCAATGTCGGCATTTCCCTGCTGGGGACGGTGATCCAGTCCCTTGGCGGCACACCGTTTGCACAGCACCTGCAGCAAAGCGTGCTGACACCGCTGGGCATGGCGCATGCAGCGTTTGAAACCGGTGTCTCAAGTTCGCCCCTGATGGCCAAGGGCTACCGGGGGCGCGAGGCCGTTGCTGAAATCCCTTTGCGCGACGTACCGGCAGGCGGGCTCAATGCCAGCGCCAAGGATCTGAGCCGCTTCATGGCCATGGTGTTTGCCGATGGCCGCTCTGGCACGCAGCAGGTTCTGAAACCCGAAACCGTGGCCGAGATGCTGCGCCCCCAAAACAGCGCCGTGCCGCTGGACTTCAACTTCCAGACCGGTCTGGGCTGGATGCTGAGCACCCTGGGTCAGTCCACCCTGGAAAACGCCGGCCCGGTGGCCCACCATGCGGGGGCCATCGGCATGTTTCGCAGCCAGATGTACCTGCTGCCCCAGCACAAGCTCGGCATCGTGGTGCTGGCCAATTCCGGCACCGCCACCGGCGTGGTCGACCACATCGCCACCGAAACACTGGCGCTGGCACTGGAGGCCAAAACCGGCATCACGCAGCCCGCACATGCCAAACACGCCTGGGCTGACGCGCCCTTGCCCGCCGCGGTGCAAAGCGCCCATGTGGGGCACTACACCACCCTGGTCGGGCCGGTGCACATCAGCGCCAAAGGCCAGGATTTGAGCGTCAACGCCGTGGGCCATGACTTCAAACTGCGCCCGCGCAGCGACGGCTTGCTCGGGCTGGACTATGCCTTGCTGGGCCTGGTGTCGCTGGATCTGGGCACCTTGAGCGAGATCGGCTTTTCACGCCGCACGGTGGCTGGCCGCGACCTGTTGCTGGCCCGCGTCGGCGCACAAGACATGTTGGTGGGCCAGCGCATGGAGCCACCCGCCAGCCTGGGTGCATGGCAGCAACGCCTGGGCGACTACGACATCAGCAACCTCGGCGATGACCCCAAGGCAGCCCAACGCATTCGTCTGATCGAAGAAAAAGGGTTCCTGGTGCTTGAAATCACCCCGCAGGACGAGCCCGACCAAGCCGTGCGGGCCGTGCTCAAGCCCGTGTCGGACACCCAGGCCCTGCTGCTCGGGCCGCTGGCTGACAGGGGTGAAACGGTGCGCAGCGTCATTGTGGATGGCGTGGAGCAACTGGCCTACTCGGGTTATCTGGCCAGAAAGCGGGCCAAGCGGTGCTGGCATCCGCCGTGTTGCATGGCGTGCTGCTGAGCCAGCTCACCCCTGTAGCGCGGCCCCAACCCGCGCCTGAACCCATCCCGCCGGTGCTGATGGCCCATTTGTGGCTGCCTGCGCCGACATTGAGGCCGCCGCCACCAGAGATGCCCCTCACGCCCACTGAGCAAAGCACCGCCGCGAAACCCGTTGCGCCCCGCACAGCCCGCCAGCCACTGGTCAGCGTGGCCGATGCGCCGTCGGCTGCCGCCATGCCAACCGACACCCCCACCCCGCAACAGCAGGAACCGTCGTCGTCCTCTGTCCCCGCCACGGTTCGACCGCTAGACCTGTCCCCGCAGGCGATGGGTCAGGCGGTGCGGCGCAGCACCACACCCAGCCTGGCCCAAGCCGCCCGCGAGCAACTGGGCCACGAGCCCGCTCCTGCGGCTGCCAGACTGGGGCAACACATGGCCGCCGGGGCCGTGCCAGACTGCCTTCACAATGCACCGGAGGGTGAAGGCAAACCCAGCCCAGTCGCCATCGGCGGATTGTTGGCCCTGCCCTTTGTGGCCTACGCGGCGATGACGGGCAAGTGCAGGTAGCACTGGGTTATATGAAAAATGGGGCTCTAGCGCTTATGAATGAAGCGCAAGCAGCTATTAAATTGGGAGAAATCCCAATGGGGGCAGGTCTTGTATTGCGACAGGCTTACGCCACCGGCAGCTACAGCCTCAAAGAAATCGGCCAAGCTTTTGGCCTGCACGACGCAACGGTGAGTCGCTTGGTGCGGGCGGCGGAAGTTGAATCGGTGGATGGAAATGTTGCAATACAAGACCTGCCCCCGAAGTTTGTTAGCCCGCGATGCGCATGTGTATGCGCGGTGTTGTCGGATATTCCTGAGTGACTCAAGTCTGAGAAGAAGACTGAAGCGTCAAGGTTTTCGATGCGCAAGCTCATCAATCCAGTCTACGGCAACCGGCTTGCGGGTACGGAACAACTCGGGAACCACGGAAGCGTTCGGTGCTTGGTGGCCGATCAACACGGAGGCGACGATGTCGACCTCACTGCCCAGACCGAGGTGGCGTCGAAGATCCCGTTGAACGTTGAGGTAGTTGGACTGAATGCATGTGGCCAGACCACGTGAGTGGGCGGCCAGGGTGAGCGCGTAGGTGAAATTGGCCAAGCCGAGGGTTCTTGTGAGCGCATTCACCCGAATGAGCGTTGGCACATTTCGCAGGGAAGAAATGAAGTGACCGAGTCCCTTGATCAGCGAAGGCTGCTCCTTGGATCGCAGGATCAGCGTTGACAGGGACAGAAGAAAGAGATCCACGTACCGCTTTCTGTCGATGGTGCGATAGATGAACACCAACCTTGGGGAGCCTTTCACCTCGAAGTGCTTGTGATACATGTCCATCACGTGCTGATTCCACTCGGCTGCGGTGCTTGGTTGGGGCTCAGTCCCCTGGCCGTCAGGGAGGGCCGCAGAGCCGTTGCGCAGAACCTGGCCCAGCACCGGAAAGACCGATTCCCATCCGGCCAACTCGAAGCGCGTGATCACGTCCTTTGATGCCTCGTGGCTCAATGCGATGACCTTCCATGCCTGCGTATTGCCCGGAGAGGGGGCCCAGGATGCCAGTTCGAATATCTCCGACAGCAACGGGTCGCTGATGTGTGCATCGCTGTAATGCCGGACGGCCCTTCTTTCGCGCATGCCCTGTTCGAGGCTTATTGTTTCCATGGGGGGCACTCCTGGAGTTCTGGGCGATGGACACCGATGGCTTTTGAGAAATGGCGGTTCAACTGCTTGGGCTTTTCGCGGTGGGCTGCGATTGATTCGGATATCCGATTCTCGATGCATGACGATGCACGGATGCGGGGAGTGTCGATGATCTCCTGCAGCGCCAGCGGCACGTCGGCAATGTCTCCACCGAAAAACACGTGCGCCATGATCTGGAGCATGTGGGCCTCGACGATGTGCCGTGTCTTTCCGGTACGGTCCTCTACGGTGAAGGTATCGCTGCCGATGCGCACCGGCAGACCATGAAAGACGGTCGCCATGCGATCAAGGGCGATCTTTGCGTCGTGGATGCGCTTGGCGGGAGACAGGCATCTGATCTTCGGCCGGTCGACCAGAACCTGGGAAAGCAGTACGGGAATCGCGTCCGTGACCATCGCCTGCGACAAAACATCCCATCCGATGATGCTGGCCATGTGGCCAAGCCCTGCCGTGTGATAAGGCACGCCGATGCGCAGGTGTGGCAGGAGGATCTTGCAGTCCGGCCGGGCGCAGGCGACATCGCGACAGCTCAGGGCAAGTTCGACACCGGCACCCACGAGATGCCCGTCCACGAATGCTGCGGTGGGGACGGTTCGCGCCAGCATGCGCAGTGCGGAGGTCGCTCGAACGAGATAGTGGTCGGATGCCAACATGTCTTCACCCGGCCTTATCTTTCGGGTTCCCGCTTCGAACTCCGTGAGGTTGAGGCCGGCGCAGGCGACCGAGGAGGAGCTCGTATCGAATTCGATGGTCAGCCGATCAAAGGGAAGTTCGTGAAAGCGACTGACGGTTTCGTGCAGGCTATCCAGGGCCGCGTGGGTCAGCGCGTTGCGGTTGGGCGGATCCGAGACCGTTACGCGCAGGGTTCTGTCGTCCGCCCGATAGTGCAGGCCGCGGACATCGGGCAGTTCGGGGCTGGTGCGCCCGGGGCCACGCTGGGGATGCATGCTGTGCTGGAATACCATCTACATTTTCCTCAAGATAGGTCGATCAACAGGTCTCTCAGCAGTATCTGCGAGTCCAGCAGTCGTAGTCAATCCGAATAAGGTCGAAAAAATCAGGCGCTTGTGTAACTTGTGTTACAGGTTGACCGAGAGCTGGCCGGAGGTGATCTTGTGCATCAGGAAAGTGACCGATTCGCCATCAGCCGACTGTTCCTGACGGAAGGGCCGCTGTTGATTTGATGGTGCGTTGCTTGGCTGCGAAATCGGCAGGTGCTGCAGTCAGTCCATGCTGTTGTTTAAGTAAAGCAGTGGGGGCAGGTCTTGTCTTGCAACAGGCCTACGCCACCGGCTGCTACAGCCTCAAAGAAATCGGGCAAGCTTTCGGTCTGCGCTACGCAACGGTGAATCGGGTGGTGCGGGCGGTGGAAATTGAATCGGAGGAAGGGTGAAATGGAAATTGCTATGAATAAACGAGCTTACTGCGCACTGTTGACGTGGAATACATGGGGTTTTAATGCTCATGCATCCGCTGGAGGGGAGTGTGGAGATGTTGCATACAAGACCTGCCCCCAAAGTCACTTATATAAAAAATAGGGCTCTAGCGCTTATGGATGAAGCGTAAGCAGCTATTAAATTGGGAGTGACCGTGAAAATATTGCTGATCGAAGATGACCTGGACCTGGGGGCCGCCCTGCAACGGGCGCTGGAGCAAGCCCACCTGCCCTCGGTGTGGGTGCGCCGCCTGGCCGATGGCATGGCGCAGTTGCAGGCCGATGATCTGGACTGCGTGCTGCTCGACATCAACCTGCCCGACGGCGAAGGCTTTACCCTGCTGGAACACCTGCGGCGCACCCACCGTGCGGTGCCCGTCCTGGTCATGACCGCCCGCGACGCGCTGGATGACCGCTTGCGCGCCCTCAACGGTGGCGCGGACGACTACGTGATCAAACCCTTCATGCTGCCGGAACTGATTGCCCGCATCCACGTGGCGATTCGCCGCTCGGCCGGTCAGGCCGCCAACGCCTGGCAAGTGGGCGCACTGGCGATTGACCCGCAGCAGCAAACGGTGTCGCTGGCTGGCTGCGCACTGCCCGTGACCCCACGCGAGTTCGCCATCCTGTGTGAATTGGCCCGCCAGGCCGGGCGCGTGGTGCGGCGTGAGCAACTGCTGCAACGGGTCTGGTCGGGCGACGAGGAGCCCAGCGCCGGGGCACTGGAGTTCCAGATCCATGCCCTAAGGCGCAAGCTCGGGGTCGATGCCATCCGCACCGTGCGGGGTGTGGGCTACCTGATGCCACGGGTGTGATCTTGGACACCACGACACTTGCAGCTAAACTGTACAACTTGGCTAGCTTCAAAGGAGTCGCAGCATGATCACAGTCACCTCCGTGGAGGCACAAAACCGGTTTGGCCAGTTGCTTGACACGGTGCAGCGCGAGCCGGTCACCATTACCCGCCATGGCCGCACGGCGGCCTTCATGGTCTCGCCGCAAGACATGCAGGATTTACGAGATTTGCAGGATGCTCGCCGCAAGCGTGGCCCCGCTGTGGATGCGTTTGAGGCTTACTTTGCCAAGGCCGATACCACACTCACGCCCGCTGCGCGTGAGTTGTCGGATGAGGATGTGGTGCGCCTGGTGAAAGAGTCGTGATGAGCGACCTGCGCCGGGTCGTTGTCGACACCAGCACCTTGGTTGGCGCGGTATTGCGCCCCAACTCTGTGCCGCGGCACGCCTTCTTGGCGGTTGTCAGGCTTTATGAACTCTGCGTGAGTCAAGTCACGCTGGATGAATTGCACGAGGTCATGCAGCGCCCCAAGTTTGATCGGTACGTGCCGCGACAAGAACGCTTGGATTTCTGCATGCTGGTCACTGAACGCGCCAGGCTGTGGGATGTTGATGCAACAAGCACGCGAGCCGCTGATGGCGTGTGTCGCGATGCGAAAGATGCCAAGTTTTTAGCGCTGGCTCTGGCTTGCCAAGCGGTGGCACTGGTATCGAGTGATGCTGATCTGCTGGTCTTGCACCCTTGGAATAAGGTTGATCCGCAAACTGCGCCAACCCTCCCTGTTCAAGCGCTTGCTGGCCTGGCAGGCGCTGGTGATGCTGTTGGCGGTAGGGGTCAGTTTTGGCTGGAACGTCTGGCTGGCCTACCAGCCCAAAACCGGCAGCATCGACCGCAGCATGTTCTTGCTGGCCGAGGCGGTGGCGCGATTTGCGGCCCTTGACCCGAGCCCGGCACACGCTACCGCAGTGGCACGCCAGGTCAAACAACTCAACCAGGACAACGCCACTTTGCCCACGCAGGACACCGACTTTGCCTGGCAGGTCTGGACAAGCTCGGGGCAATTGCTCTCCAGCGACGGCATGGTCAACACGTTTGCCCTGAGCCCGCCCGGCAGTCTGGTGATCGGCATCCGGCATGACACCGGTGATTGGCGGCTGATGGCGGCCCAGAGCCCGGATGGCAAGGTCTGGGCCGTGGTTGGGCAAACCCGTGCGTTTTACAGCCAGCTCGATGCCCTGGTGCTGCGCCAGATGGTCACCATCCCCCTCGTTTACGTGACGGTCTTGGTCATCGCCTTGTGGCTGGCCACCTGGCGCGGCCTGAAACCCTTGCAGCACTTGGGCCAGCGCATTGCCCGGCGTGATGCCGGTAGCCGAGAGCCCCTGACCGACGCGGCGCATGACCCGCTGGAGCTGCGCCCCCTCACCGCCGCACTGGATGCCTATGCGCTGCGCGAGGCCGAGCTGCGGGCCACCGAAAAACGCTTTTTCGCCGATGCCGCCCACGAGCTGCGTACCCCGCTGGCCGTCATTGCGGCGCAGGCCCATGTGCTGGCGCAGGAGCGTGATCCGGCCCGGCAGGCTGACATGCTGCACACCTACCCTGTCACGGCTGGATGCCGCCCCCGCAGGAATGAGCTTGGATGCCAGAACCTGTGTTGACTTGGGCGAGTTGCTGCGTGAACGTGTGGCCGAACACACGCCACGGGCCATCGACTGCGGGGTTGACCTGGGTCTGCTGGAAGGCCCAAGCGTGCCGGTCAGCGTCAACCTGTCGCTGCTCAGCGTGGCCATGGACAACCTGATCGACAACGCCTTGCTGTATTGCTCCAGTGGCAGCCATGTGGATGTCTCCTGGGGTCTACATGACGGTCAAGCCTGGTGGGCGGTGCAAGACGACGGCCCCGGCATCGCCCCAGAGCAGCAGGCCCGGGTGTTTGAGCGCTTTGAGCGTGGCACGGCTGCACAAGATGTGGCCGGCAGCGGTCTGGGCCTGGCCATTGCCCGGGAAGTGGCCGTCAAACATGGCGGCACGCTGCGTCTGGAGATGCCTGCATCGGGGCGTGGCTGCCGGTTTGTGATGATGCTGGCGGGGCATACGACTCAAGCGGCCCCAGTCGCCTAGGGCTAACCCCTACAGACACTCTGGCACGTGGCTTGCTAGCATCGTTTTCAAGAATCTGACCAAATGGTCAAGTTCTGATCTTCAGATGTCTGCCACCCACCCAGGAGTTGTCAACGTGACAAATTCACTTGCACCCGATGTTCGCGCCGCCCGCCTGAGCGCGGCCGACTACGCCCAGCGTTTTGCCGATGCCACCCCGCGCCTGACCCCACCGCAAGCCGTGCTGGAAGCCGAGCGCTGCCTGTATTGCTTTGACGCGCCCTGTGCCACCGCCTGCCCGACGCACATTGACGTGCCCTCGTTCATCCGGCGCATCAGTGACGGCAACCTGCGCGGTTCTGCCAAAGCCATTCTGGAGGCCAACCCGCTGGGCGGCATGTGCGCCCGCGTCTGCCCCACCGAGAACTTGTGCGAAGCCGTGTGCGTGCGCCAGACGCAAGAAGGCAAGCCGGTGGCGATTGGCCGCCTGCAACGCTTTGCGGTCGATGCCTTGATGGACAGCGCCAAGCCGCAGCTGTTCAGCCGTGCCCCATTCACCGGCAAAAAAATCGGCGTGATTGGTGCAGGCCCGGCCGGCCTGGCCTGTGCCCACAGCCTGGCCAAACTTGGCCATGAGGTCACCATTTTTGATGCCCGCCCCAAGGCCGGTGGCCTCAACGAATACGGCCTGGCCAGCTACAAAACGCCCGACCAGTTTGCCCAGGCCGAGGTGCGCTGGCTGCTGAGCCTGGGCGGCATCAGCATCCGCACCGGCTGGAAGCTCGAAACCGCCGAGCAGTTTGAGGCCCTGCGCCGCGAGCACGATGCCCTGTTTCTGGGCATGGGCCTGCCCAACACGCACCAACTCGGCGTGCCGGGCGAACACCTGGGTGGCGTGCAAGATGCCATCGACTTCATTGCCACGCTGCGCCAGACCGAGAACCTGGCCACGCTGCCGATGGGCCGCCGGGTGGTGGTGATTGGCGGCGGCATGACGGCGGTGGACGCAGCCGTACAGGCCAAGCTGCTCGGTGCGCAAGACGTGCACATGGTCTACCGGCGCGGGCCGCAGGCCATGTCGGCCTCGAAGGTGGAGCAGGAGTGGGCGCAAACCAACGGGGTCACGCTGCACCATTGGCTGGCCCCGCAAGAAATCGTGGCCAACCGGGTCGAGTCCAGCCATGTCGGCGCGGTGCGTTTTGCCCGCCAGAGCCTGGTGGACGGCAAGCTGACCTCGACCGGCCAGACCGAGTACCTGGAGGCCGACATGGTGTTCAAAGCCATCGGCCAGCACCTGGGCAACCCGCTGCTGACGCAAGTCGGCTTTGCGCTGGAAGATGGCCGCATCGCCACCGACGCGGCGGGCCAGACCAGCCTGCCCGGTGTCTGGGCCGGTGGCGATTGCCGCGCTGGCGGCCTGGACTTGACGGTCGAAGCCGTGGCGCACGGCATGCAGTCGGCGCAAGCCATCCACACCCACCTCATGAACAGTTGAACCGGAGCACACCACATGGCGAACCTGCAAACCAATTTCGTGGGCATCTCTAGCCCCAACCCCTTCTGGCTGGCCTCTGCGCCGCCCACCGACAAAGCCGTCAACGTCATCCGCGCCTTTGAAGCCGGCTGGGGCGGCGTGGTCTGGAAGACCCTGGGCGAGGCTGGCCCAGCGGTGGTCAACGTCAGCGGCCCGCGTTACGGTGGGCTGATGACCCCAGACCGCCGCCTGACGGGCTTCAACAACATCGAACTCATCACCGACCGCGACCTGGAAATCAACCTGCGTGAGATCAAGGCCGTCAAACGCGCCTGGCCAGACCGCGCCGTGGTGGTGTCCCTGATGGTGCCGTGTAATGAGGATGCCTGGAAAGCCATCCTTCCCCGCGTGGAAGACACCGGCTGCGACGGCATTGAGCTCAACTTTGGCTGCCCGCATGGCATGAGTGAACGCGGCATGGGGGCGGCGGTGGGCCAGGTGCCCGAGTACATCCAGATGGTCACAGAGTGGAGCAAGCAGTACAGCAAGCTGCCGGTGATCGTCAAACTCACGCCCAACATCACCGACATCCGCCTGCCCGCCCGTGCGGCCAAAGCTGGTGGGGCCGATGCGGTGTCGCTCATCAACACCATCAACTCCATCATGGGCCACCGCTGGCCTGCCAATCAGCGGTATTGGCGGCATCGGTACGTGGCGCGATGCGTTTGATTTCATCGCGCTGGGCGCAGGCAATGTGCAGGTGTGCACCGCCGCCATGGTCTACGGCTTCAAGATCGTGCAGGAGATGGCCGACGGCTTGTCCAACTACATGGACGAGATGGGTTTCACCAGCATCGAAGACTTCCGGGGCCGCGCCATCCCCACGGTGAGCGACTGGAAATACCTCAACCTCAATCACATCACCAAGGCGGTGATCGACCAGGACAAATGCATCGACTGCGGGCGCTGCCACATTGCCTGCGAAGACACATCGCACCAGGCCATCATGGCGACCAAAGACGGCCAGCGCCACTTTGAGGTGAAAGAGGACGAATGCGTCGGCTGCAACCTGTGCACCCTGGTCTGCCCAGTGCCCGAGTGCATCACCTTGCGCAACCTGGCCCCTGGTGAAGTGGACTTGCGCACTGGCAAGACCGTGTCGGCAGAACACCTGGACTGGACCATGCACCCCAACAACCCGGCACGGGCGCTGGACTGATCACAAAATACTATGTTTTGTATAGCTGTTTGCGCATATTCTTATTGGGCTAGAGGCCAAATATGTCTCTAATTTGCTTAGAACGGTCGCCCCTTGCCAATCCACGCCTCGGTGTGGCGGATGCTGAGCCGGTAGCGGGCGCAGTTGAAGGGCTGCAAACTCTGCAATTCCTGGCGCAGCAGGCTCAAAAAGGCGGGCTGATCGGCCTGCGCCACCGCCGCGTCGGCGCTAGCCTCGGCGGAAGTCACTGCGTTCTGCACCACTTGCCGAATCGCCTCGCCCAGCTGCTCCCGGTGGCGGGCCCGAAACGGGTCGGGCAGGCCCATGGACTCCCGCACCACTTGGTATTTCTCGATGGAGCGGCGGTAAGTCCAGGCAAACAGCTCCACTGCCAGGCTCACGTCCAGGCGCTCGTACACCCCCATCACCGCGATGGCGTAGTCGGCAGGGGCAACATCCAGAAACGAGAGCGGTGCGCAGTTGGACAACATCAGCGGCAGATTGGCGCTGAGCCGACTGGTGCGTTTGTTGCCGTCTTCGAACGGCTGCAAGTAGGCGATGTTGACCCACAAAAAGAAGGCCGCCTCCACCGGATTCTTGATCTGCCTGGCCCGCTCGATGATGAGGTTCAGCATCTCTTGCAGCAAGTCCGGCATCTGCGTAGGCAGGTACACGCTGTCCGTGATGTTGACCACCGTGTGGCGAATCGCCCCCAGCGTGTCGGGGTTGTCCAGCAGCGCCTGCATCAGCAAGCTCTGGATATTGCACACCACGGCGGTGGTGATGCCGTACTCGGGCACGGCATCAACCATGAACTCAATCGCCTCCTTGTGGTTCAAAAGCATGCAGGCGTGCGGGTCATCGCCTGCCGTGCGGCCCCTGGCAAACAGGTTTTGGGTGTCAAGCCAGCTTTTGGGGTTGCCCTCCAGCCGAGACGAATGCCAGGACAGGTCAATCAGCAACTGCTCCAGCACCCTGCGGGCATAGGTGCTGGCCGGTTGTTGACCCGGCGTGCGACCAGCGGCAAACAGGGCATCGGCCAGTGCCACCGGCAGCAGGGACGAGTGATTGGGCACATAGCGGTCAACAAAATCACGCTGGTAAGTCACCGGCGTGCGGCTGGCAATGGGGGCTTGCAACTGCGCCCGCAAGGCCTGCGACTGGGCGCTCCAGGGTGGCGAAATCGTGACGATGGCTGGCACTGCGTCGGGCATGACCGGCTTGGCCGTTTGGTAGCGCGTGGCTGGGCCAGTGCCGAGTTTCACAATCGCCCCGTCTTGCACCAGCGTCGCCAGATAGCGGTTCACCGTGGGGCGTTTTTCGGCGAGTTGGGTGGTGATGAGATCGGCGCTCACCGGCTCCAGGCCCAGCTTGGCCCGCTCGTCCAAATAGTGCAAGATGCCGACGGAGATTTGCTTCTTGGCCATGCTGATCTCTCACTTTTTCGCTTATTTCGATTTGATTCAAATAATCTTATCACTTATCTTATCAATATTCGGCATATTGATAAGATGAAAGGATTGGGAAATTTTGATTAAATTGGTCTCTAGCACTTATCAACCATGCACAAGCAGCTATTTTTTTAGGAGTAAATCATGAGCAGTATCCTGATCCAAGGCGGCACGGTGGTCAATGCCGACCGCGCCTTCCGCGCCGATGTGTTGACGCAAGACGGCAAGATTGTGGCGGTGGGCGAGGGCTTGCAAGCCCCGGCCGGTGCCACGGTGGTCGATGCCGGTGGCCAGTACGTGATGCCCGGCGGTATTGACCCGCACACCCACATGCAACTGCCCTTCATGGGCACGGTGACCATGGACGACTTCTACACCGGCACGGCAGCGGGGCTGGCTGGCGGCACCACCAGCATCATCGACTTCGTCATCCCCAACCCCAAGCAGCCGCTGCTTGAGGCCTACCAGACCTGGCGCGGCTGGGCCGAAAAAGCCGCGGGCGACTACAGCTTTCACATGGCCATCACCTGGTGGGACGAGTCGGTGAAACGCGACATGGGCACGCTGGTGAATGACGAGGGTATCAACAGCTTCAAGCACTTCATGGCCTACAAAAACGCCATCATGTGTGACGACGAAACCCTGGTCAACAGCTTCAAGCGCTGCCTGGAACTCGGTGCCATGCCCACGGTGCACGCTGAGAACGGCGAGCTGGTTTACCTGCTGCAAAAACAGGTGGCCGAGATGGGCATCACCGGCCCCGAAGGCCACCCGCTGTCTCGCCCACCCATGGTCGAAGGTGAAGCCGCCAACCGGGCGATTGCCATTGCCGATGTGCTCAACGTGCCGATCTACGTGGTGCACGTGAGCTGCATCGAAGCCGCTGAAGCTATTTGCCGCGCCCGCGCCCGGGGCCAGCGCGTTTACGGCGAAGTGCTGGCCGGGCACCTGACGATTGACGACAGCATCTACCGCCACCCTGACTTTGCCACGGCAGCCGCCCACGTGATGAGCCCGCCCTTCCGCCCCAAGGGGCATCAGGAATTTTTGTGGCGCGGCCTGCAAAGCGGCAACTTACACACCACCGCCACCGACCACTGCACCTTCTGCGCCGCGCAAAAAGCCGCAGGCAAGGACGACTTTGCCAAGATTCCCAACGGCTGCGGCGGGGTGGAAGAACGCATGGCCGTGGTGTGGGACGAAGGGGTCAACACCGGTCGCCTGACACCCTCTGAGTTTGTCGCAGTGACCTCGGCCAACACGGCCAAGCTGTTCAATCTGTACCCGCAAAAGGGCAGCGTCAGCGTGGGGGCCGATGCCGATCTGGTGGTCTGGGACCCGGCTGGTACCAAAACCCTGTCGGCCAAAACCCAGTTCAGCAAAGGTGACTACAACGTGTTTGAAGGCCGCACCGTCAAAGGCATCCCCAGCCACACGCTGAGCCAGGGCAAGCTGGTGTTTGTGCAAGGCGATTTGCGGGCCGAGCGCGGCGCGGGGCGTTATCTCAAACGCCCGGCATTTGGTTCCAACTTTGCGGCGGCGAAGTTGCGGGCTGAGGTCTTGACCCCCACACCGGTTATTCGGTGATTTTTCAGCGCTTGAACTCACCTACCTCCTGTCGGAGTGGGGATTGCCGGGGGCCGATTTCTGGGCCTTTGACAGTATGAGGCCCCCGGCAGTCCACGCTCTGGCAGGCAGCAGACCACAAATTGAATTTCTTCATTGGAGAACAGCATGACAACAGCCACCGACATCAGCACCCTCAGAATCAACGGCGACCGCCTCTGGGCCAGCCTCATGGAACTCGCCAAAATCGGCGAAACCCCCAAAGGCGGTGTCTGCCGATTAACCCTCACCGACCTCGACAAACAAGGCCGCGACCTGGTCACAAAGTGGGCGCGTGAGGCAGGCCTAACGGTCACCATCGACAAAATCGGCAACGGCTTCATGCGCCGCCCAGGCCGCAACAACAGCCTGCCTCCGATCGTCACCGGCAGCCACATCGACACCCAACCCACCGGCGGCAAGTTCGACGGCAACTACGGCGTGCTCGCCGGGCTGGAAGTCATGCGCACGCTGAACGACCACAACATCCAGACCGAAGCCCCGGTCGAGGTCAGCTTCTGGACCAATGAAGAAGGCTCACGCTTTGTGCCAGTGATGATGGGCTCGGGCGTGTTCTCCAAAACCTTCACGCTGGAACACGCCTACGCCGCCAAAGACATCGACGGCAAAACCGTGGGTGAGGAATTGGCGCGCATCGGCTACATCGGCGAGCAGGAACCCGGCGACCACCCGATTGGTGCGTTCTTTGAGACCCACATCGAACAAGGCCCGGTGCTGGAAGACCACAACGTGACCATTGGTGTGGTGCAAGGCGTACTCGGCATCCGTTGGTTTGACTGCACCGTCACCGGCATGGAGGCCCACGCCGGCCCGACACCGATGGCACTGCGCAAAGATGCCATGCAAGTGTCCACGCAGATCATGCAAGAGGTGGTCGCCACCGCCATGCGCCACCAACCCCATGGCCGTGGCACAGTCGGCATGGTGCAGGTGTTTCCCAACAGCCGCAACGTGATTCCGGGGCGAGTCAAGTTCAGCATCGACCTGCGCAACAGCACCGACGCGCTGGTGGATCAGATGGCCGACGAGGTGAAAGCCTTTGCCGCCAGCCTGAGCGCCAAGACCGGCCTGAATGTTCAGATCGACCTGGTGTCGAGCTACCCAGCGCAAGCCTTTCACGACGATTGCAAAAATGCCGTCGCCAGTGCAGCGGCCAAGCTGGGCTACAGCAACATGCCGGTAGTCAGCGGTGCCGGGCACGACGCGGTCTACATGGCCCAACTGGCCCCCACCGGCATGATCTTTATCCCCTGCCTGAACGGCATCAGCCACAACGAGATCGAGTCCGCCACGCCCGAGCACATTGCGGCGGGGTGCAATGTGCTGCTGCATGCGATGCTGGAGCGGGCGGGGGTGGTTTGAGGGGGATTTTGAGTTGAAATTTGCCTTTGGCGCTTATGATGAAAGCGCAAGTAGCTATTGATTTGATAGTTCTCTCAACCCATTTCACGATCCAACTTGTGATTTTTCACTGAGCGTTGCTGAGCGGATGGCGTTCGGCAAGCATTTTTTGTGTGCGGCTCCAGGCATCCTCGGCATCAGCCTGATTGAAAGTTCCGATATTCAGATTGAAACCGTGCTCGGCCTGGGGATAAGACACCAGTTCAAAACGAGCGCCCTTCCTTGTTGCTGCGACTTCGAGCTTGCGAATGTCTTCAATAAGGCAGCACGAGTTGTATTGGTCTTTCTCCCCCGCCAATACCAGAATGGGTACTGCAAAGCGTTCTGCCAGCCAGTTCATGTTTGGCGACCAGCTCACTGCTGGGTAGTATGCGATAACCGCAGAAACCTGATCGCGCAGTGTGCTTGCATGAAGCAACGCACCCCCGCCGCCTTGTGAGAAACCAATGACCGCAACCTTGCCGGGAACCGCAGCAGATGCGTTCTGCGATTGCGCAATCGTGCGTTTCAGGTAGCCCAAACCATCTTTCTCGCGAGTCAGTATTTCACGACCATCAATGAGTAAGGTGTAGTAACCCAGTTTCTGCAGTTGCGTCGCATAGGCTTGATACGGTTGCGTGCCCGAGGCCCCTGAAATCAGTATGACCGCTGGCCCGGGCTTCACCGGGGCATATATTTCCGACGTAGTCGCACTGGAGCTTGACGCGGACTGTGCAAAAGAGGCGAAGGCTATGAGGATAAGGATGGCACTGACAAGGCGGTTTCGCAGGAGCATGAAAAGAGGTCTAACGGCAAGGTGACGGCTGGAGAGGAAGTGGATGCCTGCAACATCGTTTGTATTCATCACAATGGCCTCCCGAGACGTTTTTCCACTTGTTTCTTTTCCCATTCTGCACCGAGAAACAGAGTCCATTCAAAGACAGTCGCGGCATGGATCAAGACACCCACACCCCATCCAAGGGCCGGCCACATGGCCCAAATTTTGTGAGGTGTCGCAATGAAATTGATCAGAAACAACACTGCGATGACAGCGATGTACTTAATCAGATGCAAATAGAAACCTTTGACACGACGAACTTGGCGGAATGCCAGTTGCTCTTCGACGGCTGAAGAAGTTTTTTCGGACATACTGGACTCGTTGGTGAGCCCGGAAAAATCGATCTCAAAGACCGATGCCAATGATTTCAAGGTGTCGGTGCTCGCACTCTGCCCACTTTCTATGCGCTGAACCGTCCTGGCACTCAGGCCGCTCAATTCAGCCAATTGCTGTTGCGACCAACCGCGTTTCAATCTCAGTTTTTGTACAAGCATGAATACTCCTGGAAATCAGTGGAGCGAAGTGTGCATGAGCGGTGGCAAATTGAGAACGACAGCGGTACGACGCAGACACGACACCCTGCAGACATTGCCCGGACAGACTATGCCTATTTGTTCAACACATGGAGTGCAGCCTGTATTCCCAACTGGCCCCCACCGGCATGATCTTCATCCCTGCAAGGACGGCATCAGTCACAACGAAATCGAGTCCGCCACGCCCGAACACATTGCCGCAGGTTGTAATGTGTTGCTGCATGCGACGCTGCAGCGGGCCGGGGTGACTAGGGTTGTAGTGTTGTAGCGTAGCGATCCAATAAGCCGCTCCAACCGCCGAGTGAAGACAGCGCCGCACGCATGTTGGCAGCCGCATCACCAAAGCGTTCGAGCTGGCGGTGTTCGAGAATGACTTTGGTCAAACCAGCGGCTTGTGCCTGAAAGCGAACCTCTACTTCGGTGATCAATGCAGGATTGAACTGCCACTGCGAATCAATTTGCCACGCCAAAACAATGCGTGTCGGTGGTTCCCACACCAGCACGTGCCCCCAATCACATTCGCTGCCATCTTCACCGCACTCGTACCAGCGCCCACCTTGTTTCGGCTCAATCACAATCCTGGCTATCGGGGATTTGCCTGGATTGATGGAATGGGTAGGCAACCACCAGCGCTGCATTCCAGCGGTAAATACCTCAAAGGCACGCGCAGCAGTGGCTTTTACGCTCACTGTTTGGCATATGGGTTCGACATACATGACATCTCCTGAATGGCTCATTGCTTTCTCCTGGTCGGCTTGGGTTGAGTGGGACGTTCGACTTCTGACTTGAATGCTGCCAGCGATTCACTCCAGAAACGATCCAGCCAGGCACGTAACTCGGCCAAGCCGTCTGGATTGAGTTCATACAAACGCGACATGCCCTCGGCCTTGTTGCAGACCAAACCAGCTTCTTTCAGCACTTTGAGGTGCTGAGAAACAGCGGGACGGCTGACCGGCATTTCTGCTGCGATTTCACCAACGGATGCCGGCCCTTGACGCAAGCGCTCAAACACAGCGCGGCGAGTAGGGTCAGCCAATGCGGCGAGTGCATTTTCGTAAGTCATGGCTTACTGTAAGCTATGACTTACCGCGAGTCAAGCATGCTTTGATTGATTTTTGGGGGAAAAGAAAAGCGGAACAACATGTTCAGCTCACGTAGACTGAGCGCTTCATTTCCTGTTGCTCTTCCAGTGAGATCTGAAACATGCCCTCCAAAACATTCACAAGTGGCCGCATCAGGCTGGCCAACTACGACACCGCATCCAAACAACTCGACCTGCATTGGGACAACAAGTCTGTGCTGGCCTACAAGCATGTTCCAGAAGAGGTGTACCGGCGGCTTTGCAGTGCGCCCAACCCGGCAACGTATTGGGAAGACCGCATCGCCGAGGAATACCCAAAGGGCACACCGATGAAATCCAGTGCCTCAGCGGACGGAGCCAAGAACTTCAGTGACCTTTTTGGTGCTGGGGATTGAGTGCCGGGGCAAACTGAGATGGGTATTCACTGCGGTGCAGTTTGTCGTTGAATTTTAGAAGAAAATGGCCTCTATAGCTTGTAGAATATGCGCAAACAGCTATGTATTTAATAGCTAAAAAGGATGCTCTTATGCTCGACCTGCTCATCCACAACGCCACTTTGCCCGACGGGCGCAGCGCCATGTCGGTCGCGGTACGCGACGGCCAGATTGTTGAGATTTCCCCCCAGTTGGAGGCTGTGGCGCACCAGCGCATCGACGCGCAAGGCTATCTGCTCAGTCCGCCGTTTGTGGATGCGCACTTTCACATGGATGCCACGCTCAGCTACGGCCTGCCGCGTGTCAACCAGTCGGGCACGCTGCTTGAAGGCATTGCGCTGTGGGGTGAACTGAAACCGCTGCTGACCCAGGAAGCGCTGGTGGAGCGGGCCCTGGCCTACTGCGACTGGGCGGTGGGTAAGGGCTTGCTGGCGATTCGCACCCATGTGGATGTGTGTGATGACCGATTGCTGGCGGTGGATGCGCTGCTGGAAGTCAAGCGCCAAGTCGCGCCCTACATCGACCTGCAACTGGTGGCCTTTCCGCAAGACGGCGTGTTGCGTGCGCCCGGTGCGCTCGATAACCTGAAACGGGCGCTGGACAAAGGCGTGGACGTGGTCGGTGGCATTCCGCACTTTGAGCGCACCATGGCCGATGGCACACAGAGCGTCAAGCTGCTGTGTGAGCTGGCTGCCGAACGTGGCCTGCGGGTGGACATGCATTGCGACGAGTCGGACGATCCGCTGTCGCGCCACGTCGAAACCCTGGCCTTCGAGACCCAGCGCCTGGGGATACAGGGCCGCGTCACCGGCTCGCACCTGACCTCCATGCACAGCATGGACAACTACTATGTGAGCAAGCTGATCGCCCTGATGGCGGAGGCGCAGTTACACGCGGTGGCCCTGGCGGCCGGCATCAACGTGGCGTTTGGCCATGACTGCGTGATGGACCCGTGGTATTCCCTGGGCAGTGGCGACATGCTCGAGGTGGCGCACATGGGCCTGCACGTGGCACAAATGACCAGCCAGGCCGCCATGCGCCAGTGTTTTGATGCGGTCACCGTCAACGCCGCCCGCGTGATGGGGTTGGAAGGCTATGGGTTGGCGGTGGGCTGCCACGCCGACTTCTGTTTGCTGCAAGCCCGCGACCCGGTGGAGGCTCTGCGTCTGCGTGCCACCCGCCTCAAGGTGTTCAAGCGTGGGCGTTTGCTGGCCGAGACACCACCTTCAAGGGCGCAACTGCATTTGGCTGGCAGACCGGAACACATTGCCTGGATGTCTTGACCTGAGATCGACTATGGCCTGCACCGGATCAGAATGTCTGTGTTTGATCCACAGTTCACTTGAGTGATCTGCGTGATCAGTGCATCCATTCCTTCCTGGAACCGATCCCGCTGTCGGTATAACTCAGATAAGCGGGCATAGGCATCCTGAGATGCACCTTGGATGATCAGTTCCATCATTTCTGTCACCAGGGTGTTGATTTGCGTGTACATGGGTTGCAGGGCCAAGAACCCGTCAAGATGGCCGTACCGGCTGTAGCCATTGCCAAGAAACCAACGCCCGAAGCGGCATTGGCGCTTGTTCAGAAAATGGGATGCGCACTCAGGATCACTCATGCAGTCGACCACGTCGTTGATCCATTGATAGTGGCTGGACTTTGCCACAAGAAGTGCCACATCCTCCCTGGGCAGGGGAATCCGGGGGACATCAAGCCAAGCGGTGTTTTTCTGCCATTCTTCGATCCATGCTGGAATTTTTTCCGCCGACATGGGGCGGGCAATGCCGTAGCCCTGGCCGAAAGAACATCCCAGGTGCAGCAGCATGGCGTAATGCGCCATGGACTCCACACCCTCCGCAACGGCGGGGCGGTTGAATGTTTTGGCCAGCAGGATGATGCTCTCGACAATGCTGAGGTCTTCGGGATCAACCAACATGTCGCGCACAAAATTCTGGTCAATCTTGAGGGTATCCACCGGAAGTTTGCGGAAGTAGCTCAATGAAGAGTAGCCGGTGCCAAAATCGTCCAGCGCAAAGCCAAACCCCATTTTCGAGACGGTTTCCAGCGCTTGGGTGGCGTACTCCATATCTGAAATGGCAGCAGATTCCAGTATTTCCAATTCCATGTCTTTGGCGCAAATACCAGGGTGGTTGGAAAGTATGGCACGCAACTGTTGGGCAAAACCTGGGCGTACAAGGTGGTCAGTGCTGATGTTCACACTGACTGTCAAACGCAATCCGGCTGCTTTCCATGTGGCTATCTGGGTAAGTGCTGTGTTGATCACCCATTCACCTACGTCGATAGCCAATTCTGTTCTATCAATCAAGGGCAGGAATTCACTAGGCGGCAATAACCCGCGTTCTGGATGTTGCCAACGGATGAGGGCTTCAACTCCGATGACGGCACCGGTAGTCAAGTCGACCTTGGGCTGGTAGTAAAGAACAAACTCATGATGCTGATGGGCTGTAGCCAGACGCAGGACGGACTCCCGGCGTGCTTTCACCTGCCGGTCTTGTTCCGGGTTGTGCATGTGGTAACGGTTTTTGCCTTCCTGTTTGGCCAGATACATGGCTTGATCGGCATGCCGCAGCAAGGTATCCGGGTCAGCGCTGTCACCGGGGTAAATGGTGACCCCCAGACTGGCAGACATGATGATCTGTTGACCTTGGATGGACACCGGCTGCTGGATGGCTTCAAGAATTCGGTATAGAGTTGCCTCACATTCACTGATTTGTTTCAGGCTGGGAAGCAGCAGCACGAATTCGTCACCGCTGATACGTGCCACGGTATCGCTATCTCTCAGACAGTTTTCCATGCGTCGGGCCATTTCCATCAAGACAGAGTCGCCCACTTGGTGGCCAAGCTGCTCGTTGATCGACGTGAAATCATCCAGATCCAGATAACACACCGCAATTTGGTTACCCGTTCGCCGAGCCTGGTCTACCGCTTGGCCCAGACGATCAGCCAGCAGCGCCCGGTTGGGCATGCCAGTGAGGGCATCAAAATGAACGATTTTCTGAAGCTGCTGTTCCTGTTCTTTGAGGTTGGTAATGTCTGCAAACACACCCGCATAATGAGTGATCTTGCCAAGGTTATTGCGCACAGCCGAGATGGTGAGTGACTCAGCGTACACCTCGCCATCCTTGCGCCGGTTCCATACTTCGCCGCTCCAATATCCTTTTTGCTTGATGTCGCGCCACATGGCTGAATAAAAAGAACGCTCCTGGCAACCCGACTTGAGCATGCTGGGGTTTTGACCCAGTATTTCTTCACGCTCGTAACCGGTGATGCGGCAGAACGCATGGTTGACCTCAACGATCCGAACATGGGCATCGGTGATCACAATACCTTCGTTGGAGCTTGCAAATATGCTTGCCGTCAGGCGGTGGAGTTCCTCAGCCATGTGACGTTCAGTGACATCATGGACGATGCCGTTCCACAAGATATCGCCATTATTCTGTGCCTTGGGAGTGGCTTGTATCAACAACCACCGACTACCGCCTTGTCTGCTTATTTGACCTTCCCATTCAAAAGACTGAAAAGCATGGATGGCCTTTTGCATTTGATGAAACCAATTCTTCAGGTCATCCGGATGCATTTGTTGCAAAACGATGTGGGTATCTCGCAGAACATCGGCTTGAGCCAGCCCGTTGATTTCGCACCAGCGCGGGCTAACGTACTCGAAGCTTTGTTGGCCATTGGGGCGCGTGCGTAATTTGAATACCCCCACTGGAATACGCTCGACCAGATCGTTCATGGCTTCGAGCAGAGTGCTCTGGAAAGCTTTTTGCTCAAGCAGGTCATGCTCCATGCGTTTCAGCGTCGTAATGTCGCTACCGAAGGCGACGGTGCCGATGATGTGTCCGAGAACATCCCGTTCGGGCGCAATACGTACTTGGTGGTACTGCAATTCACCTAAACCAAAAGGCTGGGTCAGCTCAAGGACTTCTATCGTCCCCGATTCGACCGCCCGCATACAGGCCCCCTCAATGGCATTAAAACGCCCGTCCGGCCACGCTTCACTGGGCCGTTTGTCGATCACTTCTTCAGCGCTGTTCAGGCCCAACCCGGTAACCATCGCGCTATTGAGATAGCGGATCAAGCCATCCCGGTCATAGCGGATGATGTAATTGGGTGAACTCTCCGCCAAGCTGCGGAAATCACCTTCCCATGCATCCTGCATCTGTCGTATGGCTGCGTGGTTGCCTGGCATGGGAAGGTTGATCGTTTCGAATAAACCATCACAACTGTCTTGCCATTGAATGTTCATAGCCACTGCTCCAACTATCATTAAAAAAATCCACGACAACACCCGCACTTCAAGGCAGGTTTGCGTCTGTTCAGAATCACGTTATCGAACCATCACCCCTGAGAGCTGCCGCATGATTTCGTGACCAATAGCGCCCAGGGGCACAGTTTTCTCGACACCGCCGCGTTTCACGGCTTCCTTGGGCATGCCGTAGACCACACAACTGGCCTCGTCCTGCGCCACCGTGTGGGCTCCGGCGTTGCGCATCTCCAGCAAACCGGCTGCGCCGTCATCCCCCATGCCGGTCATGATCACGCCCAGGGCGTTGGCCCCCGCACATTGGGCTACTGACCTGAACAACACATCCACCGAGGGCCGGTGACGATTGACCAGCGGGCCGTCCATCACCTCCACGTAATACTGGGCTCCGGTGCGTCGCAACAGCAGGTGTTTTCCCCCCGGTGCAATCAGCGCCCGACTGTTGAGCACGCGGTCATTGTTTTGAGCTTCCTTGACCTCGATCTGGCACAGCCCATTGAGCCGTTCAGCAAAGGCTGCGGTAAATTTTTCCGGCATGTGTTGCACGATCACGATGCCGGGTGTGACACGCGGCAGGCTTGTCAGAACCACTTCCAGGGCTTGTGTGCCGCCGGTCGATGTTCCCAAGGCAACGACCCGCTCAGTGGTCTGGATCATCGCCGAGTGTTTGTCTGCGGCGGGCATGATCACGTCGGCCGTATTTTTGGCAGCAACCGGGGTAATGGCTCGCAACACCTTGACGTTGGCTTGGGCAGCGACCTTGACTGCGCTGACCATGTCCTCAGAGGCATCTTCCAAAAACTGCTTCAGACCCATCTTGGGTTTGGTGATGATGGTCACCGCACCTGCTGCCAGTGCAGCCATGGATGTTTGCGCACCAGCTTCAGCTAACGTGGAACAAATCACCACCGGTGTGGGGTGCTCGGACATGATTTTTTTCAGAAAGGTGATGCCATCCATGCGGGGCATTTCAATGTCCAGAATGATCACATCAGGCCATTGAACGTTCATGCGGGCCATTGCCAAAATAGGGTCAGCCACTGCGGCAATGACTTCAATCGCAGGATCATCGGCCAACAGCCCCGTCACCACCTGGCGAACCACGGCGGAGTCATCCACCACCAAAACCTTAATTCGACTCACATTCATTTCCATGATCCGCAGTTTCTGCGCTTGCTACCAGTAGGGCCGGCTTGACCTGTTTGGCCCAGACTTCACCTTTGCTGACATTAAAAACAACTTGCCGATGACCCTCGCCAAACAGACTTTCCGTGACCACCCGGATGCCGTGCAAACGCAACAGTTCACGGGCTGCCTCACCATTGCGCATGCCGACAGTTCCTCCCTTGAATAGCTGACCTTTTGTGTGCCGATGACAGGGAAACATATTGCCGCCACCAAAAATTCTGGCTTCACATTGCAAGGGATTGGCTCCAGCGGCATTCAGGTCGCGAAACAACAGCTCCAGGGATTCGTCACCGTAGCGCCCGTCCAGTGCGGCGCTGCCAGTGGTTGGCACACGTGTAGGCAGTAAAAAATGTGACATGCCACCCAGGCGCAGTTTGGGGTGCCAAAGGGTGATCGATACGCAGGAGCCCAGAATCGTGCGTATCTGGAAATTTTCATCGGCCACAAACAACTCGCCGGGGTGCAGGAAGACATCCATCAAACTCTTGGATTGCAGCATTTCAAATGGCCTTTTGATAGATCGAAGGCGCCACCATTTGCACCGCTGTGCTGATGTCGTGCAGACTCTCGGAATGCCCTACGCAGAAATATCCCCCCGGCTTGATCGTCGCAATCACGCGGGCAGCAACCTCGCGTTTGGTCTCGTTACTGAAATAAATCATCACATTGCGCAAGAAAACAATGTCGAACTGTCCGAGTTCTGGCAGTGCTTGATTCAGGTTCACCTGCTGGAAGTTCACGTGGCTGCGCAGGTGTCGATCCACCAGAAAGTGCCCCTCATAGTCTCCGGTGCCTTTGCGGCAAAACCGAATGCGGTAGGTGTCTGGAACGTGCCGACCACGTTCCATGGGATAAAGGGCATTGCGTGCACCCGCAATCACCAGGCTGCTGATGTCCGTTCCCAAGACTTCCCATGGTGTGGTTTGCATGCAGTCGGCCAGCACCATGGCCATGCTGTAAGCCTCTTCCCCGGTGGAGCTGGCCGCGCTCCAGACGCGATAGGGCTGGGGACGGCTGCGAGCGGCCAGCACCTGGGCGCGCAAGAATTCAAAGTGCTTGATCTCTCGGAAAAAATATGTCTCATTGGTGGTCAGCAAGTCCACCGCAGTCTGTACTTCAAAGGGGTGTTGGCCTGAATGGATGAGACTGAAATACTCGCTGAAAGTATCCAGCCCCAACGCTTTAAGGCGCTTGCTCAAGCGCCCAGTTACCAATGCCTTTTTGGAATCGGCCATGGTAATACCGGCAGCCTCATAAATAAAGCGCTGAAACTTCGCAAATTCGTTATCAGAAATGGGGTGCGGTTCCAAAATGGTTTCCTGAAAATTCATGGACAGACGGAGCTTTCAAAAACGAATATCGAAGCGCTGACCGTGTGCTTGTCGAGCTGCTTACGCTTTGTGTGCACTGCCAAGTATGAAGAACGCCATGGTCTGCTGCAGCTGTTCAGCCTGGTTGCTCATTTCTGCGGATGTAGAAGCCAGTTCCTCTGCACTGGAGGCGTTTTTCTGGGCAGTCTGGTTGAGCTGGACTACAGCCGAATTGATTTGCCCCACACCGGAAGACTGTTCTCTGGAGGCAGCTGTGATCTCCTGCACTAAGTTTGAGGTCTTGCGGATGTCGGGAACGATCTGGGCCAGCACCTCGCCAGCTTTCACAGCCAGGACAACACTGCTGCTGGACACTTCGCCAATTTCCTGTGCTGCGACTTGGCTGCGCTCAGCCAGTTTGCGCACTTCAGCGGCCACCACCGCAAAACCTTTGCCATGGTCGCCAGCACGGGCTGCTTCAATCGCGGCATTGAGGGCCAGCAGGTTGGTTTGGGCAGCAATGTCGTCAATGATGCTAATCTTCTTGGCAATTTGTTTCATGGCCTCGACCATGGCATTGACCGCTTCGCCGCCGTCAACCGCATCTTTGGCGGTCTTGCTGGCCATGCCGTCGGTGATCTTGGCGTTTTCTGTGTTTTGCGCAATGCTGGCTGCCATTTGCTCAATGCTGGCGCTGGTTTGCTCCACGCCTGCAGCTTGTTCGCTGGCGGCTTGCGACAGGGACTGTGCGGTGGTGTTCACCTCTTCCGATGCACCGGCCAAGGCTTGCGCACCGTGGTTGACATCGGTCACTACCTGTGACAGCTTCTTCAGCATGTTGTTGGTGGCCTCTGCCATGAGGGCAAATGTCTTGCGGGCCGCATCGGTGTCTGCGTCGGCCGCAGCCACTTCGACCTTGACCGTGAGGTCACCCGCAGCAATGTGTGACAGGGTTTGCTGCAGCTTGCCAGCTTCCGTTTGCTGGTATGCGGCGATTTTGATGGACTTGCGTTGCGCCTGCTTGATGGCCGTTTGATCCATCACCACTTCAAAAGCGCCAATAACCTGCCCGCTGCGATCCTTGATGGGTAGGCCGATGTAATCAATGTCCAACGCCATTTTTTCCGTGGGACGGGCAACGGTCTGGGATTGGGAGATGCGCTGGTCAACCATGGCACGCTGACAGGCGCACTTTTCGCTGTGGCAGTCTTCGGTCTTGAAATAGCTGGCGCATTTTTTGCCGTGCAATTGGCCCAGGTCGGTATTGCCAAGGGCAAGCCCTGCCTGATTCATGTAAATAACCTCAAAATTTTTATTGATGATCAGGGCAGGTAGCGGCATGTGGTCGATATAGCCAACCAGATAGTCCATGGTGAGGTTGATACCTTCAACAATCTGACGATATGCCCCTTGGTAATGGCTGACATCGGCGCGGGTTGTCAGATGTCCATTGATGGCGACTTTTTCAAGATTACCGACCTCGGTCACCATGGTTTTGATCGCTGTAACGGCTGTGCCCATGGCAGCCAGGAGCTGACCAATCTCGTCCTTGGCCGAGGTGTCGATCTTCATGTCGAGGTCTCCAGCAGCGACCTTTTCGGCAATTTTCACCGCTTCACTCACCGGGCGCATGATTGAGCGTGCGGTTAACCAGGAGATGAGCAACAACACCATGATGGCTGTCACCAGCAGAATAATCATCAACATGACAGTGCGCTCAGCACGGTGACGGCTGAGCTCCATCGCGCTATTTGTATCCTCTTTTTCCATCTCCACAAGCCGATCCACCTGGGCCGAGAGAGTCTGGTAATGCTTGTCGGCGGACTGCATCATGGCTGCACCGGAAGCCAGGTCGGAGCTGGCCATGTCGATGGCTTGTGCTGAGGCCTTGCGGTACTTGAGCAAGGTGTTTTCGATGGACTGGATCGTGCTCAGTTTCTCGTCTGAGGAGGCATTTGCCGTGAGTTTTTTGAAATGTTCTTCAGCCTTGTTGAGAGTGGCGTTGATGGCCTGGCCTTCCTTCAGGATACGTGCTTCGTCGTAATTGGAGAGCCACGTTAATAGCCGATAGGTGGTTTGCCCGGCAAGAAGCAGTTCACGGCGCGCCTCGCCGACTGTCACGACGCGCTGCATATTGCCACCAACAAAGCGTTCCAGTTGATCACTCAGGGATCGAATGCCAAAGTAACCCATTGCCCCAAGTAGGGTCATCAGAGCTACGGCCACCAAGGGTGACAGCAGTATTTTTGCGTGCAGTTTCATGGTGTTATTTCTCCCAATATGTGTGACACAAACAACGCCGACTTCGGTGGTTGTCACCCTCCTTGCCCATGTTCTTGACAGAATCAGCGCTTGTAGATGCCAGCGCAGACAATCATGTCGCTAGTCTTCTCGCAATAGGCGGATTTGGGCAATACCTTCTTGGTGACCGGGTCGGTAAATTTGTAGTCTTGCCAGAATTTCCCTTTGCTGCTGGCCAGTTGGACGCGCTCTTTGACGAATTCCTTGCCATCAGCGTCAGCCAGGTCGATCAAGTCTTTGCCCACCTGCTTGGGGTTTTGACCATGTGACAGACATTTGCCATCCATGCCATACACCACGGGATAGAGGTCTTTGAATACCCACTTCTTGTCCTTACCATCAATTTCCTTGAAAGTGGCAATCTTGTCTGCTTTGATGGCTTTCACGGCTTTGGAGACAATGGCCTCGGCTTCTGCAGCCGATGCAAAGTTTTCGGCGTGAACATACGACGATGCGGCCATTGCCATGGCGAATACCAAAGATGTTTTTTTCATGTAAGTCTCCTGGTTCAAATTGAAAAAAAGTGGATTGAAAATCGAACTGCCATACCGACTACCAAGGTGGTGTTTCAAGCCTCAGCCAGCTCGGTTGATGCGGCCAGCTGCCCCATTTGCCCGATCTCCTCGGTCGACAACACCCGGTTGACATCGAGCACAATCACAAACTTGCTATTGATCTTGGCGATGCCCTCGATGAAATCGCGCCGGATATGGCTGCCAAAGTTCGGCGCGGGTTCAATCTCGGAAGAGGCAATCTCCAGCACCGCTTGCACGGCATCCACCACCAGGCCCATGTTCTGTCGCTCGCTCCCGCCGGGTGCCTCCACCTCGGCAATGACGATGCAGCTGCTCTTGGTGACCGGCGTGGATGGTTTGCCAAATCGAACCGACAAATCCATCACCGTCACCACCGCGCCGCGCAGGTTGATGACCCCGCGAATACATTGGGGCATCATCGGCACCTCGGTCAGGTTGGCATACCAGATGATTTCCTTGATGCACAAAATGCTCAGCGAGAACATCTCGCCCCCGAGCATGAAGGTCAGGTATTGTTTTTCTTCAGTTGCCAAATGGGCCGCTGTCAGGGCTGCTGTTTGCGCCGATGGCACTTCGGCGGCGGATTTCATCAAGGCATTCATGATGAGAACTTGGTGAACTGGGATTCATCAATCTCGGGGTTGGCGCTGATGACCTTTGCCGCTCGTGTCAACGGCCTGATGCTTGAGGTAGGCTTGAAGGCGACCGGTCTTTTGCTGTTGGTTGGGTTGGGGTGTACTGCAAAATTCTTTGCAGGAGCAGCGCCACTGTCAAGCTTGAAGAAGGCCATGGTCTGC
>VIKI01000068.1 GCA_008080595.1 Comamonadaceae bacterium
AAAGCGGGTGACACCGCAGGCCGCATTGCTGCGGCACACAAGCCGGAAAGTGTCTCACTGGATCAAATGCTGGTGGCCATGTTGCGAACCAACCCGGATGCTTTTATTGGCGACAACATCAATCGCATCAAAACGGGTGCAGTGATCGCATTGCCCACCGAGGAACAAGCCAGCAGCACATCTACGGAACAAGCCAAACAAATCATCTTTGCACAAAGTCGCGATTTCAATGCATTCAGGCAGCAACTGGCAGATCACGTCCCCACCACGTCGACCAAGCCTTCTGCGCGTACAGCCAGCGGCAAGATAGAAGCCAACGTCAAAGAAAGTAAACCCAAAGCTACAACCCCGGACAAACTCACAGGTCACCACCAAGTCGGCTGAAGATCAACTGGCCAATACCAAGAACGATCAAGCCATCGCCAATCGCAAAGCAGAACTTGCCAAAAACATTCAGGATCTGGACAAGCTTGCTGCCAGCTCAAAAACTGCAACCCAGCCTACCGTACCAGCCAGCAGCCCGACTCCCGCCCTGACCCTACCCGGCCCTGCTGCGGCAACATCTCAACCCACGCCAGCGGCTGCCCCCGAGTCACCAGCGTCGATGCCTGGACAAGCAGCTCCTGCGGCAAGCGCATCAGTTGCAGCAGCTTCAGCGGCCTCTGCACCACAGAAACCCGCGCCCAAACCCGTGCCTGTGCCAGAGCCTGTCGCTGAACCGAGCCTGATTGACTCGCTACTTGAAAACCCCATGCTGCCTTTGGGTGCTGGTGGTTTGATTGCCTTGCTGGCAGGTTTGGGGTTTTACAAGGTTCGGCAGCGCAAAAAAGCGGCTGATCTGGACAGCTCGTTCCTTGAAAGCCGTTTGAACCCAGAGTCTTTCTTTGGTGAAAGTGGTGGCCAAAACATTGACACCAATGACAATCCTGTCACGGGCTCATCCATGATTTATTCGCCCAGCCAGCTTGATGCGGTGGACGATGTGGACCCCGTCGCTGAAGCCGACGTGTATCTGGCTTATGGCCGTGATCTGCAAGCCGAAGAAATCCTGAAAGATGCCCAGCGCAATAACCCCAACCGACTGGCCATCCATCACAAACTGCTTGAAATCTATGCCAAACGGGCCGATACCAAGGCCTTTGAAGCCATTGCAACCCTGGCCTTCAATCTGACCAATGGCACAGGGGCGGATTGGGAACAAGTCTGCGAAAAAGGCTTGTCCATCGATCCTGACAACGCACTGTATCTGCCTGGTGGACAACCCCATGCTGTCGCCAACGCCAACACAAGTCCAATGGATATCGATGCCACCGGCTCCCTATCCCATACAGGCGCGGACGAAATCCAAGCCGAGTTTCAGCCATCCACCACCGACCTTGACTTGGATTTGGACTTCTCTATCGATGAGTCCATCCCTGAGCCCAGCATCTCCTTGCCAACCCTGCCGGAGCCAGCTGAGCCCCCAGCAAGCCCGCAAGACGGCGCCATCGACTTCAGCATCGATCCGCTGCCCTCACTGTCAATGGAACCGCTGTCGTTTGAGGTGCCTGAACCTGTTCCAGCACCCAGTGCACCTGATGAGCTAATGCCGATGGACAACAGTCTGGATTTCTCAATTCCTGAGCCTCCAGCGCCCTCCGTACCCGATGCGTTTGACAAAACCCAAACACTGACCGAAACCCCAGCCCCCGATGTGCCCAGCCAAGCCGATGCTGGCATGCTGGAATTTGATCTGGGCTCACTGTCACTGGACTTGGGTGAGGAGCCCATTACCGAATCTGGTGCACTGCCCAACGCCATCGAAAACCCGCTTGAAACCAAATTGGCATTGGCCGAAGAATTCAAAGCCATTGGGGATGACGACGGTGCACGTGCCCTGATTGAAGAAGTGATTGCCGAAGCCGCTGGCGACATCAAGGCCAAAGCGCAACGCGCACTCAAACAACTCTGACCCCTACGGATGGCGCAAGAGACGCAAGACCGCGTGCGACTGGCGCTGGGCATCAGCTACCAAGGGGGCCACTACCAAGGCTGGCAAAGCCAATCGTCCGGGCAAACGGTGCAAGACCAGCTTGAAAAAGCCCTGAGCCAATTTGCCAACCACCGCGTCTCTACCCTGTGCGCCGGGCGTACCGATGCCGGGGTGCATGGCCTGATGCAGGTGGTGCACTTTGACACCCCGGTGAATCGCCCCGAGGCCTCCTGGGTGCGCGGCCCCAACGCCTTGCTGCCGCGCGACATCGCCGTGCAATGGGCTCGGCATGTCCCGGCGGAATTCCACTGCCGTGCCAGCGCCCTGTCGCGCTGCTACGCCTACAGCCTGCTGGAATCCCCGGTGCGCCCCAGCGTGGAACATGGCCGGGTCGGCTGGGTGCACCGCCCTCTGAACCTTGAACGCATGCAACAAGCTGCTGCCCTGCTGCTGGGTGAACACGATTTCACCTCGTTTCGCGCCAGCGCCTGCCAGGCCTTGTCACCGGTCAAACACCTGATGCGCATCGACATCAGCCGCCGTGGCGCTTACTGGCGCTTTGAATTTGAAGCCAATGCGTTTTTGCACCACATGATCCGCAACCTGATGGGCTGCCTGCTGCTCATTGGCGACCAGCGCCGCCCGCCGGAGTGGATCAGTGAGGTGCTGGCAGCACGCGACCGCGACGACGCCGCCCCCACGTTTTCGCCTGACGGACTGTATTTTTTAGGCCCGCGCTACGCCCCGCATTGGGGCTTGCCTGAACGCACCCCACTTTTTGACCTGCTGCCATGACCCACCTGCCCACCACAAGCACACCCGGTTTGCTGCGTACCCGCATCAAAATCTGCGGCCTGACCCGCGAATCTGATGTGGATGCCGCCGTCGCTGCCGGGGTTGATGCGATTGGTTTTGTGCTGTACGCCAAAAGCCCACGCCATGTGTCGGCCCAACGCGCCGCCGAATTGGCCCGCAGACTTCCCCCCTTTGTCACCCCGGTGCTGCTCTTCGTCAATGAAGACACTACAAAAATTATAGCTGCTTGCGCAGATGTATCGGGGGCTATCGCCCAATTTCATGGTGATGAATCGCCGGCGGACTGCTGGGCCGCCAGCGAGCAAGGCCAGCGCCCCTACTTGCGGGCCGCCCGGATTCCCCTGGGTGAAGCCGGTCGCAGCTTTGATCTCTTAAAATTTGCCCAAGATTATTCACAGGCTCAAGGCCTCCTGCTCGACGCTCATATTGAAAGCTTCGGGGGTGGCGGGCAAACATTCAATTGGTCACTGCTTCCTCCAAACGTCAACGCTCACCTCGTCTTGAGTGGTGGGCTGAACGCTGCCAACGTGATCGATGGCATCACGCAGGTACGCCCACGCTGTAAATCGCTCAGCGTCGATATCAGCTCCGGTGTCGAAGTGCCCGGCCAAAAAGGCATCAAAGACCCGACCAAAATTCGTGAGTTTGTGACTGCCGTTCGTCTGGCAGACCAATTTTTAAGTGACAAATCAGCCTCTAGCCCTTGATAAACAAGCGAAAGCAGCTATCAAATTTATACCATCATGTTTGACTACCAACAACCCGACCCACGCGGTCACTTCGGCATCTACGGTGGCAGTTTTGCCTCTGAGACCCTGACCCACGCCATCAACGAGCTCAAAGCCGCTTACGCCAAATACCAGTTTGACCCCGAGTTCATCGCCGAATTCGAATCCGAACTGGCCCACTTTGTCGGCCGCCCCTCCCCCATCTACCATGCGGCCCGCATGAGCCGCGAGATGGGTGGGGCACAAATCTTCCTCAAACGCGAAGACCTGAACCACACCGGGGCCCACAAGATCAACAACACCATTGGTCAGGCCATGCTGGCCAAGCGCATGGGCAAACCGCGCGTGATTGCCGAAACCGGGGCCGGCCAGCACGGTGTGGCCACCGCCACCATCTGTGCCCGCTACGGGCTTGAATGTGTGGTCTACATGGGCAGTGAAGATGTCAAGCGCCAAAGCCCGAATGTCTACCGCATGAAGCTGCTCGGGGCCACCGTGGTGCCCGTCACCAGCGGCAGCCGCACCCTGAAAGATGCGCTCAACGAAGCCATGCGCGACTGGGTCGCCAACGTGGACAACACCTTCTACATCATCGGTACCGTGGCCGGGCCTCACCCCTACCCGATGATGGTGCGCGATTTCCAGAGCGTGATCGGCAAGGAATGCCTGGTGCAAATGCCCGAGATGCTCAAAGCCGCCGGTTGCAAAACCGACCAACCTGACGTGGTGGTAGCCTGTGTCGGTGGCGGCTCGAATGCCATGGGCATTTTCTACCCCTACATCCAGCATGAAACCACCCAACTGATCGGCGTCGAAGCCGCCGGCGAGGGCATGGACAGCGGCAAGCATTCGGCCAGCATCCAGCGCGGCAGCCCCGGCGTGTTGCACGGCAACCGCACCTATGTGCTGCAAGACGACAACGGCCAGGTCACCGAAACCCACAGCATCAGCGCCGGGTTGGACTACCCCGGTGTTGGCCCCGAGCACGCTTTTTTGAACGACATTGGCCGCGCCCAATACGTCGGCATCACCGACAAAGAGGCGCTGGAAGCCTTTCACTACCTGTGCCGCACCGAGGGCATCATCCCGGCGCTGGAATCCAGCCACGCCGTGGCCTATGCCATGCAACTGGCCAAAACCATGCGGCCCGACCAGTCCATTCTGGTCAACCTGTCCGGCCGGGGCGACAAAGACATTGGCACGGTGGCCGACCTGTCCAAGGCCGATTTCTTCTGCCGCCCCAGCTGCCAGGGTCAATCGGTCAAAGGTGATGGTCAAAATGTGCCTGTAGCGCTTATTAAACCAGCGCAAGCAGCTACTATTTCAGGAGCAAACCAATGAGCCGCATTGCTGCTACTTTTAGCCAACTGAAAACCCAGGGCCGCAAGGCGCTGATTCCGTTTGTTACTGCGGGCTTCCCGTTTGCCGACATCACGCCCGAGCTGATGCATGCCTTGGCGGCCGGTGGTGCATCCAGAAAGCGGGTGACAAGGCCTTGTCGTTTGGCATCGGCTTGACCCAGGTGCTGGACATGGTGCGCGTGTTTCGCCAGCAAAACCAGACCACCCCGGTGGTGCTGATGGGCTACGCCAACCCGGTAGAACGTTACAACCAGGTTCACGCCGCTTCAAAAACAGAAGCTGCTCAGGCAAGCAGCACAAGCGCTACCAGCCCATTTGTTCGTGATGCCGCAGCAGCCGGGGTGGATGGCGTGCTGGTGGTGGACTACCCGCCGGAAGAGTGCGAAGACTTCGCCGCCGAGCTGAAAGCCCATGGCCTGGATTTGATCTTCTTGTTAGCACCCACTTCCACCGATGAGCGCATGCAGCAAGTGGCTCGAATCGCCAGCGGCTACGTGTACTACGTGTCGCTCAAAGGGGTCACCGGCTCGGGTGCGCTCGACACCGGTGCGGTGGAGGCCATGCTGCCACGCATCCGCGCCCATGTGCAGTGTCCGGTGGGCGTGGGTTTTGGCATTCGCGATGCCGCCACCGCCAAGGCGATTGGCCGGGTGGCCGATGCGGTGGTGATCGGCAGCAAAATCATTCAACTGATTGACAGCCAGCCGCGCGACCAGGTATCGGCCACGGCACAAACCTTCCTGCGTGAAATCCGCACCGCATTGGATTCATAATCCGCCGTTGAAACTTTTCGGGGCAGCGCGCAGCAACTGCGGCCTTCTGCCCCGCCCCCTTAGGAGAAAAGCATGAGTTGGCTTGAAAAACTGCTTCCCCCCAAAATCCAGCAAACCGACCCGAAAGACCGGCGCGCCATCCCTGAAGGCCTGTGGATCAAATGCCCCAGCTGCGACACCGTGTTGTACAAAGCCGATCTGGAGCAAAACCAGAACGTCTGCCCCAGCTGCAACCACCACCACCGCATTGGTGCACGCGCCCGGCTGAATGTTTTTCTGGACAACGAAGGCCGTTATGAAATCGGGCAGGAAGTGCTGCCGGTGGATGCCCTCAAGTTCAAAGACAGCCGCAAATACCCCGAGCGCCTGAAAGAAGCCATGGACAACACTGGCGAGACCGATGCCCTGGTGGTCATGGGTGGCACGGTCATGAACATCGGGCTGGTGGCGGCCTGCTTTGAATTTGAATTCATGGGTGGCAGCATGGGTTCGGTGGTGGGTGAGCGCTTTGCCCGAGGCGTACAAGCCGCGATTGATCAAAAAGTGCCGTTTGTCTGCTTCACCGCCACGGGTGGTGCCCGCATGCAGGAAGGCCTGCTGTCACTCATGCAAATGGCCAAAACCAATGCCTCACTGACCCATCTGGCCAAAAAAGGCTTGCCGTTTATCAGTGTCCTGACCGACCCCACCATGGGTGGTGTGAGCGCCGGGTTTGCCTTTTTGGGCGACGTGGTGATTGCCGAACCCAAAGCCTTGATTGGTTTTGCCGGCCCGCGGGTGATTGAATCCACCGTGCGCGTGACCCTGCCAGAAGGTTTTCAGCGCGCTGAATTCCTGCAAACCAAAGGCGCGGTCGACCTGATCTGCGACCGCCGCGAACTGCGCAAAACCATCGCCAACACCTTGGCCATGCTGACGCGCCAACCCGCTGACGCGGTAGGTTGAGCCTAAAGCTTGAACACCCCCACCATGCGTGTCAGATGCCCGGCCTGCTCCTTGAGCGATTCGGCCGCAGCGGCTGATTCCTCCACCAGCGCGGCGTTTTGCTGCGTCATGTGATCGAGCTGGCTGACCGCGCGGTTGATCTGGCTGATGCCCTCAGACTGGGCGCTGGAGGTGGATGACATGTCGCCCACGATATGGGAGACGCGCTGCACCGAGCCCACGATGTCTGTCATCATTTGGCCCGCGTCATTGACCAGGGTGGTGCCGGCCTGCACCCGCTCCACAGACTGGCTGATCAAGGCCTTGATTTCCCGAGCCGCTGCCGCTGAGCGGCCAGCCAGCTTCACCCGCCACAATCGCAAAACCCCGGCCTTGCTCACCGGCCCGCGCCGCTTCTACTGCCGCGTTCAGGGCCAGGATGTTGGTCTGGAACGCAATGCCGTCAATGACGCTGGTGATGTCCGCAATCCGCCCTGAACTGCTGGCAATCTGCCCCATGGTGGCCACCACCTGCCCCATCACCAAGCCACCTTGTGCGGCCAACTCTGCGGCGGATGCGGCCAGTTGATGGGCGTGCTGGGCGGCTTGCACACTTTGGTGAACCGTGCCGGTGAGTTCTTCCATGGAACCGGCGGCCTGCTGCAAGTTGGAAGAAGTCCGTTCGGTACGCTGGCTCAAATCCTGGTTGCCCATGGCCACCTCGGCGCTGGCGGTTTGAATCGAATCGGCCGTGTGCAGAATGCCCCGCACCAGTTGCTGCAAGCGCTGTTGCATGGCATTGACGGCTTCCAGCAGACGCCCGGTTTCGTCCTGGGCATGCACCTCGATCTTGGAGGTCAGGTCACCCTGTGCAATGCGCTCAGCCACTCGCATGGTGCGCTGGATCGGCAGCTCAACACCGAGCGCTGCTGGCTGCTGTTGGCTGCAGAGGCCGCCTCTACCGACAAACGCTCCTGCAACTCACCCAACGCTGCCACCTTGCTGCGCCACTGTGTTTCTGCGGCTTGCACCTGCGTCGTCAAGCTGGCAACGGCTGCCGCGTTGTCACCATCGCTGCCCTGCTGGACGGTCTTGTCAATCAACGGTAGAGCGGTTTGGCTGATGCTCACCATGTCGTCCAGGGTGCTGCGCTCCTGCTCGGTAGCCTGGGACTTGGCCATAACGGCGATCAGCTCGCGCTGCGTGGTGTCGTAAGCCGCTTTGGCGGCGGCCACCAGCACCACTTCCTGGTCAATTTTCTGGATGTCGGTGAACAAGGCCACGTTTCGCATGTGCACGGCGAGTTCATTGATGCTGTTCATCAACCCCCTGGCCAGCTTGATCTTGACCGCGTTCACTTCGGTGATTTGCCGGAGCTGCGCCGACATGTTTTGCATACCCACCCCACTGACAAGCGCTACCGCCAGCAGCAGCAACAACACCGTGCCAAAGCCCAGCCCCAGGCGGCGGGCAATCGATGTGTGCGATTGGAGAGGCACAGGTGTCACTTCCCGGCCACCGGGAGTTGAGTGGATGGGTGCTGCGAGCTCAGGAGTGAAGTCGGCAGCAGGCCGCTGCTGACTTGTTATGAGGGACTTGCGCCAAAGCTGGGGGATCTTGGTCATGGCTATTGCGGGGATAGTTTGAGTTTCAGTTCCAGGCGTGAACCACGCTCTATCGCCTCTGTGATGCGTGCAAGACGCAGGTCTTTCGAGAGGGTTTTGTCGTTGTTGATAGCCTGACGGGTCTTGAACATCTCCAGGTCGGCAATCGGCACCAATTGGCGATTGGTCGACGGGCGAAACCGGGACAAACCATTCAGCGTCAGCAGAATCTGCTTTTCCACCGGGTCTCGGGCGGCAAAACCCGTGACGAATTTCCTGATTTTTTGCTTGAATTCGTCAGACAAACCCACCTTCCACAGCAGGGGGGACTGGGGAATCAAGGGCGACTCCCAAATCACCTTGAGGTTTTTGGCCAGGTCGGGAAAGTCGCGCTGAAAAAAACCCAGTTCCTCGCTGTTGGCAGTGGCCACATCCACCGCGCCCTTGGCCACTTTGCTCAGGTTCTGTTGATGGCTGCCCACCTCCACCGACTTGAAGAGGGCTTGCGTGCTGGTCACCCCGTTTTTCTGGAACGCGAAGTACATCGGCACTAGAAAACCCGAGGTACTTTTGGGGTCGCCGTCGCCAAAGCGCAGCGCTGATGCATGAACGATGACATCGCTGAGCGTCTTCACCGGTGTGGTGCTTTGCGCCACCAGCAACGACTTGTAGCCCAAGCTGCCATCCTGGGTCACCATCTGGGCAAACACCTCTCCAACCCCGGCCTCCACCACCTCCAGCGCCGGAGCGTTGCCCATCCAGGCCACGTCAATCTGGCCCGCCTTGAACGCACTGACCAGCTCACCCTGGGCTTCATAGACCTGAATGTCCGCAGTGGACTCACACGCCGCAGCCAAACGCTCGACAAAGGGCAACCAATTGGCCCGTGTCTGGGCTACGGCCCTGGGGGAAATCAGGCCGAACACCAGTCTGGGAATGGCCTTGCGGGCCGACACCGGGGACTCAGCTGCCATCAACCGGTTCCCCCAGCACCCGGCCATGCCCATCAGAAGAAAGCGACGTTGAAGTGTCATAGGTGAAACTCCTTGCACGTGGTGAATGTTTGCCCTTTGGATCAACCCATCAAACCGGAACCACAGAAACACCCCGACTGGGCAGCGACAGGGTGACGGCATCCCCCAGCTGCCAGACCGTGTCGACATCAGACGACACCACAAAGATCGGTCCCAAACCGGTGTCCACCGTCAGCTCGTAGACGCTGCCCAGGTAAGCCCTTTTGGAGACGATGCCGCTCAGGCCTGACGCATCAGGCGGCGAGATGCTCCACGCCTCGGGGCGAATCGCGGCCTTGACCGGGCCGGGTTTGACCGGATGCAGCGACTTCAGGCGCAGGGCACCGACTTGCACCGAGCCATCGGCAAACGCCTCGCCGGGAAACAGCATGGCCTCGCCCATGAAGCCGGCCACAAACTCGGTGTTGGGCCGCTCGTACAGGTCAGACGGGGAGCCAGACTGCGCCACCACCCCGCCGTCCATGACGATGATCTGGTCGCTCACCGCCAGCGCTTCGCTCTGGTCGTGGGTGACATAGGCCACCGTCAAACCCAGGCGCTGCTGCAGCCCGCGGATTTCCTCGCGCATGGAGCGGCGCAGCCGGGCATCCAGGTTGGACAAGGGTTCGTCAAACAGCAGCACCGAGGGCTCCAGCACCAGCGCCCGCGCCACCGCCACCCGCTGCTGCTGGCCGCCTGAGAGTTCGCTGGGCAGGCGCTCATCAAAACCAGTCAAACCCACCGCGACCATGGCCACATGAGCACGCTCCAGCGCCTCGTCGGACTTGACCCCGCTGACGCTCAGGCCGTAGCACACGTTCTCGATCACGCTCATGTGGGGAAAGAGCGCATAGCTTTGAAACACCATACTCACGTTGCGCTCGGCAGGCCCGAGTTGGGTCACGTCGCGGCCGTCGATGAAGATTTGTCCGGCGCTGGGGGTTTCCAGCCCGGCAATCATGCGCAGGGTGGTGGTCTTGCCGCAGCCTGAGGGGCCAAGAATCGTGGTCAAGGTGCCTTTGGGCACGGTGAAGCTGATGCCTTTGACCACCACTGGGGCGTTTTCGCCGCCGTAGCGTTTGACCACGTTTCTGAATTCAATGCCTTTGTTTGTCATGATGTTGGGTTCCTGATATTTGAAAAATTTGGTTAGAAAAGCGGGCTACTTGTGCGCCCCGACCCGGCGGCGGCCCAGCTTGCGCTCACCGACAAAAAACTGGATGAGGGCTGTGACCAGGGACATCAGGATGATCAACACCGTGCAGTAGGCCAATGCCACCCCGTAGTCCCCCGTGCCGACGCGGCCAATGATGTAGGTGGTGGCCAGTTCGTACTCGGCCGTCACCAGGAAGATGACCGCGGACACCGTGGTCATCGAGCGCACAAAGCTGTAGACCAGTGCCGCCACCAGGGCCGGCTTGAGCAAAGGCAACACCACCCGGCGCAGCGTGGTCAGGCTGCTGGCACGCAGCATGGCCGAGGCTTCGTCCAGCGAACGATCCAATTGCTTGAGCGACGCGGTTCCGGCCCGCACACCCACCGGCAGGTTGCGAAACACAAAACACAGCACGATCACCAGCCCGGTGCCGGTCAGCTCAATCGGCGGCACGTTGAACGCCAGGATGTAGCTCACCCCCAGCACCGTGCCCGGAATGGCAAAGGTCAGCAGTGCAGAAAACTCAAACAAGCCCTTGCCCTTGAAATCGGTTCGGGCCAGCAGCCAGGCAATCAGCAGCCCCAGCGCGGCGCAAATCGGCGCAGCAATGCCGGCCAGGGTGATGGTGTTGAACAAGGAGTTCCAGGCCGTACCCGCCCACACCAGGCCATGCTCGCCGAACTGAATGTCAAACGCAGTCTGAAAGTGCGACAGGGTCAGCGTGTAGTCACGCCCCCAGATCTTGACGAAGCCACCGGCAAACGCAAACAGGTAGACCACTACCGTGAAGCTCAGCCAGGGGCCAGCGACACCTTGGCACAGGCGGCGCACCAGGGGCGGCAATTCCATCGGCACCCCGGCATCCCCCTTGCCTGACACGGTGGTGAAACTGGTGCTGCCCAACAGCCGCCGCTGGATGAAAAACACCGACAGGGCAAACACAGTCAGCACCAGCGCCAGGGCGGCTGCCATGCCCTGATCGAGCGAGGCACCGACGATGGCGAAGAAAATTTCGGTGGACAGCACCGCATAACCACCGCCCAGAATGATGGGGTTGCCAAAGTCGGCAATGCTCTCGATGAAGCCCACCAGAAAGGCGTTGGCAAAGCCGGGGGCCAGCAGCGGCAGTGTGATGCTGGCAAATGTCTTGAGTTTGCTGGCCCGCAGGGTTTGCGCCGCCTCTTCCAGCGAGGGGCTGATGCCCTGCACCACGCCGCGCATGATCATGAAGGCAATCGGCGTGAAGGCAAACAACTGCGCCAGCCACACGCCAAACGCGCCATAGAACCAGCGCGTGGGGGTGATGCCCAATGACCACTCCAGCAACTGGTTGACGATGCCCGCACGACCAAACAGCAGGATCAGCCCCAACCCCACGACAAACGGCGGGGTGATGATGGGCAACATGGCCAGGGCGTTCAACGGTTTTTGCATGCGCTTGCTGGCACTCCGCTCGGCGATCAGCGCAATCATGGTGCCCAGCACCGTGGTACCGGCCGCCGTCAGCAGGGCCAGGTACAAGGTGTTCCAGGCCACGCCGCAATGGGTGTCAGAGCCCAGACAACCCAGGCCCCAGACACGCTCGGTGCCGACCCGCTCCCACAGTGCGCCCAGGGCGAAATTGCCCATGTCGTCATAGAAAGCCGCCGTCAGGGACTTGGCCACCGGGAACACCACAAACAGCAGCAACAGCGCCACACAGCCCACTACCGAGGCCGCCACAAACACGTCACCGCGAAAGTAACCCAGCCGCGCCACCCCGGAACCCAGCAGCATGACCAGGCACACCATCACCACAAAACCGCCCCAGCCCACGCCAAACTGTCCTTGCGCCAACTCGCCAAACCGGGTATTGAGCCACTCATAAGACCAGCCGCTGGCCCCAATGGTGAACCCGCTGAGCCCCAGGCCCAGCAAGCCCACCAGCGCCCCGGCAATCAGGATGCGCCCCTGGCTACGCCCTGCGGGCAACAAGGCCCCAAACCCGGCAAGCAGCAAACCCGCCACGCCCGACCACAGCCACACCCGCCCATGCAGGGTGGCTTGTGTCAAACCATTGGCGGTGGTCTTGTCAGCAAAGAGTTGCGGCAAGGCAGACCACAGTGAGCTGCCCTGCAAAAAGTACCAGGGCATCACCACATAAGCGGCAAAACCAAGCAGCACCCAGGCGTAGATTGCACGCTGGGTTCGTTCAGTAAATTGGGTTGACATAGATGAAACACTCGTTGGAAAAAATCAGCAATAGCAGGCCCACCCCGGTGCGACAGGCGCAGCCATCCCCCAGGGCCTCACAGGTCCTTTTGAAACAGTTCAGTGCTCAGATAAAAAAGGGATCCGCCAGAAGCCGGATACCTTCAACGCAAGCTCACTTCGGCTGGTTAAACACCTTGCGTTCCCAGTTCAGGATCAGTTGTTTGCGGATCGCGGACTGGCCGTATTGGGCGTAGTCATAGTCAATCAGCTTGATCTTCTTGAAGTCCGGCACACGCGGATCAACCGGCGTGTTTTTGTTGGACGGCAGCTGAAACTGCTTGGCTGCGGCTCCAAACTGCTGCGCCCCCGGTGTCAAGGCCCACTCATAAAACGCCTTCGCGTTGTCCAGGTTACGCGAACCCTTGACAATGGACATCGACCCGATTTCGGCACCGGTGCCATCGGCCGGGGTGATGGCATCCACCGGGAAACCCTGGGCTTTTTCACCGGGGGCATCATGCACAAAACTGATCGACACCGCCGCCTCGCCGCGCGCCACCGCCTTGATCGGGCCCACCCCGGAGCGAGGGTAAGTGCTGACGTTTTGATGCAAGGCCGACAGGTAGGTGAAAGCCTTGTCCTCACCCATCAACTGCACCAGGGTGGCAATCATGGTGTAGGCCGTGCCGCTGGCGCGCGGGTCAGACACCTGGATTTCGCCCTTGTATTCGGGCTTGAGCAAGTCAGCCCAGACCTTGGGCACGGGCAGTTTCTTTTTGGCCAACAGCTCGGTGTTGTAGCCAAAGCCCAGCGGGCCGGAGTACACACCCACGGTTTTGAACCCGGCTTGTGCAGCCTGCTTCTGTGCCCAGGGGTGCAACTGGGTCAATGCAGACGACTTGTATTCCAGCGTCAGGTTCTGCTCGGCTGCCAACAGGTGCGGGTCACCCGTGCCGCCAAACCACAAGTCAGTCTTGGGGTTGGCGCGTTCGGCCACCAACTGCGCCAGGGCCTCACCCGAGCCTTTGAGGGTCATGTTGACCTTGATGCCACGGGTTTTGCCAAACGTGGTTTGCATCAGGTTGCACCAGTCGGCCTGGGCCGAGCAGATGATGTTGACTTCACCACTCTGGGCAAAAGCCGAAGTTCCCAAAGCCAGCAGCAAGGGGGCTGCCAATAAAACCTTCTTCTTATTCACGCTGAATCTCCTGTTATATGGACACCATCTGTCCGGTTGAACACATCAAAAAAATCGGGCTCTCGCCATGGCCGGAATACGGGTGGCGCAAGCGTCACCAGCGGGTTGGAGGGCATCACCACACACACCCCGTGCTGACCCAGCTGAACACTGACCGGCGAATTCACCTGGCGCGGCTGCACCTCCCGGCGCACCAACACCAGCAAGGTACCCAACGCGGTCAGCACCTGGTATTCGGTATCACGCCCCAGGTAGGCACGCGACAAAATTTGCCCTGGCAAGCCGTCTGTCCCTGCGGGCTTGAGTTGCCAAGCGTGGGGGCGCACCACCAGCCGCACCCGGCCTTGCCGGGTGGTCAAGCCGGGGCCTACTTTCAAAGACCCCAGTTGCACCCAGCCTGCGGCATCGGCCTGGGCATCAAACATCACGGCATCGCCCATGAAATTGGCCACAAATTCACTCAGCGGGGCCTGGTACACCTCTTGGGGTGTGCCAACCTGCATGACCTGCCCGTCACGCATCACCACCACGTTGTCGCTCACGGCCATGGCTTCGTTGTGGTCGTGTGTGACATAGATCACGGTAAGCCCCAGCCCCTGCTGCAAGCTGCGAATGTCGTCACGAATCTGGCGACGCAGGTTGGCATCCAGGTTGGAAAGTGGCTCGTCCAGCAGCAACACCTGCGGACGCAGCGCCAGGGCACGCGCCAAGGCCACACGCTGCTGCTGCCCGCCCGACAGCTCGGCGGTGTTGCTGGCCGCGCTGTCTTGCATGCCCACCGACAACAGGGCCGCACGGGCCCGCTCATCACACTCCCGGCTTTCCACCTTTTGCATGCGCAGGCCGTAACGCACGTTGTCCAACACGTTGAGATGGGGGAACAGTGCGTAGCTTTGAAACACCATGCTGATGGGGCGCTGCTCGGGCCCCATGTCGGTCACGTCACGCCCGCCCACCAACACCCGGCCTGCGCTGGGGCGCTCCAGCCCGGCCACCATGCGCAGCAAGGTGCTCTTGCCGCAGCCCGAAGGCCCAAGCAAGGTGGTGAGCTTGCGGGCTGGCACCCGGAAATGAACGTTGCACAGCGCCCGCACACCGTTGTCATAGGTCTTGTCGATGGACTGAAATTCCACGGCACCGGTCATTTTGCGTGGCCTTTGTGCGTCAAGGGAACGCTGTGTGCCAGATCCGTCCAGGTGGATGGGACGGGCTGGCCCATGCGTTCACCGTGGGTCACATCGCTGCCCTCACCGTCGGCGGCGGGTGACAGCCCGGTGGGCCAACGCACCACCGCATCCACTCCCACGATTTGGTCGTCCTGCACCCGGTTGAACAGGTTGACCGTGGCGTTCATGGACTCGGCAATCTGGCGGCAGATGGACAAGCCCAGACCCACGCCGCTGGCCCCGGATGAAGATTGAAATGGCTCAAACAGTCGCGCCTGAACAGCCTCATTCATACCCCCACCGTTGTCCCACACAATCAGTTCGCTGGCACCCGGCATGGCGCGGATCACCAGCCCCAAAGCACCACCTTTGGGGGTGTGGTGCATGGCGTTGGCCATCAGGTTTTTGATCAGTTCACCCAGCATCCAGTGATCGGTGTGCAGGCGCAGGGGAATCGCCTGGAGCGAGCAGTCAAGTTTTTTGCGCGCCAACAGCGGTGCGAATTCCATCACCACGTCACGCGCCACCACCGACAAATCCACCTCCACCCAATTCGCTTGGCGCACCAGTTGCTCCACCTTGGCCATGGCCAGCAGTTGGCGCACCAGGTCGCTGGAGCGGTCGACGGTATGAAGCATTTTGGGCAGGGTTTCACGGGTGTCGAGCTGTCCCGACATCACCCCCTGCAACTGCGTGCGCAGCACCGCAAATGGGGTGCGCAGCTGGTGCGAGGCATCGGCCAGAAATTTCTTTTGCTGATCCAGCGAGGCTTGCTGGTGCTGCATCAGCTGGTTGACCGCCTGGGTCAACTCCAGCAACTCGCTCGGCTGCGTACTGGTCACCGGCTGCAAGTCGTCACAGCGTCTGCCAACCAAATCCTGGCCCAGCGTCTGCACCGGCTTGAAGGCTTGCCCGAGCACCCACCACACCCAGCTGGCAAACAGCATCACCCTGAGCACACCCCACTGCAGGGTGGACAAGCCCAAACTGGCTTGCAAAAGACCCGGCCAGAGCCAGTCCGAACACAGCAGCACCAGCGCTGCCGCCAGCATCCAGACAAAGGCAAATACCCTGATGGACTTCATACCGGTGAGTGGCCAAGACTTGGCCAGCCGCAGCAAACGCAAAGGGGAGTGGGCCGTCATGCCTGCCCCTGCTTCTCGGCGGCGGCCTCGTCCATCAGGAAATAGCCAACCCCGCGCAAGGTGACCAGGCTCGCACCAGCACCCTGAATACGCTTACGCAAACGGTGCACCAGGACCTCGATGGCATCTGGCCCGGCCTGGCTTTCGTCGCCAAACACGGTCTGGTGCAAATCTTCTTTGGTGACCGCTTTGCCGGGGTGCATCATGAGGGCTTTGAGCAAAGCCAGTTCGCGCCCCGACATCTCCAGCGGCAGTGCGCCTCGGTAAATCTGACCATGGTCCAGGTCAAGGCGCAACTGTCCACAGCGGAAGTCTTCCACCCCCTGGCTGCGGCGCACCAGGGCCTTCAGGCGAGCGACCAGCTCTTCCACATCAAACGGTTTGCTCAGGTAATCATCCGCCCCGGAATTCAGACCCAGCACCCGGTCTTCCACTGCGGTGCGGGCAGTCATCACCAGCACCGGCAGGCGCGAACCCTCGTCACGCAAATGTTGCAGCCAGTCCAGGCCGTCCATGCCGGGCAAGGTCAGGTCGAGCAGGACGGCATCAAAACTGCGATGCCGCACCAGTGCGAAAGCTTCGATGCCGTCGGCGCAGCACACCACCTGAAACCCACGTGCAGCCAACATGCGGCTCAGGGCATCCACCAAGTTCAAATCGTCTTCGACCAGTAAAACATTCATGACCGTGATCTTCGGGCCAAAATCCTGGCTCAACAACCGAGGAAACGCGCAGAATTGGTGAAAGCAGAATGAAAGCTTGGCTCCAAAAAACCTTGTCTGACGTTTTTGAGAGCACCAATACCCTCCATGGCTGACTCGCGTCAACCGGGGACAATAACGATTCGAACCATTAGGTTTTTGGGCTTGAACAAGACAACCAATTCAAATTTTCTTCATATTGACATGTCAAATTTTGCGATCATCACCCCATGCTGATTTCCAACACGCCATCTTCCAATTCACTTTTGGTGGTCTGCCTGTGCGCCGACTGGTGCGGCGTATGCCGTGAGTACCTTGATCGTTTTGATCAGGTTAAAGCCTTGATATTGGCAGACGATCCAAACGCGCGGTTTCTTTGGATCGATGTCGAGGATGATGCCGACCTGTTGCATCCGATGGATGTGGACGACTTCCCGACTCTGCTGATAGCGATGGGCGACAACCCCCACTTCTTTGGGCCCTTGGTTCCGCAAGCCCAGACTTTGGAGCGCATGATCCGTACCGCCTTGAAAGCCACGGCCAATGAAGGCTTGGCTGACCCGAATTTGCGGGCCTTGGTCGGACGAATCCAGACTGAAAAAACTGATCCCTGAGAACGGCTTGTTCCAGGCCGCCTCAGTTTGTCAAGTCGATGTGTGATTCAACGACGGGCAGAAACTTCGTGCCGATCAGCTGCGGCAAACAAATCATTCGCAAAATGCGGATCACTGTCGATGTAGCTGAGCGCAAAGGTGCGCAATTCTTCAGCCTCTTCATAAGCTGTCAAGGCAGGACGCTGCAGCGCGGAGCTGGCACGCGATCCGGCGGCAGCCCAAAGTGCCATGACCAGCCGCTGGCCCGCAACAGCCAGTTCGCGCAAGGCTTCGCCCACATTGGCGGGTTGCGCTGGGGAGAGATGGAGGGAGTGAAGTGTGGAGCTTGTCATGATGTTTCCTTTCCAATCAACGAACTTTGTTGCATTGCAGTATAGGGTAAACCCTAGGTTTTTTCCAGTCTAAAAAGCATGTGTGGCGAAATTGCCAAACTGGAACATCCGTGATGCCTTGCTCAGACACTTTTTGACCGGCTCAAAGCATGCCCGACAATTTAAGTTGACATTAAGAAATGAATGGCATATTTAACACCTTCGCTTGGAACACAGGCACCGCATGTGCACTCATTGGACGGCCCCGAAATCTCGCTCGTCCTGCTCAGAACAGACTTCAAAAGCCCTAAGATCAGACTATCCCGCCAGCTTTCACGCCTCATCCAATGGAAACGACCTCTATGTTCTTGACTGCCTCGATGGATATCGAGCGCAATTTTTTGTAATCCCGTGCGTCCCATGACATTTACAGCTCAGATAAGGCATCAAGAAAACAGCCCATTGGATCGCGTTGACCTGTCCGTGGTGGTCCCCCTTTACAACGAGCGTGCGGTGCTCCCCCTGTTGGTGGAACGACTTACACACGTTCTGGCTCCGCTTGGTGTCAGCTACGAACTGGTGCTGGTCGATGACGGTAGCCGCGACGGCAGCGGTGACTATCTGCTGGAACTCGCCGCCAACAATCCGAAGATCAAGGCGGCGCGCCTGAGCCGCAATTTCGGCAAGGAAGCCGCCCTGACCGCAGGCATGGACTTATCCAGTGGTGATGCCGTGGTTATTCTGGATGCGGACTTACAAGACCCGCCCGAACTCATTGGCACCATGCTTGAGGCCATGCGTGCGGGCTCAGACATCGTCAGCATGAAACGGCGGACCCGGGCCGGAGAATCCTGGGGCAAACGACTCAGTGCACACCTTTTCTACCGCCTGATGAGCCGCATCAGCCATTTTGAAATCCCCGAAGACACGGGCGACTTTCGTTTGATGAGCCGAAGGGCGGTCAACGCCCTGAACAGCTTGCCCGAGCGCAACCGCTACATGAAAGGCCTGTTCGCCTGGGTTGGCTTCCCCACCCATGTGATCGAATATGACCGCGAAGCACGTGCTGCGGGCACCACCAAATGGAAGCTGCTGGGGCTGATCGGCTTGGCCCTTGAGGGCATTACCTCGTTTTCCATCGTACCCTTGCGCTGGGCCACCGGGCTGGGTTTGCTGGCCGCGCTGATAGGCATCTCCTTCGGGCTGTGGATTGTGATCGGAGCCCTGTTTCATGGCAATGAGGTGGCAGGTTACCCGTCGCTGATTGCCGTCATCACCTTCCTGGGCGGTGTTCAGTTACTGTCAGTTGGCCTGTTGGGTGAATACGTGGGCAAAACCTATTTTGAAACCAAACAACGGCCACTTTATGTGCTGCGCGATGTGGTGCAAAGTCCCCGCCTTGCCACCCCTATGTCAACAGAAGGAACTGGGTGTGCTGAGTCGAATTAACTTGTGGTGGGTGTGCCGAAGTGGCCCGCCTGATGGCTACAACCGGCGACTGGATCACCCCCTGGTTCACCCCTGAGCTGCCGTTTTGGGGCAAACCCCCTTTGTCGTTCTGGACTGAAGCCATCGCCTTCAAACTGCTCGGCACGAATGAGTTTGCAGTTCGGCTGCCCTCCTGGTTGGCAACGCTGGGCAGCATGGGTTTGATTTTTGCCTACGCACGCAGCTATTTTGGGCCACAGGTGGCCACCTGGTCACTGTTGATTTATGCGTCTTGTGCGCTGGTGTTTATTGCCGCCGGTGCCGTGCTGACCGATCCGTTTCTGGCCTTGGCCACGACCTGGGCCATGGTGGCACTGGCCATGGCAGCCCACTCCCCCCGCTGGTACTGGCGTTACGGTTTTTTTGTGGCCATGGCCATCGGCCTGCTGGCCAAGGGGCCGTTGATTGGGGTTTTGGTGGCCGGGCCGCTGCTGCCTTTGCTGGTGTTTTATCCCACTCTGCGCGCCTCATTCCTGAAAATGCCTTGGTTCTCAGGAACAGCGCTGATGCTGCTCCTGAGCGTGCCCTGGTATGTGATGGCCGAGCTCAAAACCCCCGGTTTTTTGAACTATTTTTTGGTTGGTGAACACTTCTTGCGGTTCATCGATTCCGGCTGGGCGGGCGACTTGTACGGCGTGGCTCACAAACGCATGAAAGGGGCGATCTGGCTGGAAGTCTTGACTGCCTCTTTCCCATGGGGCTTGCTGGCGCTGGCGATGTTGCTGCGCCACCTGTTCAAGCCTGCGCAACGTGCCCTGTTGTGGCAAAAACGGCAAGACCCGAATCTGGCTTACCTGCTGGCCTGGGCCTTGTTCACCCCCGCGTTCTTTACGCTTTCAGGCAATATTTTGTGGACTTATGTGTTGCCAGCCCTGGCTTCTTTCAGCGTGCTGATGGCGCTGGCGCTTTCGCCAGAGAAAACTGCCAAACCCTGGCAGCGGTCTGGCCAACTGCTGCTGACGACTTTGGTTCCTCTGGGGGTCACCGCTTACATGGTGGTGGGTGCATTTCAACCCGAACTGCTGAAGACCGAGAAATACCTGGTGTCACACGCCATGACACAGATGAAGCCTGGGGACAAACTGGTGTATCTGGACGATGTGCCTTTTTCAGCCACCTTTTACACCCGTGGCCAGACCGGGGTGATCACACTGAATCAGTTGACTGACCCTTCTGCGCTGTACCTGGCCATGCAGAAAAAAGATTGGGCCGTGGTGTCGGGCAAATTCACACCGCCTTTGCCCCAGCTCTTTGAAAGCCGGGAACACATCTTGACGGTGATTCCACCCGCCACATCTGCACCCAAGGCAACCCAACAACCGTAAGCGGCGGCATTGCAGCCACCGCCGGATTCAAAGCCGGATCAAACCGCGTCCAACGCCTGGCTCAGGTCGGCCAGCAGATCGTCAATGTGCTCAATGCCCACCGACAGGCGCACCGCGTCTTCCGGGATACCCGCTTTGGCCAGTTCCTCGGGTGAGAGCTGGCGGTGGGTGGTAGATGCCGGATGGGTGGCCAGCGACTTGGCATCACCAATGTTGACCAGGCGGGTGAACAGCTTGAGCGCATCCAGAAACGCCGCCCCGGCCTTGCGGCCTTCGCCTGGTGCCGACTTGACCCCAAAGGTGAACAAACCCGAGGCCTTGCCGCCCAGGTATTTTTGTGCCAGCGCATAGTCCGGGTGGCTGGGCAAACCGGCGTAGCTGACCCAGGACACCTTGGGATGGTTTTGCAGGAACTGCGCGGCCTTCAGAGTGTTGTCGTTGATGCGGTCCATACGCAAAGCCAGCGTCTCAATGCCTTGCAAAATCAGGAAGGCGTTGAACGGCGACAGCGTAGCGCCGGTGTTGCGCAGCGGCACCACACGGGCGCGGCCAATGTAGGCGGTCGGGCCAAGGGCTTCGGTGTAGACCACGCCGTGGTAACTTTGATCCGGCTCGTTCAGACGCTTGAATTTGGTTTTGTAATTGGCCCAGGGGAATTTGCCCGAATCGATGATGGCCCCACCCAGGCTGTTGCCGTGGCCGCCCAGGTATTTGGTGAGGGACTGCACCACGATGTCAGCGCCGTGCTCAATCGGGCGCAGCAGGTAAGGCGTGGCCACGGTGTTGTCCACAATCAACGGCACGCCGTGGCGGTGCGCCACTTCGGCAATCGCGGCAATGTCGGTCACCCGGCCTTGCGGGTTGCTGATGGATTCGATGTACACCGCCTTGGTCTTGTCGTCGATCAGCGCTTCCAGCGCGGCCAGGTCGTTGGTGTCGGTAAAGCGCACCTGAATGCCCGAGAGCGGGAAGGTGTGGGCAAACAGGTTGTAAGTGCCGCCATAAAGTGCGCTGCTGGCGACGATGTTGTCACCCACCTCGGCAATGGTCTGAATCGCGTAGGTGACCGCTGCCGAACCCGAGGCCAGCGTCAGTGCGGCAATGCCGCCTTCCAGCGCCGCGATGCGCTGCTCCAGCACGTCATTGGTGGGGTTCATGATGCGGGTGTAGATATTGCCCGGCACCTTCAAGTCAAACAAATCCGCACCGTGCTGGGCGCTGTCAAAGGCGTAGGCCACGGTTTGGTAGATTGGCACCGCCACCGATTTGGTGGTGGGGTCTGGGCTGTAGCCAGCGTGAACCGATTTGGTTTCAAATTTCCAGGATGCAGACATCAAAACTCCTTGTTGAATGGGGTGAACGCGACAACTTTAACCCGACAAGCGCCCAGCACCAACAACGAAAAAGTACATTGCAAACAACCAAAATGTCTATCTCAGCTTGGCATGCCGCAGATGCCTCATATTGACATACAAAAACACCTTGTAGCGCTCATCAATAATGCGCAAACAGCTATTATTTATATAGCATCATTGTTCAGGCGAAGCAGAACCCACGGATGACCACGAAGCCGCCCACGGGCCTGCCACTTTGACCGCCTCACCTTCGCCGGGCCACGGTGGCATGGTGATGGCGATGGCGGCCACAGGCGTTTGCGGGCTGGCGCGGAACTGGAAATGGGTTCCCAGTGGCAGGGTCAGGCAAACCCCTGGCTCCAGGGTGACGATTTCCTCACGCCCATCCTGCTTGCGCCACATCTCGCCTTTGCCAGAAACCACGAACCAGATTTCTTCAACCGTGCGGTGTGTCACTGCTTGGGCCACTTGGCCCGCACCCAGTTCAAAATGAGCCATGCCACCACCGGCCAGGCCAAGAAGAATACGCACATCCGAGCCATCTGGCGCAACAACGCTGGGCTCTGCCGGTAAACGCATGGATTGGAATACATCACTCATTGGTATCTTTCATTGGTTTCTTCCATCTTCACCCAACCACGCTGCCAGCCAGCAAACACCGGCTTGTCGACCAAAATTCAATGCAGCGCACTTCATCTGCCGTAGGGAGCCCGTCAGCCCGTTATCACTATTCCACCCTGCATCTGGGTAAACTTGACCATTCTGACTAGCCTCTGCAAGCCAGGCGATTTAACCCTAAGGCACAACACCTTCCCCATGGTTTCAGTTCATCGCATTTTTGACGGCCGGCGCTTGCTGGTTTTGCTCAGCGTGTTGCTCTCGCTCGGGTTTTTCATGACGACCTTGGGCAGTTATTTCGTCTCCAAAGCCGCCATCCGCCAGGCCATCATCGGGCAGGAGCTGCCGCTGGCCTCCAGCAACATCTACGTCGAGCTGCAAAAAGACCTGGTGCGCCCGGTGATCATTTCTTCCACCATGGCGCAAGACACCTTTCTGCGCGACTGGATTCTCAATGGCGAGCGTGATACGGATGCCATGAGCCGTTACCTGCAGGAGGTGGGCTCACGCTATGGCGCTTTCAGCACCTTTCTGGTGTCTGAGCGCAGCAGCAACTACTACGTAGGCAAGGGTATCCTGAAAAAAGTGTCGCGCCAAGACCCGCTGGATACCTGGTACTACCGCGTGCGTGACATGAAGGAAGATTACGAGCTCAATGTCGACCCCGACGCAGCCAACCGCGATGCCATGACCATCTTCATCAACTACCGGGTGTTTGACTTTGCCGGTCAATACCTGGGGGCCACCGGCATCGGCATCACACTCGATGCCATGCAGCAGCGCATCAAAGACTACCAGCAACGCTACCAGCGCACGATTTATTTCGTCAATGCCCAAGGGCAAACGGTGCAGTTCGGTGACAAGGCCAACAGCATCGACTTGCATACCCAGCCCGGTCTGAGCGATCTCATCGATCACATCCTGGCAGCCAAGAACGGTGGCTACCAGTACGAGTCCAATGGCTCAACCCGCCTGCTCAACGTACATCACATCCCTGAGCTGAACTGGTATCTGTTTGTGGAAAAAGACGAATTCGAGGCCCTGGCCCAAGTGCGCAATGCACTCTACGTCAACCTGGGTGTCTGCCTGGCCATCACCATACTGGTGGTGATGCTGATGAACGTGTCACTGTCACGCTACCAGCGCCGCATTGAAGACATGGCTTCCACCGACAAGCTGACCGGCCTGCTCAACCGCCAGGCCTATGACATCCTGATGAACCGTTTGATGGCTCAACGCGCACGCCAGCCACAACCGGTGTCCATGCTGTTGATAGATCTGGACTACTTCAAGCGCGTCAATGACCAATATGGTCACGCCATGGGCGACCGAGCCTTATGCGAGGTGACCCATCAGCTGCGCAAAATTCTGCGCAAGTCCGACATTGCGGTGCGCTGGGGTGGCGAGGAATTGTTGGTGGTACTGGACAACTGCAAGCTTGAAGAAGCGCAGCTGATGGCCGAAAAAATCCGCCAGCACATTGCCCAGGAATGCCGCCAGATTGATGGCCAGCCACTGGCACTGACCGTCAGCATCGGCGTAAGCCAGCTCAACGGCGACGAGTCACCCGATCAAACCATCCGCCGGGCCGATGCCGGGCTTTATCTGGCCAAGCAGGGTGGGCGAAACCGGGTTGAAGTGATGGCCGATCCGGCAGAAGACGGCACCCCAGAAACAGGCAACAAAATGCCTGAAGATGCCTAAAACACTGCGTAAACAGCTACATAATTTATAGCTATTTAGCCACCGGGTAGGCTGCAAACAGTTTGGCAAAACCCGTGGCCTGTTTGAGCACGGCGTGGGCCACCTGGCTGTAGGCTGCGTTGTTGGTTTTGGCCACACTCACGGATTGGGAGCTTTTGGCACCCAGTGCCCCAAACAGGCTCATCACCGTGCCTTTGTTGTTTTCTTCCACTTTTTGCAGATCGGCAAACTCGGCATCGGTGTCGATCCGATGGGTGAGCGTGAGTGCCCCGTCATCCCCCTTGAAGACGATGCCGCCGTAACGGGTTTCCTCGGCACGCACCACACGGGTGTTGAAGCTTGAAACACTCATGGTCAAACTCGCGCCCACCGACGCACTGCTGCTGGTGAAGCCGCTGCGGTTTCCGCTGGACTGCATCCGTGCAAAGTCAATCACGATGGCCGGTGCAATGGCCAAGGCGTTGGCACTTTTGGAAAGTTCATTAAAGGCGCGCATATTGGCCTGGCTCAACCCGGAGTCACCCCAGGCATCACCCCCCTGCCACCACAGCGGCACCCCACGTGGTGTGAACGCCCGCCCTCGCAAGGCCGCCAGCGTCACCTCCTGCGGAACCGCGCTGGTCTTGAAATCAGCGTACAGGGGTTGCAACTGCTCGGGTGTCATGACCTCGCGCCCCGCAGCCTTCAGCTGCGCCACCAGCCTTTGGTAGGCCACATCGGTGATGGCCTGCAAAGTGGCGTCATCCACCCCTTGCAAATCAATCTCCATCTTGGCTTTGGCGGTACCGGTTTCGCGCCCACCCGGCATATAGCTGCCACGGGTGATGGCCGAAGTTTCGTTGTGGGTCACAAAAACAATGCGCAGCCCGGCAATGGCCACCCGGTTGCTGCGGGCAAAAGCATTCACCGTTTTCTCGCCAAACGTGCCCCCCATCTTGCCGTCAAACCACTGTGAAGGGTCCAGATCGGGCAACTCCACCGCCTTGCTCACACTCTCGGTGGGGGCCGTTGCCACGGCAGCCGAACTGGCCGAGAGCTGCAACCCTTGCCGAGCGCCAGTTGCAGCAAATGGCCTTTGCGCTCCTTGGCTTGCTGCATGCGGTTGGCCGCCTCCTGGGCACTGGCTTGGCCGGACTGTTGCGCAACTTCCGCCGTGGTTTTGGCAGCCAGTTTTCCGAACAATTGCCCGCCCAAACCCGCAATGCTGCCAAACAAACCGGTGCGTTCGGCCACCTCGGCCGCAACACCACCCACGGCACCTGCCGTAGCCGTGGTGTTGCCGCTGCTTTGTGCGGCACTGGCCTCAGCCAGCGCGGTATTCATTTCAGCGACGGCCGCATCAAGCTGGACGCAGCTCAGCGCACTGTCACCTGCACGGACTCGTTCTATCCCGCTCGCTGGGGTTTGCGACCATGCGCTGCTGCAGGCCAGGGTGGCCGCCGCAGCCCATGCCAAGGCAGATGGGTTTCCAGATCGCGTGATGGACATAAAGTTCTCCTGTGGCAGGGGTGTATCGCAAGGTGTTGTTGCTATGCAATGTAGGTCGTACCTCACACCGTGTGCACCCCGTGAACGCGGGGGATGGTGTTGTGGCTGGTTTCGCGTATCCTGCGGCCACCATGGCGTATTTGCTTGTCTTTTTAGTGTTGTTGGGTGGGCTGCTGCCGGTTCAGGCGCAGCCCGCGTCTACAACGCACGTGTTGGATCAGGCCAGCGTGGTACGGGACGCTTCGATCACGCCGCCTGAACGGATACCAGACATCCTGAGTCCACTGCCACACGACTGGCAAAACAGCCCCGTAGCCTTGCCCGAGCAAAGCTGGTACCACATGACTTTTGATGACGCGGGCTGGGTTCTGCCAGCAATCTATGTGGAGCGGGCCTGTACCAATCTGGAGGTCTGGGTCAACGGCCAACTGGTTGGCAGCAGCGGCTCCATGGTGGAGCCTTTGACACGCAACTGTTATTACCCGCAGCTGATCCGTTTCCAGCGCAGCCTGCTGCACAGCACCGCCAACCGCCTGGATATCCGGGTGGTGGGCTACCCACAAGCCTATGTGGCCGCGCGGCAACGCGCTGGCGGCCTCTCGCAGGTGCTCATCGGTGAACAAGCCGAACTTGTGCCGCGTTTTGATGCCCGTTTTTTCTGGAACATCACCTTGGCCCAGGTGATCGGGATCTGTATGCTGCTGTTGGGTCTGGTCATCACCGCGCTGGGCTGGGTGCGCAGGCAAGACCGGCACTACCTGTACTTTGGTGCGGCACTGATGTTGTGGGCGCTGGCAGGCGCACGGCTCTACCTGCAGCATGTGCCCTTCACGGTGCTGACCGGCGAGGTGTTGTTTACCTCGCTGCTCACCCCTTTTGTCTACGCCGTACTGCAGTTTTTGCTGCACTACGTCCATCAGCCTCGCCTGTGGGTGCAGCGGTTGCTGCTGTGGCAGTGTGTGGCCGTCCCGGTGCTGCTGGCCCTGGTGCCGGCCCCCACACTGGCGGCTACAGCCAGAGCGGTGTACGTGCTGTGGAGTGGTGAATTTGTGGTGACGCTGGCATTTTTTGCCTGGCACAGCTGGCGTTTGATGCGCCGTGACTTCTGGCTCATGGGGGCCAACCTGGTGCTGATGCTGGCCTTGGTGGCGGCCGAAATCGCCGTCCAGAATGCCTGGCTGGCGTTGCCCAAAATTCACCTGGTTCATCTGGCCATGCCGGCCATATTTTTAGCCATTGGGGTGCGTCTGGTGCAGCAGTTTGCAGCGGTCTTGACCGAGTCGGAGCGGCTCAACCGGGAGCTGGAGCAGCGGGTAGCCGACAAAACAGCGGAAATTGCCCACAGTTACGCACAACTGAGCGATCTGCGTGTGGAGCAGGCCGCCGCCGCCGAACGCCAGCGCATCGCCTCAGACCTGCATGACGACCTGGGAGCCAAGCTGGTCACTATTTCCCAGGCCAGTTTGTACGCCAATGACATTGGCCGGGTCGCCGAACTGGCCCGCCAGGCCTTGTCTGACATGCGTTTGTCAGTCCGTGGCCTGACCGGCGCACCCACCCCCCTGCCCTATGTGTTGGCCGACTGGCGCTCTGAAACGGTAGAGCGTTTGACGCTGGCCGGCGTTGCGGTGTTCTGGAATGCCAACGACCCCGCGCTGGAGTGGATGCTGCCCGCACGTATGCAGGTTCAGCTCACACGGATCCTGCGCGAGGCGGTGTCCAACGTGATTCGCCACAGCGGTGCCCGTATGTGCTGGGTGGATATTCATGTCGCCCGCGACCATCTGCGACTGGGGGTCGAGGACGACGGCCAAGGTTTTGACACCCACCAGGCATCCCTGGGCCAGGGCCTGGGCAATATGCTGCGGCGTGCCCGGGTGCTGAATGGCACGCTGCAAATTGTTCCCCGCGAGGGTGGCGGCGTGTGTATTCACCTGAACGTGCCTCTGGCACTGAGTGCCGCCGAACAAGCAACAGATGCTGGAGGAGCATGATCATGAAAAGCGTTTGGGTTCTGGAAGATTTACCCGAGTCCCACATCTGGCTGGGCAAAGCCCTGGAAGCCGTGTTTCCGGGTATTGCCGTGCAACGCTACTTTCGGCTGGCTGACGCGCTGGAAGCGGTACGCACCTTGCCCCCGCCCGATCTGGCGCTGATCGACCTGAGCCTGCCCGATGGCAGCGGCATCAGCCTGATCAAGTTACTGAACGACCAGGCCCCCGCCACCGTCTGTGTGGTGGCCAGTATTTACGACGACGACTTGCACCTGATGCCGGCCCTGCGGGCCGGTGCACAGGGCTTTTTGCTCAAGGATCAGAGCTGGGAACAAATTGCCGAGTTGCTGCGCGGCATTGCCGAAGGCCGTCCGCCACTGTCCCCGGCCATTGCCCGGCGGCTGTTGGCCCACTTCAGGCCACAAATCCACCATTACATGACCGAACCCCTGACACAACGCGAAACCGAGGTGCTGGGCATCATCGCCAAGGGCATGACCCTGGCCGAAGCGGCCCGCCTGTTGGGCATCAGCTCCCACACCGTGGCGGGTTACACCAAAGAAATTTACCGCAAACTCAATGTCTCATCCCGCGCCGAAGCCGCACTGAGCGCGCGCAACATCGGGCTGGTGTGACGAACCGCCCAATGCCGAATGAGTGACCCATTCAAGCACTCTCAGGCTGATCCAGCGCTTGCGTAGGCTCTGAATCAATCATCTGGTTCATGGCCCTGGCACGAAACTCCCTGGGGCTCAGTCCGGTGTGTTTGCGGAAAAACCGGCAGAAGTAGGTTTCGTCGGCAAACCCCAGCGTGTAGGCCAGCTGCTTGATGCTGTTGCCGGTGTACACCAGCACCCGCTGGGCTTCGTGAACCATGCGGGCGTTCACCACGTCCAGGCTCGACATGCCCAACACCTCGCGGCACAGGCGCGACAGCTGCCCGGGGGTGATGCCCAGCTGCCCGGCATAGTCACCAATCGGCAAGTGTTTTTTGAAATCCGCATCCACCATGCTGCGGAATTTTTCAATCTGGGCCGACTTGCGCGAAGTGGCTTTGGAAGCCGAGGCTTCGTTGACCCGGGTCAGCCTGGCGATCTGGATGCAGATGGCGGTCAGCAGCGCCATCCCCGCCGTGACCTGACTCGCCGCCTGAAGATGCGCCTCCCGCTCGATGGCCAGAAACAGCGGCATCAGGGACTGGGCATGGCCGCTGGCTTTATCCAGGGCAATCACCGCAGGCTTGCGCAAACTGGCCAATAACTCCGGGCTGGCCAGGCCGATCATGGATTCCAGGGGCCGTTGCGCGGCGGTGACCACCGGGCCATCCACATCCTCAGAAAAGTCAAATCCATGCACGGTTTGTGCAGGAATGATCACCAGGCAAGGTGCGGTGAAACTGGCTTTGGCATGGTCAAACAAGACCTCGCCCGAGCCTTGGGTCAAATACAAAATCTGGATCAGTGCATCGTGCTGATGTGGCCGAATTTTCCAGTTGTACGGGCGGGAACGCTGTGGAATCCACTCAAAGTCAAACCAGTTTTGCCAGGCTGGCTGGGCTTGTACACCGTAAAGCGAGTAGTTAGGGATAACCCTTGTAGCCACGTGAACCCCTTGGAATGATGCACGAATTGTGCTGTGACGTGCGCGAATCGTCAAGCCACGTGTCACGCTCTGAACAAACAATGCCTCATCGACTTTCGAGGGGACAACAAGATGACGATGCGTGTACTCGTGACCGGCGCCAGCCGCGGTATTGGCCGAGCGATTTGTTTGCGCCTGGCCCGCCAAGGCGCCCAGGTGGCCGCCTGCGGCTCTGCTCACGCCGATGAGCTGGAGGCTGTCATTGCCGAGGCGGCCCAACACGGTGGCCGGGTGCTGCCCCTGCTGGGCAATCTGGCCGACCCCGCCACCCCCGCCAGTCTGGTTGATCAAGCCGTGGCGGCTTTGGGTGGGCTGGATGCGGTGGTGTCCAACGCCGGGGTGTCGCGCCCATCGACCCTGGCCCAACTTGAAGTCGAGGACTGGGACTTTTTGTTTGCCGTCAATGTACGTGCGCCTTGGTTGCTGGCCAAAGCCGCTTACCCGGCGCTACGCCAGAGCCGGGGCAGCTTGGTGGCTGTGGCCTCCATGTCGGGCGTGCAACCTTACCCTGGCATGGGCGCTTACAGCCCGAGCAAAGCCGCGCTGCTGATGCTGGTGCGCACGCTGGCACAGGAGTGGGCGGCCAATGGTGTTCGGGTCAACGCGGTGTCCCCCGGCCTGATCCACACCTCGCTGACCGCCCAGGTCTATGCCGATGCCCCCACCAAAGCCGCCCGCGAAGCCCTGGTACCACTGCATCACATTGGTGACCCGGATGCGGACATTGCCGGAATAGTTTCGTTTTTGATAGCGCCTGACGCAGGCTACATCACCGGTCAGAACATTTTGGCCGATGGTGGCTTGATGGACACGGTGCACGGCCTGATTCCCGGTCGCCCAGCCACTGAGAGACAAACACCATGATCGATTTGAAACCGCAGCCCGCTGCACGCGAGCACTATTACCAGGCTGGCTACTGGCAACACCAGTCGCTGGCGGTCAGCGATGCCAGCGGCCAGCACATCAGCTACCGCGAGCTGGACAACCAAGCCTCCCGGCTGGCGGCCTTCTGGCAAGCGCGGGGGCTGGGTGCGGGCGATGTGGTCACCATGCACCTACCCAACTGGTGGCAAACCGCCGTGGTGACTTTGGCGGCCTTCAAGCTCGGTGCGGTGATCAACCCCTTGCCGCCCACCTACGGCTGGAAAGACCTGGCTTTCATCATGGCCAAAAGTGGCTCCAAGGCGGTGGTGGTGGCGGGACACTTTCGCAGCGTCGATTACACCGAGCATCTGCAGCGGATTGCGCCAGAGCTGCAAGTGCAGCCCAGCATGGTGGTGATTGGCTCAGGCCATGTGCCCCTTGGCACACCCTTTGATGAAGCCGTCAGCGGGCCGCTGTTGGCGCAAGCCCATGCTGCGGCGGCGGACGACCCAGCCCTGCTCTTGTTCACCTCGGGCTCCGAGTCCAAACCCAAAGGGGTGGTGCACACCCACAACACCGCCATGTATGGCGAACGCGCCTTGTCAGACACCCTGGCGCTGGATCACCGCGATGTGTGTTTTATGGCCTCACCGGTCACCCACACCAGCGGCTTCATGCACGGCATTTTGCTGACGCTGATGACCGGGGCCACGGTGTCACTGCTGGACATTTTCAAAGGCGACACGGCGGTCAATCAGATGCTGGCCTGCCGCGCCAGCTGGACCATGGGCGCGACCCCGTTTTTGAGTGATGTAGTGGACAGCCTGGAGCGCAGCGGCAAACGCCTGCCCGACCTGCGCTACTTCTTGTGTGGTGGTGCGCCCATTCCTGAAGTGCTGGTGCGCCGCGCCCATCAGCTCGGGGTGCGGGTGATGAGTATTTATGGCTCCACCGAGAGCCCGCCGCACACTGTCACCTGGCCCACCGACCCGATCGAAGCCGCCTGGCAATTTGACGGCCGCGCCCTACCCGGCGTGGAAGTCTGCGCGGTGGATGAAGACGGCAAACCCCTGCCGCCCGGACAACAAGGTGAGCAATGGTCACGCGGGCCACACGCCTTTTTGGGCTACCTGGGCGAGCCCGAACTCACTGCCAAAGCACTTGATGCCGATGGCTGGTACCACTCGGGGGATCTGGCCACAGTGGGCGAACAAGGCGCGGTGCGGATCGTTGGGCGCATCAAGGACATGATCATTCGCGGTGGCCAGAACATCTCGGCGCGTGAGGTGGAAGACATTCTGCTGGAGCACCCTGCCGTTCAATCGGTGGCGGTGATTGGTTTGCCCGATGAGCGCCTGGGCGAACTGGGCTGCGCGGTGGTGGTGTGCCAGCCCGGCAAAACACTGGGGTTTGAAGCCATGAAGCAGTTCCTGATTGAGCGTGGTGTGGCCCGCTTCAAGCTGCCGGAGCACCTGGTGCTGCGGGATGCCCTGCCCGCCACCCCAAGCGGAAAAGTCCAGAAATTCAAATTACGCGATGAACTCAAAACCCTCACTGGAGAAAAACCCCATGTTTAAAGTAGAAGACCTCGGCGCGGTGGTGCGTATCACCCTGCAACGCGCACCGGTGAACGCCATCAGCACCGAGTTTGTGGCCGGTTTTATGCAGGTGCTGGACGGCCTGGCCAGCAAAAAAGACCTGGCCGTGCTTCACCTGCGCAGCGACCAAAAAGCCTTTTGCGCCGGGGCCGATCTGGCCCAGGTGCAAAGCTGTTTTGCCATCGAAAACGGGGCCGATGTGATGCGGCAAAACATCACCCATTTCCATACCCTGTTTGACCGCATAGAAGCCTTGCCTTGTGTCACCCTGGCCGAAATTGGCGGCAGTGCACTGGGTGGCGGCTTTGAGCTGGCGCTGGCCTGTGACCTGCGTATGGCTGCCAGCAGCGCCAAACTGGGTTTGCCCGAAGCCAAACTTGGCCTGATCCCCGGAGCCGGGGGCACCCAACGCCTGACCCGCCTGTGCGGGCCGGGCATTGCGGCCCGCATCATCCTGGGCTGTGATGTGGTGGACGGTGCTACCGCTTGCCAACTCGGCATGGTGCAGTGGGCGGTGGCCCCGGCTGACTTGGCGCAGGAAGCCGAGAAGCTGGCGCAGCGTATTGCCGATCAATCTGCGCCCGCCCTGCAAGTGGCCAAACGCTGTATCGCCCAGGTGGGCACGTTGGCCCCCAGCGGGTTTACCGCCGAACTGGACGGCAT
>VIKI01000069.1:0-23484 GCA_008080595.1 Comamonadaceae bacterium
CTCTACCACAGCGATGGACTCGCCGTCGCGGTTGATCCACTCGTGCAGGTCGCGGCGCAGGATGCTTTTGCCGCTGCCCACCTCACCCACCACCGCCAGCATGCCGCCGTATTTGGCAGTCTGACGCAGGGCGGCGCGCACCTCGCGGATGCCGTCGGTGATGAACACATCGTCGGCGCTTTGCAGCTCGTCGATGAAGGGATCGCGCACAATCCTGAAGTGTTCGCAGGCTTTGGCGGTAAAGCGAATGTGTCGGAGTAACATGGTTTCTTCCTCTGTTTCAGTGGTTGGGACTTGGGGAACGGCTCCAGGGGTGTTCGAGACCTCTGGGGCCAACTTTTTATGCAGCGCCTGCATCACGTTGCGCTGCTGGTTATGCGTCAGGCCACGCCTGACCAAATACGCATCAATCTGTTCAAGCGCCGGGCCAGCGCCAAATGCAGGCCATTCGCCATGCACGCAAATTCGGCTGATGGCTGAGCGGCTCAGGCCGGTGGCCTTGCACAGGTCAGACTGGGGTATGCCAAACGTTTTCAGTGCTTCGGTTCCGGTTGCAAACACTGGGGCGCTGGAGGCGTTATTGATCGTCATGGCGGCACTGGTATGGTTTTTTTCTTTGGGACGTTTTGGGATGGGGTTTAAGGCGTTTGCGCCCGGTTTGCAGCTCATACCCCACCCCCCACAGCTCGCAAGCCGCCCACGGCGCGGATAGGTTCACGCTCAGCCGGTGCGCTGAACTGGTCAACCAGCGTGGCAACCTGGTCTTCTGGCACACCGTCGGCATAGCGGGCAGACAAGAAGGCGTGTTCTTCGGCTGTGAGGTAGCGGCCAATGGCGTTCACGATGCGCAGCATGGCAGCGGTCGCGTCCAGCAGCTCCACCTTGGGGGTCAGGTGCGCCGGGGTCTCTATGGTGCTGCCTGGGCGCTGCAAGTAGGTGGGCTGTTCCACCGCCTTCAGGTAGCTGTGTGACACGATCTTTCCCTCAAACGGTGTGGTGCGTTTTTGGCGGGCAGCGGCTACCTCGTCAGCCGTCATGCCGGGGTAGGCCAGTGCGTCCATGGCGGTGGCCACCGCTTCAGCGTCGGTCTTGGTGGTGCGCTTGTATTCAGCGCCAATTTCGGCGGCATCCAGGTGCTGGCCGAATGCGTCATAGGCGCGCTCTGGCTCCACTTGGTAGGTGAGCAGCTCGCCGTCGTAGCGGGGCACTTGCACCTGCACGGCGCAGTCGCCATACACCAGGGCGCGGGCTTGCACGATATCGCCCACGTTGATGCCTGGCAGGCCGCGCAGCATGTAGACCGCCGTGCGCTCGGCCTGCGGGTGTTTGAAGGTGATGGACAGGTCTGGCTTGACCTTGCGGTCTTCGGCCTTGGCGGCCATCATGGCGCGGCACACATCGGGCGGTGGCAACACGCGCAACTGTGTGGCGGCATCTATGAGCTGCCACAGGTCGTAACGGGCAATGGGTGCAGCCAGGCCAGCGCGGCGCAGTCGGGTGTCTTGGCCGGGGATCAGGTTGGCGTTGTAGGCATTGGCCCATGCCTGGGCGGCGGCGTTCAGGGCGGCTACGTCAGCCACAGGCTCAAAGCGCAGGCGGCTTTCAAACTGGGTTTCAATGATGTTGTTGCCGTTTTCTACGCCCCCCTTGGCGCGGGCGTTTCCAGCCTGGTGCGTCAGTGGGGTGACACCCAGGGCGGTGAGTGCGTTCTTAACCGCATCGGCCTGGTTGGCGCTGCCTTTGTCCCACAGCATGAACAAGGGCACGCCATGAATCAAGCGGCCAGGCTGCTGGCCCCAGGCGTACAGCAAAAACTCAAACAGGTTGTGCTGTGTTTCACCAGCGGCCTCGCAGTACCAGGGCACCAGGGTTCCGCTGGCCTTGTCATACAGCACGTAACGCCAGCATTTGAACTTGACATCGGCTAGCTTGTCGAGCTTGTTTTTGTAGAGCTGGTCGTCACGAATGATGTATTGCTTTCCGCGCAGGTAGTACACCAGGCACAGGCTGGGGTCTACCTCGTGCGTGTGGTTGGGGTGTGGGGCGCGCAAGGCCTGCACTGGGGTGGCAACCTGCTGGGCGGCCACGTTCAGGCGGCGGGCACGCATCAGGCTGTTGAGCTGGCCGTTGCTCACGCCAAAGGCCAAGCCGTTTTGCTCAAGCATGCCGCGTGCTGCCGGGGTGTGCATGGTTTGCTTGCCGTTTTCTCGCACTACCTGGCGCTGGGTGGAGCCGAGCATGGTGAGCGCGGACTCGGCCACGCTGGTGGTGCCCTTGTCTGAGCGGGGTTTGCGCGGCTTGCCGGATGCAGTTACCGGGCTCCAGCCCACGGCGGCTTTGAGCTGGCGGTACACAGTTTGGGGCGACCACTGCAAAAACGCTGCCGCATCAAGCACCATGGCTGTGCAGCCACTGGGGGCAGCATCCAGCCGCTGGCCCAGGGTGCGCAGGTAGGCGGTGATTTCGGGGTCAAGGGCCATGGCATCCGCCTCCAGATCACTCACTTTGTTCCCCAGTGCCCGGCTCAGTCATCAGGTACTGGCGGGCTGCGGCAATGTCTGTGCCCCACAGCTCGTCCAGCTTGGCTTGTAATGCGCCCACCAGGTGGGCGGTGCGCTCGGTGCCTGTGACCAATTCCATCAGCACGTTGCGCGCCTCTGGGGGCAGTGGAACGTAGTGCTCTGGGTCGTAGTCGGGCGCAGAGGTGACCTCGGCAGCGTGCCAACTGTCCAGCGCGGCCACCGCCTGGTGGTGCGCCAGGAGTAATTTTTCAAACAGGTCTTGGCGTTCCTTGATTTCGGCCTTGATGGGGTCGAGCCGAACGTCCAGCGGGACCAACTCTGGGCGGTGGCCGCGCAGCTTTTTCTCGAAAGCGTCGCGCTCCAATTCGGCTTTTGTGCGTTTTTCCACCTCAAACTCAGCATCTTTTTTGAGCTGGCGGGCAGCTTCGCGCAACTGACTGGCACTCATGCGGTCGAAGTTGTCCATCTCGGCCAGGTTGTCGATCACATCATCATCGTGGGTGATCAGCTCAAGGAAAGCTTTTTGGTTCTTGGTTCGGCCCGCCAAAACGGCCACTGTGGCCGATTTGCCAGCTTTTTGAGCCGCTGCCATAAACCGACGGGCTGTGCGATCCGCGAAACCGAGCATTTCCACACGGTCGGCAAACTCTCCATGCGGGGTCATTTGCTTGAGCAGAAGAAGGCGCTTGCCAGTCTCCAGCAGGCACTCAACGGTGCGCTGCTGGTAGAAGCGAATCTCGTCTTCAATCGCGCCCACAGTCAGGCTTCCGTCATAGCCCAGCTGGGTGGCCAGCAGGCTCAGTTCATGCTGGTCTTGCAGGGTGATCACTTCAAGCTGCTGGCGTGCATCTGCATTAGCGGCTACCACCACTTCATTCAGCGGGGCTTCTTTGACTGCTGGAGTAGCGCTTGCTTTTTTGGACATGGTTGTTCCTCTATGATGGTTTGATTTAGAAAGATGTGGTCATGTTGCGCATGCGCTGCTGCAGAGCGCCCTGCGCATCAGCGTTGGCACTGAATGCGGTGTTGGCAATGCGGATGAACGTCACCCCCAGCCGCCAGCGTGGCGTGTCTGGAATGCGCTCCACAAAGTCGAGTTCGGCCAGCAGCGGAAGATTCACGCTGACCCACGGTGCGCCTACGCCCAGGGCCTTGGCGATCTCACCCGGTGCAAGGCCAACATGGTCATAACCCGCCAGCAAGCGAAACAGCTCACAGGTTTTTTTTGTGTGGCTGGGGAGGGATGGGGTTTTGGCGCTCATGGCTCAAGCTCCCTGCATGTAAACAATGGCGGCCAGCATGCCGTGCTCGGCCCAGACATCGTCAGCTTCAATTTGCATGTGATGACTCATCTGGAGCGACTCTGTGAGTCTGGCAAAGTCGGCTGGTGTAAGCCGTTTCCAGGTGTTCACCACCTCGATTTGCTCCAGCCGGATCACTTCACGCGCCTCTGCATCACCCGCCCAAAAGGCATCGAATTCGGCTGTGCCACAGAAATACGGGCACAGGATGGGGGCCTTGGTGAGGTGACGGTCAAACCAAGCTCGGGCTCCGGCAAGGTAGGCGGCGTTGGGCAGCTTGCGGCCTGGGCAAAAGGTCATTCCCATCAGTCCGTCAACGGTGTAGAGGGTGGCTCTCATACCGAACCCTTCACGTCATGCAGTCGCATGAATGTTTTTGCCATATCAGCACCGGCCCAAAAGGCATCAAACTCGGCTGACCCAGCAGGTGCGATGCAGATGATGGGAGCCTTGTTCAGGTGGCGGTCAAACTGTGACTTGGCCCCTGCCTTGTAGGCTGGGCTGCGCGGCGGGATGCCGGGCGCAAAGACTTGGCTCATCAGGCTATCCACGGTGTGGGTTGGCTTGCCAGTCCGGTCAACAAAGCGATGCTCACCACTTGCGTGGTCGATTACCAGGTAAACATTCAGCTTCTGGGGGCTCATGCTGCGGCTCCCGCATGACGGCCATGGGTGCGGCTCTTGGGGGGCACGCTGGGGGTTGGGCGGCGCAGCACCAAGACTGGCTTGGGTGGCCACAAGGTGTCCACCGACAAGCCGGTGATCTGGGCGATGTAGTCCTTGATACGGGCTGATGTGGCGCGGCCACTGATCACCTGGGCAACGGTTGAGCGTGACACCTCCATGTGATCTGCAACAACAGCAGCCGTGAATCCCTTCTTTCGGATCGCCGCCTTTATATCTTCAGGGTGCATTGCGTTATCCTTCGCTTAACTTGTTTAGCACTCGCACCTATTGCGCGTGTTGGCTTAATTATAGGTACGTTTTTCGTACTTCGCAAGGATATTCATGATTTCCGTACTTATTTCCAAAGTGATGAAAGAATGCGCACTAAAGCAGAAGGACTTGGCAGCAATTCTTGATGTGCCACTTCAGCGCGTAAAAAGACTTACTGGCGGTGAGGTTCAAAAGCTCAGTCCAAACGAAACCCGCCGCCTGGTGCAGACCCTCAACATCAATGCCCACTGGCTGGCAACGGGCACGGGGGCCATGTTCAATCCGCAAGGCGGTGAACAGCTTGGGTCTGTTCTCACGCAACTCAAACTAAGCAGTGCACGGGTCACTGAATTGGGGCTTGATGGCATTGACGCGCAGGCTGCGCGTGACATCGCTACGGGTGTGGCATCTGGCAACCTGGCGATGGTCAACGCCGCACTGGAGGTGTTGCGCCATAAGCCTGCATCTGATGAGCAACTGCTGCTGGACACTTACCGCCGCTGCACTGTGCAAGCGCAGGCCAACCTGATTCAGACGGCAGCGCTGCTGGCGGCAGGTTTGTCACCACGCGGCGAGTCGGATGTGTCACCCACCACCCGCGTTGGTGGAACACACAGCCAGCACGCCAGCGGCGACGGCTCTATTCAAATCGGTTCCATGGGACACACACCAACTAAACGACGGAGGTAAAAGCGTGAGGGAGTTAAAAAAATGGCTGGCAAAATTGATCAGCCGATTGATGCCGACGCAAATAAGCAGTGGCAATGGGTCTATGCAGATTGGGAAGATCGATGGCAACGTGACTCACGTGCATCTGACGCAGCACATCTATTCCCCGCCGCCAATACATATGAGCCGCCCTGACCGAAGAGATGGGGCACGGCATTCGATAGCTGATGCGCAAAAACAGGTACTGGCGCTGATGGATCATGTGCCCGATCGCATCGTTGTGCTGGATTTCATGGCCCGCGAGTTCAAGACCAAAATGGTGATTGAGCTTGACGCGCAACAGCTCTATCGGCTGCGCAGGTATGTGGAAGTGGTTTTGAAAAATGGGGGGCAATCATGAAGATGAAGCAAAAGGTCATTTATATTTCTGTCGCCGCCCTGACCGCGCTAGCCATCGGCGGCAATTTCATGCACAACATTGAGACCCAAAAGGCAGAAGAGACGGCACGCGCGGAGCAGCTTGCAAAAGCGAAGGCGGAGCAGGACAAACGTGACGCTTTGATTGCTGAATTTCAAAGCAATAGGTCTTCTCTCATCTCTGAATCTCAGAAGCTGATTGGCGATGGTGATCCTGCTGCAGCTCAGAAGATGCTTGCAAAATTTGCATCACTCAATGACCCTACGGTAACCCACTTACTAAAGTTGTCTGTCGATAAATTGCAGGTACCGCAGACCATTAAAAAACTGACAGATGAGCTTGCAAACAAGCCAGACAAGTTGAGGGCGATGGCGATCTACAAGGAGTTGGACCATTTGGAGCCTTCCAACCCGCTTTGGAAGGCCATGATTGATGAGAACAGGGCCGTCTTTGATCACTTAAATTCGCAGCGTGTTGCAGCCGACAAAGTGGCCGCACGCAAGGCTGCAGTGAAGCGGTTGTTCAGCCCCTGGGATGGTTCGGTTCACGTGGTGGAACAAGGCATCAAGGCACGCCTGAAAGACCCGGATTCATACAAACACGTTGAGACACGGGCCAGTGATTCTGGGGTTGGTGATGTGACGGTTGTCACGCAGTACCGTGCCAAAAATTCATTCAATGCCGTGATCACGAGCGTGGCCACCGCCGTGGTGTCTCCTGATGGCGAGTTGGTTTCACTGAGTATGAAGTAGTGATAACCGATTCACATTGCATGGCAGGCTGCGCAGGTTGATCAAGCGCTACAGTTCAGCAATGGATACCCGGTCTGGGCAGCAGCGCAGGTAAAAGCCCCAGTCACCGTCTCTGTCGGTCGGGCCTTCGGGCATCCTGAATTCCATTTTCCGGCCCATGGCGCAAGGGTTATACGTGTCATCCGGTTTTTCAGATGGCTTGAAGTGCTTGCAATATTCGCACTTCAAAATGGGACGGAGAGAGACGCTGATATTTCTGCGCCTGGCGATTTCAGCCAGCAGCTCATCAGTGGAGAATTTGGAAAAGCGGTTCATGCAAGCTACCTGCTCCAGCGTTGCCAAAATGTCTCTCGTTCATCAGTCAATGTATTTCTGATTTGATGGTCTTCGTCCAGTACTGCATTCCTGACGGCAATGGCGATGCTCAGGACGTAAAGCAGTGGGAGCCACAGCACATACACAAGGATGATGTTCCACACGGCTGCAATCCGTTGGTACGCTCTGGTCAGTCTCACATCAGTCATTTCAGGACTCCATCCGTGCTTATGCAGCGGTGTTTTTCGGAACTGATATTCAGCAGCCGAGCCGCTTCATGACAAGCCGATCCACTGGTGTAGCCGCCAAGTTGTCGCCAATCGTTTTGTGGTGCCTGATAGCTTGCATGGCCCAATGCCTGAGCCCCCACGAATGTCCAGATGAATAGATAGGTCATTTGTAATCCTTGGCTGTGGCTTTATGGTGCACTGGCTTCAGCTTCAGCCCGATGCTTTTTCGCACCTTCTCCAGCAATAGCCGCGCACAGCAGGTAGAGCCCCCAGGCGCAGGCCGTGGCAATGTGCCCAGTCCACACCATGATGCCGAGCACAGTCCACGCAACGATGCGCGCCGCAAAGCGGTACAGTGCGCCGCTGGCAGGTTGCTTTGCCAGGTTCTTTTGCGCCTTCTCGGTCAGGGCCAATAGTCCAATGGGTAGGCAAATCGCCCACACGAAGAACTTCACCATGTACAGAGCACCTTCAACGCCGCCCAGGAATCCCAGGTATGTCAGGGTTGGCATGCCGATCAGCAGTGCCATTTGAATCAGGATTTTGTTCATGTTATTTCACCCCCAATATTGCCCACCAAATATGCCATGGTCGTGCATGCGCTTTTTGTCTTCTCCTGGGACTGGTATGTATTTTTCCCAGAGCTTTCGCGCAGTCTGATTTTGTTGTTCCACATAATCGTTAAGGATTAATCGCCTCTGAGATTCGGCCATGCCTGGACTACCAAACACGGTTGTGCGGCCGTCTACTCTTGTTGATTCAGCTTGCGCTATGGTTTTCATAAATTCTTTCAAGCCTGTTATTTTTTGCTACGGTCGGGAGCATTGCCGCCAGGCAAAGTAAGCCAAAGCGTGACGCATGGCAAAACGTTGATGCACCATCTACGGTTGAATGGCGAGTAGTGCGCACCGACCCACAGTGCACCCTTGTTGATGATCAGTCCGCACATGTCTGCCGCTCCATATCGGCTGGCATCCGTACTTCAATCGCGGCCCGAATTTCGGCGGGCGTTGCCACAATCGCGTCAGGGTCATCGACCGGGCTGCTTCGGTCAGGCAGCTCACACAGATCGCGTATGACCAAATCAATCCAATCCATGGATAGCCTCGTATTGTTATTTGGTTGCCGCAAGCGCCCACAGACCATCAAGCTCTGCATCGGTCTTGCCCAGTGCTTCGCCAATAGCACGAACCATCCAGTTTCGGCGCTTGATGTTTCTGGCCTTCGCCCACCAATCTTTGATGTCCTGGCTTGATTGGGCTACCGCAGCTTCCACTGCATCTCGCCACCCTAATTCGTTCAGCGCCAATCTGATTTGCAAATCATCAACTGTGGGGCCTTCTGGGTCGTTGGATGTGGCTTGCGTATAGGCATCGATTTGCGCTTGTAAAGTAACCGCCTTGGCTTCTGCCACGGCGAGTGCGTCTTGTGTTGTTTTGAGTGCTGCATCGGATGCCGCCTTTGCCGCTTGCGCTGTGGTCAAGTCGGTCAGAGCAGTCACTTGCAGAGCTGATAAAACATCGGCGATCGGGAAGCCCAATTCACCAGCCAGGCTTACCGGCTGTGCAGCGCCTTCTTTCTGAGATAGAACCACGCCGTTCTCACTTATCGTTTCGAGCATGCGGATGTGGGCTCCGGCAAGAACGCCGTTATTCCAGCGCACGAGAAATTCGTAGGCTGTGATTTGTTTTGTGATTGCCATGATGTTGTCCTTTGATCTTTTAACCGAGATTGACCCAAACGCCGCCGCTTGATCCTTGGAATACCGCGCCTGCACCACCGTCTCCGACGTGAATCATCTTGCCATCCGCGTGGATTGGGCGGGTCGCTGTTGTGAATGATCCGATGGTCACACTGCCGATCACGGATAGGCTATTGGAGGTGTCTAATGTCATCCCTTGCGTGAAATTGATTGTGTCGCCTGCTATTCCAGCTGGTGCTGTGTGCCACGCATACCCAGGCCCTTGCGTCACCCGACTCGCTGACACCCCGGTGTTTCGGTATTTCCAGACCGAATCGCTGACGGCGTAAGCGTTCCAAGACGTTGATACGTAGCCTGTAGATGCCGTGTCGGTGGATATTGCGGAAAACGTTGGGTCAAGCTGTAGTACCCTTGAATTAGCCCACCCAGAGAGCACCGTACCCCCCAGGCCCAAGCTGCCGCGGATGAGAAGGTTCCGACTGCGGCAGCCGTTGTGTCGTTATAAATCTGTAATGTGTCAGTTCCGTTGTTTGTGGCGACATCAACGCCAACCCGCCATCTGGGGCCAACACTATCCTTGAATACAACCTGTGTGTTTTTGGTTGTGCCCGAGGTGTTTTCAATCACCACCTGAGCAACGCCATTTTTTGATGATGTTACGCCGTCACTTGCACTCACTGTAGTCGCGTTTACAGCCGCAGGCGTTGTACCACCGATTACTGCGTTGTCAATCGTTCCGCCGTTGATGACCGGCGCGGTCAGGGTTTTGTTCTGCCAGGTGGCTGCAAGCGTATCAAGCCATGTCGCCAGCGCAGGCTTGAGCTGCGCCAGTGTCTTGTAACCGTGAGCGATCATTTGGCCGAGTGACATTCCGCTCATTGCTTCACCCACTTTGTTTCGCCGGTCAGATTACCTGCTGTGTAGCTGTAGGTTTTGATCCAGGTGTTAATGCCGTCGGTGGCGGTGTCGGTGATCAATTTCCCGGTTTCGTCATAGCCATAAACATGGCTACACACGTCATCAGGTACACCTGTTTCTGCATTTAGCAGAACAATCGCCTGTGGTGCCAGTGAGCGGGTGGGGCCGGGGATGCTAACGAATTCCATGTCATTCTTTCGGTGAGTTAATCGATCACAACCCAGTCATCAGCCAGCACATCGGTCTGACTGGCCAGCCAGGGAACCACACGGTCATCGGCCGTCTTCATTTCAATGTGCGGGCTGTAATTGATCTCTGTGCCTACGGGGTAGATTCCAAGAAGTGGTGGGAGGCTGACGCGGAATGTGCTGCCTGGCACCAGGAACAGGAACATGGTTTTACCGTTCCATCCTTCGCGCGCCACTTTCTTGCCATTTTTGAGTGCAGCAATGGCCAACCCAAAGTCCATCAGGGCCACTTGATAGGTTTTTGGTGATGGCACGGTTGAGTTGTTGCAGTACCCGTTGCAGGTGTCACCGCCACGTGTGCAGGTTGCACCGCAGACATACCGGCGTGTGATGGTTTTGACTTCCTTGTAGGCCTTCTCAAACTGATCCTTGGGTGACCAGCTCACGTAGCCCACATACTGGGTGGTGTTGGGCTTGCCACCGTCAATGTATTCAACCAGGTAGCCATCGTCTGCACCATTTTCATCGGCTGGTAAAACCCAACCGCGCAATGTGTTGTAGTCGGCCCGGTTCATGGGCGTGGCTTTGACTGTTTTTGTGCCGGTGTAAGTTTTCATGATTTGTCCTTGGTTTTTTTGACTGGATGAGGCTAGGCAGAATCAACACCTTCACCACGAAGGCCTTTGCGTGAGTTGTAAACACGGTCTTCGTTGTCGGCTTTCATAGCTTGCGCCAGGTCTGTTAATGCTTTGTGCGTTCGGGGCGACTGCCCACCAGATATGCGCCCGCAAAACTCGACGCTGGCATGGCTATGTTCACGGGCCACGGCAATGATGATGTCGCCATCTTCTGCCACATGTATCCGCAGCGCACCATCAGGGCTCATATCCTCCAGGCGCTCGAATGTGATCAGCTTGCTCATGGCGCTTTGCGCCTGCGAAAGCGCCCCCACAGACCGCGCAGTTGCCACCCGGCCCAGCAGCCAAACAGCAACGCCAGGCCCATCGACAGGATGACATCGCCACGCCCGGCGAACAGGCCAACGCCGCTCATTTGGCGAGTTTGGGTAAGGGGAACGGCACCTTGTTGGTGCTTTGACAGTGGCCTTCTTCAGCGGCAAAGGGCTTCTTGGCAAAGTCAGTATCCAGGTAGCAGCCCAGTGAGGTAGACACACTGGAGCATTTGACCTTGTACTTCTCCACTTCTTTTCCGTTGACCGACATGATGGTGTTGCTTACCCATCCGTCGCCCTGGGGGCATTCTGGGCTTTGGGTGCTGTCACCATGGCTGACGATCTTGTGGTCAGTAAAGCGGGGGTTCTCGGCGCGGTAGAGCTGGGCGTTGTATTCGCCATTGGCACGGGCCTGGGCGCGAGCATCTTCCAAGGTGGCAAAGGCGACGGGCTGTTCTTTTTTGCCGCAGCCGGTGATACCCAGCATTACGCAGATGCCAGCCATTGCGGCGGCTGCAAAAAGCAAGGTTTTCATTTTCTTCATCATTGATCCTCAGTTGGTTTGGTGGTTGGGAGGACTCAAGTTTCTGGCGTTGGCCCCTGCAGCAATAACTAAAACGTTTTAGTTATTGCTGCAGCCTCGGGCGCGCGAAAGTCGGGGCATGGATAAAACACGCACCGCAATTGCCACACTGGTTCTGTCAGCAACAGGCCTGGTTTACATCGCCCAGCGCGAGGGTTATAGCGAACGCGCCTACCCTGATCCGGTACTCGGCACAAAGGTTCCCACGGTAGGTTTTGGCACTACACAGGGCGTGAAGATGAACGACATCACGACACCTGTGCGTGCACTGATCCGCCTGCGTGCAGATGCTGGTGAATACGAAATGGGACTCAAGCGCTGTATCAACGCCCCGATGTTTCAGTACGAGTGGGATGCCTATGTAGGGCTAGCTCACAACACCGGGGTCATGGCGGTGTGCAAGAACAACGAACGCACTGGGCCTAGCACCATCGTGCGCCGCTTGCAGGCAGGTGACTACACCGGGGCGTGTGAGGCCATTTTGTTGTATGACCGAGCGGGCCCGGTGAACAAGCCGCAAGACCGGTGCAGTCACCCAGATAACCGCACCTGCCCAGGCATCTGGAAAGACCGCAAGGTGCTGCGTGCGATGTGTCTTGGGGAGGGTGCACCATGACCGGCCTGAATTTTGGTGTGGTGTTGGCCCTGGTGATGGCGTGGGGCGGTGCTGGGTATTGGGCGGGTGACCACAACCGCAATAACGCTTGGCTGGCAAAGCAAGCTATTGAAGCCAAAGACGCGAAGAAGAAGCTTGACGACGAGATAGATCGCAGCCGCAAGGCAGCTGAGACGCATCTGGCTGAGCAGCAGATGTTGATGAAAAGTTATTCAACCTTAGAGGAGAAATTCCATGCAGTTATTCAACGGCCTCTTGTGGTCTACCGTGATCGCCCTGGCAGCAATGTTGCTGCTGCTGATGTGGCCGCTGCTCAGGGCGGTGGCAGTTGCACTGGTGAGTCAGCCGCTGGAGTATCGGCTGATTCAGATAGTTCTACTGTCCATAGTGTTGGGCTTAGCCTTGGCGCTGTATGGGTGTGGAACAGCGCCCTCACAGGGGCCGACTCGCCTATTGGTGGATGTGGAGCTGCTGATACCACCGGCCAAACCTGTGCCGCTGACTCTGGGATCGGGATTGAGGATGCCTGGCAAAACCACATCGAAAACGCCAAGTCTTGTGCCGTTGACCGGCTCAGGCAACAGCGATTGATTGACTACATCCAGGCCCATGAACCCAAAGGCGAGACCATCCCATGATTGTTGAATTCAACTTGGCAAATTTGATCTTCATTCTGATCGCAGTTGTGAGCGCCTTTTGGGCGCTGATAAAGATCATCAACATTCAACAAGATCGCCGTCAAGACGAGCGCTTCAAAGCGCTTGGCGAAATGATGAAGGCCATCGCGGCCACACAAGAAAAGAATGCCCTGGCCACGCTGGAGCTTGAGCGTGAGTTCCGCCGCCACCAAACAGATTCCGCGCGCGAGTACGTGCGCCGTGATGACTTTGTGCGGCACGTCGGAACCTTAGAAGCGCGCATTGACAACTTCGCGCTGCGCATGGAGCGCGCGCTGGACAACCTTGGAGCAAAACCGTGAGCACTATGACAAGTATCGACATGGCAAAGATTCGCCGTGAAAACATGCGCTGGCATTTGCTGTCGGCTGTCAATCTGAGCCGCCCGGTGGGTATCTATACCGAAGCGCTGCTGCCTATCGTGCAATCGGTCTATGGGGATGCAACGCACCAGGAGGTGCGCCGTGAGCTGGACTACCTTGAAGTGCGCGAGATGGCTCACATTGAGCGCGACCCAACAGACCGCTGGTTTGTGAATTTGACGCGCACGGGGATTGATTTTGTGGAATACACGATTGATGCCCAGGCTGGTGTTGCGCGGCCACGTATTACACAGGTGTGAGCATGGCCCCGAGAAGCAAAGTTCTCACGCTGCCAAAGGAGCTGAAAGCATGGCTTGATGACCAGCTGGTTAAGCGTGGGTTCAGTGACTATGTGCAGCTGGCCGCAGACCTGCAGGCCCAGGGCGAGAGTGTTAGCAAGTCTGCGCTGCACCGCTATGGCTCGCAGTTTGAGAAGCGCATGGCGCAGCTCAAGATGAGCAATGAGCAGGCGCGTGCCCTGGTTGACGCAGCACCGGATGATGAGGATAAGCTGGGTGCGGCTGTGATCAGGCTGACGCAGGATCGTATTTTTCAGCTTCTGGTGGATTTGGAGATTGACCCCAATAGCGTGGATGTGAACAAGCTGTTCAAGAACGCAGCTGAAATTGGCAAGGCATCTGTCACGCAGAAGAAATTCACGCTGGAGGCGCGGGCGGCGATTGAGGAGGCTGCGCGAAAGAAGATGCTGGAACAGCAAGAAGAGAAGCTGCAGGAAATGCGTGGCTCTGACGGCATGAGTGAGCAGATGGAAGCCCGCATCCGGCGCATTCTGCTGGGCAAGGAATAGCGCCATGGCCACAAAGCAGCCTGCTGCGCTCAAGCCGATCGGCACACCGCGCAAGATCGATCTTGGCGAAGAGATGGCGCTGGCGGGGGTGGTGGTGCCACAAGAGGTGTCTGATGCCATTCCCACCAACGAACCTGTTTTTTTACCCTATCAACAGCGCTGGTTTGATGATGAGTCCCAGATCATGTTTGGGGAGAAGTCTCGCCGCACCGGGTTGACCTGGGCTGAGGCCGGGCGCAATGTGGTGAAGGCTGCTAAGCCGCGCCGCCGCCATGGCTGCAATACGTTTTACGTGGGCAGCAAGAAGGAAATGGCGCTGGAGTACATCGCGGCGTGTGCGCTGTTTGCCAAGGCGTTCAACCAGTTGGCGGTGGCCGATGTGTATGAGCAGAGCTTTTGGGACGAGGACAAGAAAGAAGAAATCTTGACCTACATGATCCGCTTCCCAAAGTCTGGCTTCAAGATTCAGGCACTGTCCAGCAGGCCGTCTAACTTGCGCGGCTTGCAGGGTGATGTGGTGATTGATGAAGCAGCGTTTCACGACTCGCTAGAGGAGTTGCTGAAAGCCGCTTTGGCGCTGACGATGTGGGGCAACAAGGTGCGGCTGATCAGCACGCACAACGGGGTGGATAACCCGTTTGCTCAATACATCCAGGAGGCCCGTGAGGGGCGCAAGGATTACAGCGTGCACCGCATCACGCTGGACGATGCCATTGCTGATGGGTTGTACAAGCGCATTTGCTATGTGACCGGCCAGACCTGGTCGCCAGAGGCGCAGCAGAAGTGGCGTGACGATCTGTACAAGAACGCACCCAATACCGAATGTGCCGATGAAGAATATGGCTGTGTGCCCAGGCATGGCGGCGGGGCCTGGTTGAGCCGGGTGCTGATTGAGCTGCGCATGTCTGCCAACACACCCGTGCTGCGCTGGGAGTGCAAGCCTGGCTTTGAGGTGTTGGCAGATCACATCCGCCACGCGGAATGCCGTGATTGGCTTGAGGCGGTGATGCTGCCACTGCTGGTAGCGCTGCCCACCGATGTGATCAGCTTTGACGGTGAAGACTTTGGTCGATCGGGAGACTTGTCAGTGCACGTGCCGCTGTTGCAGCATCAGAACCTGGTGCGCCGGGTGCCGTTCACTGTGGAGTTGCGCAATGTGCCGTTTCGCCAGCAGGAACAGATCGCGTTTTACCTGCTGGATCGTTTGCCCAGGTTCATGGGCGGGGCCTTTGATGCGCGTGGCAATGGCCAGTTTCTGGCCGAGGTTGCCATGCAGCGTTATGGGGTCAGCCGCATCCAGCAGGTGATGTTGTCTGAAAACTGGTATCGGGAGCATATGCCGCCGGTGAAGGCTGCCTTGGAAGATGGCACGCTGGATGATCTGCCTAAAGATGCCGACACCTTGGCCGACCTGCGTGCTGTTCAGGTGGTGCGCGGTGTGCCTCGTGTTCCTGACGTGCGCAGCACTGGCGAAGACAAGGGCAAGCGCCACGGGGACGCTGCGGTGGCTGTGGCGCTGGCTTACTTTGCCAGCCGTGAAATCAATCTTGGTTCTGTGACGGTGTCCAGCCGCCCCCGGCGCAGCGACCTGCGTACTTCCCTTCAGGGTTATTGAAAGTCAACTATGAAACCCCAAGGTCTCTACATTTCCCCGACTGAGTTTGTGCGTTTTTCTGAAGCGAAGCCAACACAGAGTCTGAGTGATCACATTGCCACGCGCAATCGCAGCATGGACTTTGCAGCGCTGGGCATGTATTTGCCCAACCCTGACCCTATCTTGAAAAAGCAGGGCAAGGACATCCGCGTGTACAGCGATCTGCGTTCTGATGCGCATGTGGGCGGGTGTATTCGGCGGCGTAAGGCGGCTGTGCAGGCTTTTGAGTACCGTGTCAATCGCGGCAAGGCGAGTGTGCGCAGCACGAAGATGGCTGAGGATGTGCTTGCAAAACTAAAAGTTCCGCACATGCTGCACGAGATGATGAATGCTGTTCTGTTTGGATGGCAACCGCAAGAAGTTATATGGCGGCCACCAGGTGCGGGCCCCAATCTCCCATTGGAAGTTATTGCGAAGCCGGTGCATTGGTTTGGGTTTGATAGCGATGCGCAACTGCGTTTCAAAACCCGCGAGCAACCTCTGTATGGCGAGCTGCAGCCTGCCCGAAAATTTTTGGTAACAGCACAAGAGGCTAGTTATGACAATCCGTATGGTTTTGCGGACTTGTCGATGTGCTTTTGGCCTACGGTGTTCAAGCGTGGCGGGCTTAAGTTCTGGGTGACTTTCACAGAAAAATTTGGCACACCATGGGTGGTTGGTAAAACCCCGCGCAATACGCCGGGGCCAGAGAATGACAAGCTGCTGGATCAGTTGGAGGCAATGGTTCAGGATGCCGTGGCCGTGATCCCTGATGATGCTTCGGTAGATATTGTGGAGGCTGGCGGTAAGGGTGGCAGCGCCGATTTGTATGAACGGCTGTTGATGTTTTGCCGCAGCGAGATATCAATTGCTTTGCTGGGTCAAAACCAAAGTACCGAGGCCAGCTCAACACATGCCAGCGCGACGGCTGGGCTGGAGGTCGCCAAAGAAATTCGTGATGGCGATGCACGTTTGTGTGAAGAGAGCTTCAACCAGCTTTTGCGCTGGATCGTTGATGTGAATGAGGGTGAAGGCGCACCGGCCCCAACGTTTGAGCTTTTCGAGCAAGAAGAAGTCAATGAGGTGCAGGCCAAGCGTGACAAAACATTGTCCGAATCTGGTGTTCGATTCACTCCAGCTTATTGGAAGCGGGTTTACAACTTGCAAGATGGCGATATTGAGACTGCGCCTGCACCTTCGGCTCTGTCCAACACGGCTACAGCAGATCAGGCTAGTTTTGCGGAGCCCCGCACCCCAGCCAACACACCCGCCAAAGGCTGGCCTAAATCGGACGAAGTCAATGCCACGCTGGCCAATGCGGGTGATGTGGTGTTGGCTGAGTGGATGGCGCACATTGCCAAGCTGGTCAACACCAGCGATACGCCTGCGGCGCTGCGCGATGCGTTGTTGCTGGCCTATGGCGATTTGCCCACCGAGCAGCTTACCGAGGTGATGGCGCTGGCCTTTGCAGCGGCTGAGCTGGCGGGCATGGTTGATGCGGCGGCTGGCAATTAGCGTTTGTCATGACTTCTCCAAGTTCTGAATACCTCATCCAGGTAAAGCTGGATGGTTTGCGCCAGTTGTTCCAGGAGCAAATTGATTTTTTCAAGGGGAAACTTAATCTGCCCACTGAGCGGTGGGACGATATTTGGCAAGCTGCACATGATCGGGCGTTTGTTGTGGCAGGGGCGCAAAAGGCTGATTTGCTCAATGACTTGAGGGCTGCGGTGGAAAAGTCCATCAAAGGCCAGAGCATTGGCGAGTTTCGCAAGGACTTTGCCGCTGCCGTAGCCAAAAGTGGTTGGACTGGGTGGACGGGCGAAGGCAGCAAGGCGGGCGAGGCCTGGCGCACGCGCGTGATCTATCAAACCAATCTGGCCAGCAGCTATGCCGCTGGTCGATGGGCGCAGTTGCATGACCCGGAACTGCTCAAGGTGCGCCCATTCTGGCGCTATATCCATAACGACAGTGTGAGCAGCCCACGTCCGCAGCACAAGGCATGGGGAGATTCAGGTCTGACGCTGCCGCATGATCATCCGTTTTGGCTGACTCACTTTCCACCCAACGGCTGGGGGTGTCGCTGCCGTGTGCAAGCGGTGCGCGGCCCTAAGGCGGGTGATGCCACTGAGCCGCCTGCTGGCTGGGACACGATTGACCCCAAAACTGGTGCGCCGGTGGGGATTGATAAGGGGTGGGCTTATGCGCCTGGCGCGAGTTTGCAGGCTGAGTTGGGGAGGTTTGTTGAGGCCAAGGTGGCCGGGTTGCCCGCCGATTTGGGGCGGGCGCTGGAGAAGGATGTTGCGTCCGTTCTGGATCGGCAGGCGAAGGTGTATGAGACTGTAGATGACTTCATCAAGGCGGGCCGTGAAATCACCGTCACATTGCCAGACGGCGCAAAAGACCCGCGTGGGTGTTACCAGGCCTTGCTTGATTTGCTGCAAAAAGAGGTTGGTATCGCCACGCCGTGTAAGGTGAGTTCGTCTGGTGCGGGTGCAAAGCTGGTTAAGGAGGCATCCCAGCTTTATCCTGATGCGTGGACGAAGGCGGCTGATGATCTGGGTGCGCTTTATGTGAAGATTGACAAAGCGCAGAACGCCAGAGGGTGGCAGTGGACGGAGATGAAAAATTCTGTCATCAAACTGAAGTCATTTGGGATTGTCAGAGACGTTGTTCCAGGGACAGGGTGGATTGTTACAAGTCAGAATTTTGGAACTGCTGTTCACGAATATGCACATAGGCTGCAATCGGCGCTACCAGGCCTCGACAGGTTGTTTCAAGATTTGCACAAGTCGAGAACTGGTGGCGATCCACTTGAAAAGCTCAATGTGATTACGCCAATCAAATACAGCAACAATGAGCTTTCAAGGAAAGACAAATACTTAGACCCCTATCAAGGTAAAGAGTACAGCCATGCCCCTGATGCCCCAGCGCTTGAGGTGATGACGATGGCTTTTCAGTATGTCTTAGGGCTGAATTCAAACAGTAAAAGCCGTATTGACTTTGAACAACTTTACCTGCAAGATAGAAACATGTTTGATTTTGTCGTCGGTTTATTGCGGTTCTGGAAGCCATGATGGTTCACTATGAGCTAGTGCCATCTGTTTGGCATGCAAAACCTTTGATCTTTGATTGGGATCAGGATTTGGGCGTTGTGACCGGCCAGGATGCAGAGCGCATCAAAGAACTTGCGGCAGACGGGAGCATTAGCTACCCAGCAATGACGGTGATGTTTTCCAGCAATCCATTGAAAAATCGATCAGACATGGCGGCAATACTGGCATACCAGCACCACCTTCCTCCGGATTTGGAGCCATTTTTACCCACCCCTGCGGCAGATGAATTCCCTGATGAAACTTACGTTGATGCAGCCGGTGTGACAGTGATCGGGCGTGATCAGATTGTTTACTGACCAGATGATCCCCATCTATATTTCCGAACACAGCCCGCCATGCGCGGGCTTTTTGATATTGCAGGATCAACCATGATCACCATTGAAGTCAAAAATAAAGAGGTCTTGGATGTGCTGCACCAGATGGTCAGCCGTATGCATGACTTGCGCCCGGCGCTCAAAGAGATTGGCGAGGACATGGTGGAAAGCACAAAACGCCGCTTTGTGACTGCTACTGCGCCAGATGGCACGCCGTGGGAAGCAAACAGCCCAGTGACGCTGGAGCGCTATCTGGGAGTGTTTGTCAACAGTCACAAAAAAGACGGCACCTTGAGCAAAGCAGGTGAGAAGCGCTTGGGCAACAAAAAACCACTGACTGGTGAGACTCACGCCCTGGCCGGTGGAATAAATTACCAGGTCAACGGATCATCCAGTGTGGGTATTGGTAGCCCGATGGTGTACGCCGCCATGCAGCATTTTGGCGGCACAACTGAACAGTTCCCCCATTTATGGGGCGACATCCCCGCCCGTCCAATCCTTGGTGTGTCCGATGCGGATAGCGCCAACATTGTGGACATTGTGAGCAGCTATCTGGTTGCTGATTGATATGAGCGGCGTATTTTCCTGACACGAAAGTAATTTTCGCTGCCTGTCCATTTTCTTCCCTCCTCTTCCCGCGTCTTCCCTCATTTATCTCACCGAATCCCTGGTGAATATATCAACTCCCCTCACCATGCCAACAGGGTCAGCGAGAGCCCGACATACATGGGATTGCGCGTATAGCGATACACGCCTTGGATGACCAGCGAGGAAGCCGAGCTTGCCTTCACCGGGTTTACGGTGGTCTTAGCGCGCCGAAACGCAACTATTCCGGCGATGCCGATGCCTTGGCCGATGCACACCAACACCACAGCCCAGAGTACCCGGGCCGGATAGGGCACCTGCACAAGACCCGCGACGGCTGGTGTCAGCCACATGAGAAGCGCCAGAACTAGCGCCACGATGGGAGGGGGAAGCCTCAGTTCAAGCACGCTCATAGCACGCCACCATGCGACAGAGCGCTCACGCCAGCATCGAATGCTGGGCAAAGATACCCGCCATCGCGCCCTGCCAAGAGGACTGGGTGACCGAGGGCAGGAAAGGCGTGGCAAGGTCGCCAGCAGCGTAGATGCCGGGCATGCTGGTTTGGCGGCGCTCGTCCACCTTGAGGGCGATGCCCACGGGTGTCTCCACCGTGGCAAGGCCCAGTGATTCATGCAAGCTTGCGGACGGCTTGTTGCGCGGCTGGGCGAACAGGATGTCAACCGCGATATGGCGATGGGTATCGAGGTTGACAGTGGAGATGTGGCCCTTGTGATGGGCGATTTCGACGATCCGGCCATCGACGACGGGGATGTTGCGGTGCGCCAGATCGGCCTGAATATCGGGCGCAATGTCATGACCATCGGCGAATACAGTCAACTTGTCGGTCCAATCGCGGAACAACCTGACAGATTGGTGCGACTGCGGGCCGAACCAGACGACACCCCAATGCTGGTCGGCGACTTCAAAGCCGTCGCAATAAGGGCAGGGCACGATGGACGTGCCCCAGCTTTCGGCAAAACCCGGAACATGGGGTATCTGGTCGGCCACGCCATAGCTCAGGATGATGCGGCGCGCCTTGAGGGTTTCGCCAGCGCCGGTGAGGACGGAGAAATCGTCGATGACACCGGAGATGCTGTCGGCCCGAGCGTTGACCAGCTTGATCGCGGGATACCGCGCCAGCTGCTGCCGCGCAGCGGCCAGGATGTCTTGCGGTGGCTTGTGATCATGGCCGAGCACGCCATGCGAGTGGTGACCGAAGCGATTGCGCGGCAGGCCGGTATCGAGAACGGTGACCTTGCGACGGGCACGGCCGAGTTGAAGGGCTGCGGCGAGACCGGCAAAGCTGCCGCCGATGATGATGACGTCATCCATGATGGGCTCCATGGTAATGTACGATCAATATAATAAACTGTCAAGTCCATTAAATCCACCCATGCCCCCTCCTCTAGCTCCCACCCCCAAGCCCCAACGAGGGCGGCCACGCGACCCCGAGCGCACTCGGCGCATCCTGGAAGCGGCGCAAAGGCACTTCAACGAGCATGGCCTGGAGCGTGCCAGCGTGGATGCTATTGCCGCAGATGCTGGTGTCTCCAAGATGACCGTGTACAGCAACTTCGGCTCCAAGGAAGGACTGTTTCAGGCGGTTGTGCGCGACAGGACGGCTGCTGTGGTGGCTGAGGCTGCTGGCGACGGGGCGCTGGACCCAAATCAGCCGGAGAAGGCACTGCTGGTGATCGGCGCCCGGTTTCTCGCACTGGTACGGGGGGACGCTCTCGGCGCGTTGCGCACTGTCTACGGTGTCGCGGGGGCGCAGCCGGAAGCCTGCCGTGCGTTCTACAAGGAAGGCCCGGAGCGTGCGAACGGCGAGCTGGCTGCATACCTGCGCCGCGCCAACGCAGCGGGCACCTGTTCCTGTCGATGTTCATGGGCTCTGGGCACATCCGCGGACTGCTGAAGCTCAATGCGCCTGATTCCCGGGAAGACAAGGCTCTTCTGCGCGAGGCTGTTCGGGTCTTCATGGCGGCCTATGGCCGATCTGCCACACCTGCGTAAAAGCGTTCTGGCCGCGCATCGTCAACATCAGCTCGGTGCTGGGTCGTACATGACACTGTATTCGGCTTTCAAGCATGCCGTTGAGGGGGTGTCCGAGACGCTGGATCACGAAGTGCGCCAGTTCAGCATCCGCATCTCGCTGGCTAAGCCCCCTTCACCAAGACTGACCTCGATCTCAACGCGCCCCAGACCGAGGGTGTTGCCACCACGATGGTCAACGCCGCTTTGGGGCCGTGGAAGATGCGCCATACGCCCAAGGGTGAAGCCTCTCTGCTGGCCAAGTTGCGCCGCTTCATGTCGGCTGACCCGGTTGAAAAGGGCCCTAGGAAATCGTTCGGGCAGGTCTGAGCAGTCCGCATGCCCATACCCACCACCTCTTCAGCACGGGCTTTGCCATGCGTGCGGTGGATGATCGGACTGAACTGAAGAATCCAGAATGATGCTCACGGCCTTACGCCTGGGGCTGCTGCTCACCTTGCTGTGCACAGGCCCCGGCGCATCGGTCACTGAGCCCGATGCGCAGCAACAGCGCATTGCCGAGGCCGCAGCCAGCGCACAAAGCCGCTGCTACAAACACATGTACCGCGACACCCACACCCACACCCACACCCACCCATGGGCCTGCGCGTGCAGTGCATCGGCCGGGTCTGCAGCATGCTGCCAGCGCAGTAGGCAGGCCGTGCAGCGGTGGGGCAGATCGCCTGGTTTTGATATCAATTTAATAGCTTATTTCGTATATTTCACGGTGGCTGGAGGCACTTACTACCTTCGACCTTTGTGGGTGGTGGAGCCGCATCCAGATCAATCAAGCTGTTCTGCACCAGCTTGACCGCCAGCGCTGGCAGCTTCAGCTCCTTGCGGATGCGCTCGACCACGGCCAGCATCAGGTCGTGCGAGTATCCGACCGTCACCGCAGGCCATCCAACGGAAACCCGACCCCGTTCGGGCTCGCCGGGTTCGTTCACACCGCCTCAGGCCCAGTAGGCCTTGAAGTCCTGCGCGTACTGCTCCAGACGGATCGGTGCCTTCCCGGTGATGCGCTGCACCGCGTCGGTGGTGCGCTCGGCATAGCCGGCCTTGAAGGCGCCCAGGATCGCCAGCAGGAACTCAGCGTAGTCCGCCGGCAGACCCGCGCCCAGCAGGCCCTGGCGCATTGCATCTTCGGGAACGTCGGTGTAGCCAATGGTCCGGCCTGCGGCCTTCGACAAAATCGCCGCCACCTGGGTGTGGTCGAACGCCTCGCTGCCGGTCAGGTCGTACGACTGGTTCACGAAGTCGTCGCTGCTCAGCAGCTTGGCGGCCACGGCCGCGACATCGCGCGTGTCAATGAAGCTGCCCTTCGCGGCACCCACCGGCAGAAGGATCTGCCCCTGGGTCTGGATGCCCTGCAGCCAGAAGGTGTGAAAGTTCTGCATGAACCAGTTGGGGCGGATCACGTTCCAGGCCAGACCCGAACGCTCCAGGTGCAACTCGGCGCGGCGCAGCGGGATGCTGTCGTCGGCGTTGGCACCCATGGCGGACATCAGCACCACCTTGCGCACACCGGCGGCCTTGGCGGCATCAATGGCGGGTATCAGCAACTCGTGATGGTTGGGATATCCGGAAGGTACCAACAGGAAGAACTGGTCGGCACCGGCCAGGGCTTCGGCCAGGCCTTCGCCGGTGGCGAGGTTGAGGTGAACCTCGCCGGCTTGGGCGGGGGCGCGGCTGGTGGCGCGGCGCACCGTCTGGCCCTGGGCGGCGAGCAGGTCAACGAGGGGGGAACCGTTTTGGCCGTTGGCGCCGGTCACGAGGGTGGTGGTCATGCATAACTCCTGTTTGTGGTTGGAAAGGCCTCCAGTGTGCACCGCTTCAAACAAAACTTGAATGCATGAAATT
>VIKI01000069.1:23539-27894 GCA_008080595.1 Comamonadaceae bacterium
AACTTGAATGCATGAAATTCCACCATTTATGTCCAATCGTCCATACAATAGAGATCATGGACATACTCTCAGACATTCTCCATATCGCAGGACTGCGCCGCCGTCTGCTCGACCTGCACGCGCTCACGCCCGGGACGGCGCTGCGCTTTCCCTGCGACCGCAGCTTCGGCCTGCACGCGGTCACGCGCGGCCACGCCTTCGTGCACGCACCCAACCTGGACGAGCCTCTGAAACTGCAGGCCGGCGACCTGGTGCTGATGGCGCGCGGCTGTGTGCACCAGCTGTCGCTGGACCGCACAACGCCCACGCACAGCACCACCATGACGGTCGCACCATTCGCAGGCGCGGGTCTGGCAGACGGAGCCCCATCCTCCAGGGCCGGGGCCGACGACACCCAGGCCGTCGCGCAAATCATCAGTGCGGCCTACCAGTTCTGGCACGCCCCATTGCATCCCTTCCTGCGCAGCCTGCCGCCGTGGTTCGTGGTACGCGGCCACTCTTTGCCCCCGCTCTCCGCCCTGCCGCTGACCATCGGCCTGCTCGATCGCGAGCTGGGCGACGAAGGACTGGGCGCCTCCTCGGCCACCCTGGGCCTGCTTGACGCACTGTTCGCCTTTGCCCTGCGCGAGATTGCACAACGCCAAAACCCTGCAGTACCGGGCTTGCACCACGCCATCGCCGACCGCCCGATTCGCCAGGTGCTCACACTCATGCACGGCAACCTCGGCCACAGCTGGACGCTCGAAGAACTGGGCCAGCAGGCCGGCCTGTCGCGCTCGGCGCTGGCCGAGCGCTTTCGCAGCGCCATGGGTGACACGCCGCTGAACCACCTGCGCACCCTGCGCATGCAGAAGGCCATGCAGTTGCTGGCCGACACCCGGCAGTCGCTGGAACAGATCGCGCAGGCCGTGGGTTACCAGGATGCTTTCGGTTTTTCCAAGGTGTTCAAACGCACCACCGGCCAGTCGCCGCGCCAGTTCCGTGAGCAGGACACCGCGGATCGACAGAGCCCGTACCGGGCCAAGGAGGCCTCCTGAATTCAGCCCCCTCGGGGGCGGCGACCCGTGCAGCGGCGGGTTTGGCAAAGCCATTGTCAACACCGCCTGGCTCGGCGAGCAGATTGAGACCTGTTTTGGTGATGTTTTGAGCCTGCAGTCCCCGCAAAATATGCGTTAGAAGCTATTAACTTAGGAACACTCTCTTGCGCTTCCCACGCCGCTGCAGATCCGCTGTTCCCACGAAGGGCGCGACTTTGGCGGGGCGCTGGAGACCACCGGCGGAATTGCCCGCGCCTTGCCCCTGCTGTGCCCGCCGGGCGCTGCCGGGGCCGCGTCCGACGTGCTCAGGGTGCTGGCCGGTGACGTGTTCGCCCCCGACTTTGATGTGCCGGTGGCTTGATGGCAAGGTGTGGCGGTCACACTGGCGGCAATCCGGGGTCAATCCCGGTCATGGACTACCTCCTTGGACCCGGCCGCAACGACGATTCCTCCAGGAATGCGCGGGTATGTTGATCAAGCTGCTCATTCGAAGACTGCATCAACACCCCGATCACGCCACCGATCCCGCTGCCGACTGCCTTGCTCCCGCTTTCACATGGCCACGGCGCAGCAGTCGCTCGAACCCATCGACATAGGTGAACACCACGGGCACGACCAGCAGGCTCAGCGCGGTGGAGGTAAGCAGGCCGCCGATCACGGCCGTGGCCATGGGCTGGCGAAAGCTCGCGTCGGCACCGAGCCCCAGCGCGATGGGCAGCATGCCGGCGATCATCGCCACGGTCGTCATCACGATCGGCCGGGCGCGCTTGTGGCAGGCATCGATCAGTGCAGGCACCAGCGCCAGGCCGCGTTCGCGCATGCCCAGGATCGCGTACTCCACAAGCAAGATGGAGTTCTTGGTGACGATGCCCATCAGCATCACCAGCCCGATCATGGAGGGCACGTCAAGCTCGCTGTGGCCCAGCAGCAGCGCGACGAGCACCTTGCGCGCCGCATCAACGGACTGGCGCGCCGGGGCCATGCGCGCGTCGGCCGACGCGGCTGCGGCCAGCGCGTTCTCGGTGTCTCGCGCCGCATTTCGGAGTGCCGCGTTCAGCGTGGTGCCGGCCGCGCTCAGCCATTGGCCGCTGAGCAGCGCCGTCAGGTTCAGCCGTGGCAGCCGGTCGGCACGCGCGACTGCGATGTCGGCCCTGGCCGCGTCCACTTCACGCGCTGCCGCGAGCACCGCCGGGTGGTAGGCGAGCACGGTGGCGGGCAGCCGAGGCTGCAAATTCAGCGCCTCGGGCATGAAGACCTCGCCGTCCTGTGCGTTGGGATCGGGCAATGCCAGCAACGAGTGCACCACGTCGGCGGGCCGACCACGTCCATCGCGCCCTGAGCGCCCCACTGATAAGCCTTGCAGAAGCGCGGCACGGATCGTGCAGCCTGAGCCATCAATGCACTGGCGAGACCTCTCGCATCGATGCGTCGGAGTTCACGTGTTCGCTGTCGCCTGCGAACCGACGCAAGGCCGCTCTCAGTGCTGGCACTGCTTCGCTTGCCGCCGCGTAGCCGAGACGTCGCGCCTGTTCGCGCGCCGCCGCGTCGTTGAGGGCTGGCGGGGAGACCGGTGTAGCGATTACCACATCGGCACCGGCCAACTCGGCCTTGGCGAGCAGGCAACTCTGCGTCTGAGAGACCCGAAGCCAGGCCGACAGCACCGACGTCGATGGATACCTGGCACCATGGCAGTAGATGTCAACGGCAATGACGATGTCGGCACCCAGCGCGCGAGCTGTCTGGACTGGAACCAGCGAGGTGATGCCTCCATCGACCAATTCGCCGTCGGAATACTTGACGGGTAGGAACACCCCGGGAATCGCCGCGGAGGCTCTTGCGGCCTGTCCGGCGTTCCCGCTGGTAATCGCGATAGGCATCGCACGTTGGAGATCGCTCGCGACGGCTGCGAACCGCTTGGAAAATCGCTCGATCGGCTGTTGCCCGACCAACTCGTTCGTCCAACGTGCCAAAGCTTGACCCTTGACGAACCCGGGGCCGGTGAGTGTCAGGTCTGCGAGCGAGAACATGGGCGCCGCCGTAGCCAGGTTCCACAACTGCGCAGGCGCCACGCCCGATGCGTATGCGGCACCGACGATCGCGCCAATCGACGTTCCTACTACGAGGTTCGGCTGGATGCCTGCATCTTCCAGCGCCTGAAGTACGCCGATATGGGCGTAACCGCGCAGGCCACCGCCGCCGAGCGCGATCGCGAGCACAGGGCGCGATGCGCCATCGCTGTGGTGCGCAGCAGCCTGCAAGTCGCGCAGCTCATGCCCTGCAGGGCGCTCGTCATCTGGCGTGGCTGCACACGCGGTCAAAAAACCAAGCGTCAGCAGCGTGATGGCGGCCCACGCCATGCGCCCGGCAGGGATCCGAGTCACAGCTCGCAAGCCCCGTAGCGGAGCGCTGTCGCTCCGCGCCCCCTCCTTATCAAAGGTCAAGAGCTTGTTTCCTGGGCTGGCCTTGGGCTGCATTGGAGGCATCCTTCCAGGATTCCCAAACGACAAGACGCTCAGCATAGGCGGCGCGAGCCACCGGCAGCCCTTCTGTACCAAGGAAGAAGCGCAGCGGCGGCTGTTCCGAATCCACGACCTTGAACAGGGACGCCGAGGTCGCAGCAGGATCGCCGAAATTCGTGCTTGCGCCGCCGGCGAACACCTGTGCTCGCGTCTCGGCATAGGCGTCGATGCCCATGGCGAGCTTCAGCGAGGACTGGCTCGAAAAGTCTGTCGCGTATGGGCCGGGCTCCAGGAGTGTGACCTTGATGCCGAACTGCGCGACTTCCTTCGAAAGGCTCTCGTGGAGCGCTTCGAACGCCCATTTGGAAGCGTGATAGAAGCCGGTGATCGGGGCGGCATAGACCCCCGCAACGCTCGAGACGCCGATGATATGGCCGCCCTGCTGTGCGCGCAGAAGCGGAAGGGCTGCCTGGATAACGGTAAGAGGGCCGAAAACATTGGTATCGAACTCGGCGCGAACCTCGGCTTCGCTCGCTTCCTCGATCGCGCCGACGAGCGCATAGCCGGCATTGTTCAAGACGATATCCAGACGGCCGAAATGCGCGTGCGCCGTCGCAACGACTTCGGCAACCTGATCGCGGTTGGTCACGTCGAGTACCAAAGGCAGGACGGCATCGCCGAACACATCGGCAAGGGGCGCGATGTCGGCCAGCGATCGCGCGGTTGCGACGACCTTGTCGCCCCGCTTGAGAGCGTCTTCAGCCCAGATACGACCAAATCCGCGTGAGGCGCCGGTGATGAACCAGACTTTTTCAGACATAGCATTTTCCTTTCTGTTTGAAGATTTAGGTATGTGCGG
>VIKI01000299.1 GCA_008080595.1 Comamonadaceae bacterium
GCCGGGTCTTCCACCATCAGGTTACTCAGGGGCCGGGGTGGTTCGTCAAACGTCAAGCCCCCGGCAGCGCGGGCAGCTTCCATCAGCATCTTGAGTGCCTCGGCCTGGGTGGCATAGCGGCAGGGCTCGAACTTGCGCCCGGCCCCATCAGCCGTGCCCATGGCCACCCCGCGCAGGTACAGGTATTGCAGGTCGGCATAGTCTTTGGCCAGGCCCATGCTGCCGGGCTGGGTTACGTCCACCGCGCCGCTGACCAGCAAGGGCGGTATGGCGCAACTGGTGGCGGTGCTGTCGGGGGCCACATCGCTGAAACTGCGGGTCACACCCACAGCATCACGCACCACCACATAGAGGGTTTTGCTGCTGCTCTCGATGCCATCACTCACTGTGAGTGTGACCGGCTGCACACCCGGGCTGGCAAAGCTGCCCGACCACAGACCACTGGTCACGCTGCCAGTGCTGGCGCTGAGGGTGAGCGCATCACCATCCCCATCGCGGGTGAGAATGGGCAGGGTCACGGTTTGACCGACTTTGGCGCTCACGCTGTCGAGTTGCAGCGTTGAAAAAGTAGGGGCCAGATTGGTGCGCAGTTTCAGCCAGAACTGGTCAGACTTTGAATTGGAAATTTTGACATCTGCGCCTGTGCCATCTACCAGCTTCCAGGTGCTGGATTTGACGGCCATGTTGCCCAGCACCACTTCGGTGGCGGTGATACCCAGGCCGGTGTCGGTTTTGCCGGTGACGGGCACGGCCTTCAGGCCAGTGAGGGCGGCTGCACCGTTGCTGAAAGTCCAGGTCTTGCTGGCTGTACCCACATGGTAGGCCCCATCAGGCAAATTTTCAGAACTGAACCTGACCGACGCAGGGTTGCCAGAAACCCCCAAATTGTCAAAAGACTGTCCGGCGCGCACCAACCGCAAGGAGAAGTAGTAGCTCCGGCTGAAGTTGCTGGCGTAGCCATAGTAGAAATAGACGAACCACGCATAGTCCGAGTAGTAGGCATAGGGCGAACCCGACCAAAAGTACGAACTTGGGGTGGCTGGAAAAATGGTGTCGTTGATGGCAGGATTGACACGGCACGCTTCAACCAGACTGCGCAGCTCCTTGATGCTAGGCACGCGCCAGTCGGACTGCCCGGCAAAGCTGCTGGTGCTGGCCAGTGTCAACGCTTGCGCCCAGGTGTGGGTGCTGGCCGTGCCCGTGCAGGTGCTGCCATTCCAGCTCTGTCCCTCGCTACACCGCTTCCAGATCAGGCCAGTGGGGCTGTGGGTCACCGTGCCGTCGCCGTTGTCAGCATACGCGGCATCCGGGTTGTTCGCAGACATGTTGGCCGCACAGGTAAGCGCATAGGCGGTGGGGCAAAGCAGGCCTGCGCTGATGGCCAGGGCAGACAAAACAAGATCAAGGTTCAGCATAAATTTACCTGATGAAAAGGGGGCCAGTGCAATGTGCACATGTCGGTGCGTAGCATTCGTGCATTGTGCGGCGCGGGCCACGCGGCGGCACACCCCCATGGCCTGGCGGCGCAAATCGCTGCCCAGCGCGTATTGGTGGTAACGCGGTGGACTTGGGGTTTTGCCAAAATGGCGCACGGCGTTTTCAACATCCAGCGCCAAACGGGTGGCATCGCGCCACAAGGGTAATTGGCGGTATCTCGGGCCATGGTGGATTGGCGAAGTCATGTCCAAAGATCCAAATCACTGTCCGGCGCGCACCAACCGCAAGGAGTGGTAGTGCCGTAGTTGGCGTAGCCATTGCCGAAATAGACGCCCCACGCATAGTACGAGTAGTAGGCATCGGGCGAACCCGACCAAAAGTACGAACTTGAGGTATTAGGGAAATAAGTGGGATCAATGGCGGGGTTCACCCGCCCGAAGTCAGCAATACCTTCGAGTTCATTCACCCTGGGCATACGCCAGTCACTGGCACCACACAGGCCTACGGCGTTGACATCTTGCACAAACTTCTCGGTGTCGCAGCGCCCGACCGCAAAGCAAGTGCCGCCTGCTGCCGTGCCGACTGCACCGCCATTGGTGAACGGATCGCTGTTGTACCAGGTGTAGCGGTGGCTCAGGCTGCGCAGGCCCGTGGTGGTTTTCACTTCCCAGATCAGGCCGGTAACGTTGTCGCGGGTGCAGGCCCAATCAGTCGGGCCAGTGCCCAGCACGGCAGTTTCAGGCAACACGCTGCCGTTGTTGGCGATTTTGCTGAAGTCAAAGCCAGCGCCGCCACCGCCCACTTTGGTGAGCTTGCCCGCAGCAGCCAGTGCGTCGCGGCCAAAACTAGCATCCTGACACGGATGGCCGGCGGGCTCGGTGAGCAGGCCGTTTTGTGTGTCGTTGGAGAAGGTGGTGATGCCGGTGTCGTTGAGGGGGTGGGTGGCGGTTGCGGTGCTGCCAGTGCTGCCTGTACCACCCGTGGCTTGGCTGACTGGCTCGCTGGCAACCACCGGGTAGCCGAGAAGACTTTCACCACCGCCGGTAGCATAGGCCACGGCCAGGAATTGGTAAGTGCCAGCCGATGGAAAGGTGAGCTGAACAGTGCCATCCGCTGCCGGGTCGCTGACAACCAGTTCACGCTGCACGGTGGTGCCGGTGTAGTTGGCAGCGCCGGAGCAGACATTACTGCTGGTTTGAAGGACAAATATTTTGGGCTTGCCACCCAGGGACGCAAAGCCCAATGGGGCGTTGGCCCGGTTCACCAGTCGCAAACTGAGTGCCTGTCCGGCAGCGGCGTAAAAGCTGTGGTTTGAGTCATCCAGCGCCAGTATCTGACGATCTGGCGCTGTGATTTGTAAATAGGTCTGGGTTGCCACATTCAGGGTTTGGGGTGCCAGGCGGTACACCAGATCAGTAGTTTTTGCTGTCGCACCATCGGCGGCCACGGCCATGACGCGCAAGGTGCTTGGTTGGACTGGCCCCAAGCCGTTGTATGCCACATGAATGGGGCCGGTATACATGGGCGAAGCATTGTTCAAGCCGGAGCCAGCCGGGTAGTCGTTCACCTTGGGGGCCGTGCCATCCAGGGTGTAGTACAGGGTGACACCGGGATCAGTGGTGAGCGTGATGTCAACCGCGTCAGCAAAAGGGGTTTCGCTGGGCTGTGGGGAAACGCCGATGTTTGGCAATATGTCGATGCTGGGGGTGCGATCCTTCAGTGTCTCCATATCTTTGGCGTACAAGACCATATCGTGGGCGTTGACGCTCTGCCAAACTTTCAGGGCTCGCAAACGGTCATTGAAGTTGGTGGCGGGGTTGTTGCTGTAGTCCAGCAGTTGGCCCTGGTCGTTCTGTTCCAGAATGTGTTGGTAACCCACGGGTTGGTAAGGCCAGTTGCCGCTTCTGACCAGCAGGTCGTAACCGGCTGAACTCAGCGACGCGAGAGCCTTGCCCGATGACGTAGCAAAGAGTTTGCCAAATGCAAGTGTTGAGGGCAGATCCGCCTTCGGTGTCAATTTCCAGGCGGAGATCATGTCATCGACCAGCGCCTTGAAATAGGGCGCATAGGGCACCGGGTCATGCAGGTTGCGCACCCGGTGCAGGTTGAGCTTTTTGGTCAATAAAAACTCCCGCCCGATGGCATCGCAGTTTGCCAAAAGGCATTCCTGAAAATAAACATAACGGAAACGGTCGTTACCTACCAGCGGGGCACCAAAGGTGTGAATGACGATGTTGTCGCGGTTGACACCTTGATCTTCCAGCCAGGCACCATAGATGGTGGCCAGTGCGCCGCCCAGGCTGTGGCCGGATATCCAGAAAATGGTGTCTGCGCTGTGTGCACTGACCAATGCAGCCAGATTACCCGCATTGATATTGACCGTGGCAGACTTGGCAACAAATTTTTGCATCCCCGTCAGGAAGCCTTGATGCACCAGCACTTGGGGGTCTGTGGCTGAAAAAGGCACCAGGTCGCCGCTGGCGTTGACAAGCCAGTCCGGTATGCCGTCTTTGCCTGTGCCTTCCGTGCCCCTGAAGACGATGGCAATGACGTTTTTCTTGCGGCCATCCACAACAATGCTGCGAGAAGCAACCACGGCTTGCAGTGAGGCCTCGGCAAATTGCGCAATGGCGCTGGCTTTGCCTTCGACAGTGGTCGGGTGGAGAAATTTATCCATCCAGTCGGCCATGGCAAGGTCATTG
>VIKI01000070.1:0-16372 GCA_008080595.1 Comamonadaceae bacterium
TGCTCACCTCAATCACCTACCAATTTTCAAACCTCACGCAGTTCGTAGTTGAACTCGCCTTTTTATAGCTTCTTGCGCTTATATTTAAAGCGCTACAGCCCTATTTTTCATACAAAATGCAGCATACAGTGCGGTCTGCACCTGATATGACCAAGTTCAATGCCAAGCTGGGCGCGGACATGGTGAAATCCTGTCTCTGCCATTTTTGAAAGCCTGCCCGTGAGCCCAAGCATCCCCATCCGTTACATCAACCCGGTGTTTCGCCCACCGAGCGAGGCCGAATCGCTGATTTTGCCGGTCACCAACGGCTGTTCGTGGAACAAGTGCACTTATTGCGAGATGTACACCGCACCACAAAAGAAGTTTGCCGTGCGCGATGAAGACGAAACCCTGGCGGCGCTGCGTGGCTGCGGCGAGCAATTGGCCGACCAGGTGCAGCGGGTGTTTCTGGGCGATGGCGATGCGCTGGCGTTATCCACTCGAAGGCTGATGACGCTGTTGACGGCTATCAAAACACATTTGCCCCGGGTGCGGCGCATTTCCAGCTACTGCTTGCCGCGCAACCTGCGCAACAAAACCGTGCCCGAGCTGCAAGAGCTGCGTGAAGCAGGTTTGTCACTGGCTTATGTGGGCGCAGAGTCGGGCGATGACGAGGTGCTGAAACGGGTCAACAAGGGCGAAAGCTTCGAATCCACCCGTGAGGCCCTGGACAAGCTGGGCGCGGCCGGCATCAGCCGTTCGGTGATGTTGCTCAATGGGCTGGGTGGTACGGTGCTGTCCCGGCAACACGCGGCCAACTCGGCCCGGCTGGCCAACCTGACCCAACCCGAATTTCTGGCCACGCTGGTGGTGAGCTTTCCGCAAGGCGAGGCACGCTTTCGCCAGGGTTTCCCGGAGTGGGAACCGCTGGATCAGCCCGCACTGTTTGCCGAAATGGCGCAATTTTTACAGGCCCTGGAGCTTAAACGCACCGTATTTCGCAGCGACCATGCGTCCAACTGGCTGGTGCTCAAAGGTGTGCTGGGTACTGAGAAAGAGCGCTTGCTGGCCCAGGTGAACGCGGCGCTGCAACACCCGGAATCGGCCCCACTGCGCCCGAGCTGGCAGCGCGGGCTTTAACCTAGATTCCTCAGTTGACCGCTCATTTGTGCCAATAAGTGCCTATCAACATTAGCTTTTTCAGCGTTGATCAACTTCACCTTTTGGGTGACAGCGCTACACACCCGATTGAGCCGCTGGCGACGCGCCTGGGGGCGTTGCTCCGCCTAGCAGGCAGTAGCCTGCGTCGTTGTCGCGCCTACCCAGACACGCCGCCAGCAGCCCACTCGGGCGCGTCCAACTGAGGAATCTAGGTTTAAACCTCACTGAGCATTCTGATCCGGCGGGCCACTTGCGGCCTGCCGTCCAGTCCAGATCACCCCAATCGATTCGATTTGAGTCATGCGAACGATCCATGAGAATTTTTCGACTCGCGGCAAATGAGAAGTGTTATCATTTGCAAATGCGAACCATTCTCAACAAGGAAAGACCATGACACTCTACCCATCTTTGAATCTCTACAAACCTGTCGCCGCCCTGGCCTTGCTGACCAGCGCCTTGAGCGCCAGTGCGGTCGAATACCCGATCGGCAAACCACAGCAACACTTTGGCATGGAGATTGCCGCGGTGTACCTGCAGCCAGTCGCCATGGAACCCGAAGGCATGATGCGCAAGGCAGAGCAGTCTGACATTCACATCGAGGCCGATATCAAGGCCCTCAAAGACAACCCGAACGGCTTCGAAGAAGGTGCCTGGATTCCTTACCTGACGGTGAAATTCGAGATCACCAAAATTGGCACGACACAAAAACTGAGCGGAGAATTCATGCCCATGGTGGCCAACGATGGCCCGCACTACGGCGACAACGTCAAGCTGTTTGGCCCCGGCAAGTACCACGTGAAGTACACCATTACACCGCCCAGCGACAACCCACATGCCCATTTTGGTCGTCACGTTGACCGGCTCACGGGGGTCAAGCCCTGGTTCAAAGCCTTTGATGTTGAAAACGATTTCAGCTACGCCGGTATTGGTAAAAAAGGCGGCTACTAAGCCAGCCACTATCCCAAGTTCATCATGAACACCCTGTTCAAACCCTTTGCCGCCCTGCTGCTGACCGCAAGTTTGTGGCTGACGTTGACACCGCTATGGGCACAAGAGCTGCCCACCGTGAGCCTGCTGATTCGCGACGGTCACTTTATCCCCGCCACGCTGAAGGTGCCCGCCAACACCAAATTCCGTTTGCTGATCAAAAACGAAGGGCCGGCGGCAGAGGAGTTTGAAAGTCTGGAGCTACGCAAGGAGAAGGTGCTGGCACCGGGAGCATCGAGTTTTCTGATTTTTCAACCATTAAAACCTGGCAGCTACAAGTTTTTTGGTGACTTCCATCCCGCCACGGCCCAAGGCCAGTTGCTGGCTCAATGAATCGGGAATGAAGGAGAACGCTCATGGGTAGCACTTTGTTCATTGTCTGGCGCGAAAGCGTCGAAGCCATGCTGGTGATCGGCATCCTGCACTCCTGGCTGAAGTTCAACCAGGCTGGGCGGGCCGGTCTGCACGCGCTGTGGCTGGGGGCGGGTGTCGGCGTGGCGCTGGCTGGCCTGTTGGGCTGGCTGATGGTGGCCGCACAGGGAGAGCTTTCAGACGCGGCACTGGAATGGCTCCAGCTGGGCATGCTGCTGCTGGCCGCCGGCCTGATTGTGCAAATGGTGTTATGGATGCGCCGCCATGGCCGCAACATGAGGAAAGACCTGCACCAGAACCTGGCCATCGCCGTGCAGCGCTCTGGCTGGTTCGGCATTGCCAGCGTCACCGCACTGGCGATTGCCCGCGAGGGGGCCGAGACCGCCGTGTTCCTGTACGGCGTGAGCCTGGAGCCAGAGCACACCGGCAACTTGCTGATCGGTGCAACTTTGGGTCTGATGCTGGCGACGTTGACCGCCTGGGCACTCGGGCGTGGCCTGCGCTTTCTGGATTACCGGCGCTTTTTTGCCCTCAGTGGCTGGATGCTGCTGTCATTTGCTGCGGCTTTGCTGTTGACTGCGGTGGATCGTTTTATTGGCGCAGGCCTGCTGCCCGCACTGGTAGACCCGCTGTGGAACAGCGCCTGGCTACTCGATGACAGCAGCCACCTGGGCTCCCTGCTGTCAGCCCTGACCGGCTATCGGTCACGGCCATCCCTGATGTTGGTGATGGTCTTTGCGGCTTACTGGTGGTTCATGGCACGCGCCATGCGCCCGACACCACACCATGGCTAGCATTCCGATCATCCCAATCACCCTGATCCGCAACAACGTCCCTGCGGCCAGGTCGAGCGCCATGCTGGCGCGGATCGGGCATGCCATGCGCCGCCACCAGCGGGCCATACAGGCGCTGCAATGGGTGGTGGTGGTGTTTTACTTCAGCCTCTTGATCTACCCGGTGTGGCTACCCCTGCCAGCGGAAGAGGCCCGCATTGTGGACAACCTGCGGCTGTTCGCGCAATTTGTGTTTTGGGGCATCTGGTGGCCGTTTGTCATGCTCGGCACCATGCTGCTGGGGCGTGTCTGGTGCGGCGTGTTTTGCCCGGAAGGAGCCCTGACCGAACTGGCCAGCCGCCACGGCCTGGGGCGGCCCATTCCACGCTGGCTGCGTTGGAACGGCTGGCCGTTTGTGGCTTTTGTCTGCACCACGGTGTATGGCCAGTTGATCAGCGTTTACGAGTATCCGCAAGCAGCCCTGCTGGTGCTGGGTGGCTCCACCGTGGCAGCGGTACTGGTCGGCCTGGTGTATGGCCGCAGCAGCCGGGTCTGGTGTCGCTATCTGTGCCCGGCCAGTGGCGTGTTTGGTCTGCTTGCCAAAATTGCACCGCTGCATTTCAAGGTGAACCCAGCGCATTGGCAGCACGACACCCGGCGCAGCCACGCAATCAATTGCGCCCCACTGATCGATATTCGGCACATGAAGAGCGCATCGAACTGCCACGCCTGTGGCCGCTGCAGTGGCGAACATGGTGCAGTGAGCTTGAGCCTGCGTTCACCGGTGAGCGAAATTCTGGCGAGCACCCCGCAGGAGGCCAAAACCGGCGAGGCGATAACCTTGCTGCTGGGTGTGATTGGCATCGCCACAGCCGCGTTCACCTGGTCATCCAGCGCCCGCTTTGTCCAAGGCAAAACGACACTGGCCGACTGGCTGATGGCGCACGATGCCTGGGCCTTGCTGCAGGACAACGCCCCCTGGTGGTTACTGACTCATTACCCCAACGCCCACGATGTGTTCAGCTGGCTCGATGGCCTGTGCATTCTGGCCTTCATTCTGGGGGGGGGTGGCGCACTCGGGCTGGCAGTAGGGGCCGGCATTTGGCTGGCGGCGCGGGTGCTGCGCGACCCGGCGATGCCGTGGCAGAAACTGGCATTGAGTCTGGTACCGATCGCCGGTATCGGGGTGTTTCTGGGTTTATCGATGCTGACGCTCGGCCATCTGAAAGCCGAGGGGCTCCCGCTGGCCTGGGTGCCCGGATTGCGGGCCGCGCTGCTGACACTGGCGGCGGGATTCTCGGCTTACCTGGCCTGGCGCATGTGCCTGACCCGGGTGACCAAGCGCACCCTCATGGGGTTTGCCCTGGCACTGCTGCCCTTGGGGCTGATCGTGCGGGTCTGGCTGTTGGTGCTGTTTGCGGTGTAGTTTTGTCAGGCATTTTTGAAGCACTGGCAAGCTTGAATAGGATCGGCTGCACCCGGCCTATGCCGCCATTCTCTTTGAGCCGCAGTCACCATTGCCCGGCAAAGTCGGGCAATGGCAATACTCTCTGTGGTACGCGCGACGTGATGGAAGAGAAATTACTCCCAGTTGGAGTATTTGGCGCAAAGTTTGTCAAGCTTTTTGCCCCGCTCACTGTCCGCGAATTTGGACAGATTCCCCCGGAAATCATCAGGGGTTTCATTCCACAAACACGAGCAATACGCCTGAGCCTTGTTCTGCCCGGCAATGGGGCTCTTTGCGTCACCTCCGTCATAGAGTTTATTGACACGAATCAGGCATTGCATGTACTGAACATCATCTGTTGGCACTGTGTTGTACTGTTGAGCGAGTGCAGAACCTGCAAGGGTCAGGGCAGCGAGAGTCATCAGAAGGTGTTTCATGGGTCATTTCTCCAAAGGAAAAAGTGTGTGAGGGGGGAGTTTCAGTATAGTCAAACGTGATGACCTGCTGCATGCCTTGCCTCCTTTGAACCCAGTTTCAGGCACGCTTCGTGCTCTTCCAACAACCATGTACACCCCCCTTCTGGCCACCGAGCCGCATTCCCCTTTTGAAGATGCCCAGGCGATTTTCACTGGCACACTGTTTGTTTCCCTGGCGCTGATCCTGTATGGTCAGGTCGGCCTGATCACCGGTGGCACGGCCGGGGTGGCGTTTGTGCTGCACCATTTGACGGGCATCAGTTTTGGTAAGCTGTTTTTTGCCATCAACCTGCCGTTTTATGGCTTTGCCTGGAAGCGCATGGGGCGCGAATTCACCCTCAAGACGCTGGGCGCGGTGAGTCTGCTGACGCTGCTGACCGAGTGGTCACCGGCACTGTTTGCCATTGAGCGGCTACACCCGGCCTATGCGGCTATTCTGGGCGGGTTATTGTTGGGCGCGGGCTGCCTGTTTCTGGCCCGGCATCACGCCAGCTTGGGCGGAGCCACGGTGATTTCGCTTTACCTGCAACAGTCACGCGGCTGGCGGGCGGGCAAGGTGCAGATGAGCATTGACATTGCGGTGCTGGCACTGGCCGCTGTGCTGCTGCCACTGCCGCAAGCGCTGTACTCGGTGCTGGGGGCCTTGGTGATGAGCCTGTTTCTGGCCATCAACCACCGGCCTGGGCGCTACACCGGCAGTTGATTCGGGTTTGTATTTTGCTATGTAATTTATAGCTTCTTGCGCATATAAAACAAGCGTTAGAGGCCGATTTCTTATAAATACTACGCTACCTCAGCCGCGTGTCACCACGCAGTTCCGCCCGCTGTGTTTGGCATCGTAGAGTGCTTCGTCGGCATCCTTGATCATGGCCTCAGCATTCGTTGACGCAAAATATTGGGACACCCCCGCAGAAAACGTGGTCTCGAACCAGCCGTCTTCCAAGGAATAACGGATCTGGCTGAAGTCCCGGCGAATACGGTCCAGCACGTCAAAGGCCTGTTCGGCATCCGAGCCCGGCAAGATCACCAAAAATTCTTCACCACCATAACGCCCGACCAGGTCACCTTTGCGCAGACGTTGCTTGAGCAGCCAGGCCAGGCTTCTGATGACTTCGTCGCCCATGGGGTGGCCGTATTTGTCATTCACCGATTTGAAGTGGTCAATGTCGATCATGGCCACCGCCAAACGTCCATGTGTGTTGCTGGTCACAGTCACGGCTGCGGCCAGCCTTTCTTTGATGGTGCGGTGGTTGAACAGCCCGGTCAGTCCGTCGCGCAACATGGAGCGGCGCAAGGTTCGATAACGCTCAATCTTGCTTTTGACCACGGCATTCAGAAAGACCGGGTTAAACGGCTTGGTGAGGAAGTGGTCGCCACCCAGTCTGAGTGCATCCACTTGTAGCGCCATGTCGCCGTCGCCGGACAGGTAGACGACGGGGGTGGACAGAAACTCGGCATGTTGGCGAATCACCCGCGTGGCCTCCACGCCGGTGCAGTCCGGCATGTACATGTCCATCAAAATCAGGTCGGGCTGGAAGCTGCGCAACCCGATCAACACATCGGATGGATTCATCACCGCCAGTGATTCAATGCCGCTTTCACGCAGGGTGTGCTGGATGCTTTTGCTGGCTGTTGGGGAGTCTTCCACCACCAACACCCGAAACGGCGGCTCTTCGTCTTTGCTGCACAGCTCAATGATCTTGGCCAGGATGGTCGATTGGGGCGTGCTGTCATTAAAACAATAGTCACAGCCTGCTCGCAGCACCGCCTTGAGGGTGTTGAAATCAGCCGCAAGTCGATGGGCGATGAGTTTGCTGGCAGCAAAACGGGTGCGCATGGTCTGGATGTGCCTACACACTTCTTTCACTGACATGCCATGTGTATCAAGCAACACAATGCTGGGCTCATGCGCTTTGTCGGGGACTTTTTCCCAGGGATAGACTTCCGTCTGGATGCTGAAATACGCCAGCCTGGTCGTCAGCGCCTGCCATTGGCTGGCGTGATCACAAATCAACCAAACACGGTGGCTGGGGATTGATTCAGCCAACAAACCCGCTTCAGGATGTGCACGACGCTGGTCAATCGAACGACCGTTGCTGTCCATGAATTCAGTGACACGTTCGGACAAGGCCTCGATGCGGCTTTGTAATTCGTCCAATGTGTCCTGTGAGACGTGATGCTTGTCTACGGCATCAAACAGGGCCAGCACCTGTTGCTCCAGATTGTGAGACAAACGGTGCAGACCCGATAAGCCTTTGCCTTGCAAAAACTCGGCAAAACTGGACAGGGAAACCGCAAACTCCACAAAGGATTCAAAGCTGGGTGATTTGACGTAGGCTTCCCATTTCATAAGAAGCCAGGCGCATTTTCTTTTTGCCTCAACGGGTGAGAATGCCATTGTTTTTTGATCTGGACGTTAGGCCTCGGATTATGGCAGGGTGAGCTGAAGAGCTTGCAAAGTTTCCTGTCGGGTGACGCACGAATCCGACCTACAGAGGGCTCACTTTGCCGGGGATTTTTCTGGTGTTTGGAGCCAGGGGCGCATCAATGTGGCTTCAATGACCGCTTTGCATGCATCGGCTTGCACATCCATACACACCTGGGTAGGTGGAATGTCGTCATGCCAGCCATGCTGCGGGTAGCTGATGTCTTTGCGGCGCATCATGGTTTGACCTTGTGCCAAACCATCGGTCGCCACCCGTACCCGCCCAGCCTGCAGCGTGAACAACTCCGGGTTGGTCAGCACCACAAAGGCCAGAACATCATGCCCATAACAACCATTGATGTGAGCCACCACAGGATCGTGCTGGCTGTAAAACGCACTGTAGAACTGGACTGCATGGTAGAGCGTGTCAGTGGCAATGTGTTGGTGGTGCTGCGCAATGTTCTGGAACAGGGTGAGTGGCAAGATGAGCTGATGCGTCACATCCAGCCCGACCATGGTTAGCGGCCAACCGGCGGTAAACACCGCATCTGCGGCATGCGGGTCGTTCCAGATGTTGGCCTCAGCCACAGGCGACACGTTACCGGACTCCAGCACCGTACCGCCCATCAAAATCACTTCACGCACCAGCGTGGGCAGCTCGGGCGCCAATTGCAGCGCAGCCGCCAGATTACCCAGCGGCCCCACCGCCACCAGCGTGATCTCACCGGGATAACGGCGGGCCATGTCCACGATGAATTGCGCAGATGTTCGAGGATCGGGCTGACCTTGTAGCGCTATCCGATGGGGCAGGTTGCCCAGACCATCCGCACCATGGATGTGCTCAGGTGGCGCTTCGGCCACCTTGGTGATGGGCTTGCCGACACCTTGAGTGACGGGCATGCTGCGTCCAGCCAAGGCGCACAGATACAGTGCATTGGTCACCGCCTGTTCGACATAGACATTGCCAAATGTGGTGGTGATCCCGACCACATCAATGTCGGGATGCGCCAAGGCATAAAAGAGTGCCATGGCATCGTCCACGCCTGGGTCGGTATCAAAAATAACTTTGCGGGGGATGGTCGACATAGGTTGTTGTTTGAGGAGAATATTCATTCAGCATCAGACGATGCGGGCAGGCCGCAGTAGTCGCGCAAGTCTTGCACCTGTGCAAGGGTAGGCTTTTCTTGCCGGGCAAGAAAAGCCTGCACCGCCTCAACCTCAGGAATGCTGGACTGTGCCCCACTGCGCGTGCAAGCCAATGCACCAGCCGCAGTGGCCAGAAGCATGGCACGGCCAAGCGGTTCCCCCTGACTCAGAGCCGCCACCAAACTGCCACAAAAGGTGTCGCCAGCGCCGGTGGTGTCTACTGCCACAACCTTAAAAGCGGGTTGCACCATCACCTTTGATCCTTGCCGGGCCACACAACCGCGATGCCCCAGGGTGACCACCACATCAGCCACCTGAATGTGGCGCAAATTCTCAGCCACGCTGGCAGGATGAGGAACAAGCGCAGCGAGCTCACCTTCATTAACGATCAGCACATCCACCGCCTCCAGCAACTGCGCAGACATGTTTTGCGCAGGTGCAGCGTTAAGCACCACCCTGACACCGTGCGCCTTGGCGGCTTCTGCATAGGCCGTGACGGTGGGCAAGGGAATTTCAAGCTGCATCAACACATGGCTGTAGTCATCCAGCGTGGGCAGATGCTGTTTTTGCAGCACCAGGTTGGCTCCTGGGGCCACGGTGATGGCGTTTTCGGCGTTGTCTGCCACACAGATGAAGGCACAACCGGTGGGCTGTTCCGTGCTGCACACAAGATGGGCGTGTACCCCGGCATCTCTCAGCGATGCCAGCAAGGGTTCGGCATGGGCATCCTGACCGAGTGCCAACAACATATGGGTGACTGCACCACCCGCTCTGGCGCAGGCTACCGCCTGATTGGCCCCTTTGCCGCCGGGGTAGGTTTTGAAGTCTTGACCCAAAACAGTTTCACCAGGGCCTGGAATGTGATGGGCACGGACGACAAAGTCCAGATTGGCAGAGCCTGCAACCAGAATCATGCGGATATTCTTCAAACAATAGAGGATTGGTCATTATGGCGTGTTGAAGGTAACGACCCAAAATCGTGGCATAGTCATTGCTGCATCGTCGTCGCCCCTCATTGTTGGGGCTTTGTTTAAACTTTTTAAGAGATTTGTCATGACTGCTCAATCTGTTTTCCGTTTCAGTATGCTGGCTTGTGCCGCCTTGACCAGCACGGTGTTGCTGGCCGAACCCGCCTTGGTGTATGACATGGGTGGCAAATTCGACAAGTCGTTCAACGAAGCGGCCTACAACGGCATGGAGAAGTGGAAGAAAGAGACCGGCAAGAATTTCCTTGAATTCGAGATTGCCAACGAATCCCAGCGCGAACAAGCTTTGCGCCGCATGGCTGAGCGTGGTGCCAGCCCCATCATCGGCGTTGGTTTCAGTCAGGCTTCAGCCATCGAAAAACTGGCCAAGGAATTCCCCAAGCTGCAGTTCACCATCATCGACATGGTGGTGAATCTGCCCAATGTGCAGTCGGTGGTGTTCAAAGAGCAAGAGGGCAGCTTCCTGGTGGGGGCCTTGGCCGCCATGGCCAGCAAAACCGGCAAGGTTGGATTTGTCGGCGGCATGGACATTCCGCTGATCCGCAAGTTTCAGTGTGGCTATGAACAGGGGGCCAAATTCAGCAACCCCAAGGCCGAAGTGTTTGCCAACATGACCGGCACCACCGGTGCGGCCTGGAACGACCCGGCTCGTGGCGGTGAATTGGCCAAGGCCCAGTTTGGCAAGGGCGCAGACGTGGTGTTTGCGGCCGCTGGCGGAACCGGCATCGGGGTCTATCAGGCCGCCAAAGACAGCGGCAAACTGGCCATTGGTGTGGACAGCAACCAGAACCATCTTCAGCCAGGCACCATGCTGACCTCCATGGTCAAGCGCGTGGATGTGGCGGTCTACAACGCTGCCAAGTCACACAAACCGGGGGTGTCCGTCCTGGGCTTGAAAGAAGACGGTGTGGATTACGCTGTGGACAGCTTCAATGCCAAACTGGTCAGTGCCGACATGAAGAAAAAGGTCGACACGATGAAGGCCGACATCATCAGCGGCAAGATCAAGGTGGCCGACTACATGGCAGACAACGCCTGCAAATATTGATTTTGCAGGTCAGCTTGGGGAACGTCCTTGGAATGACTGATCAAACAAAAATCACACCCGCAGTGCACATGACGGGTATTGGCAAGCACTTTGGTGCGGTGGCCGCCAATGCAGATGTTTCTCTCAGTGTGGCCACAGGCACAGTGCATGGCATTGTGGGTGAAAACGGGGCCGGCAAAAGCACGCTGATGTCCATCTTGTACGGCTTTTACCAGGCCGACAGTGGGCAGATCGAGGTGTTTGGCCAACCTGCCCAGATTCGCAATGCGGACGATGCCATTGCACTGGGCATCGGCATGGTGCATCAGCATTTCATGCTGGTGGAAACCTTGAACGCGCTTGAGAATGTGATGCTGGGGGCTGAACCCCACTGGCTGCTGCCGCGTGCGGACGCACAAGTCCGCGCCAAACTCAATGCCCTGATGCAGTCCACCGGTTTGCACATTCAGCTCGACAGCCTGGTGGGTGATTTGCCGGTGGGTGACCGTCAACGCCTGGAGATTCTGAAAACCTTGTACCGGGGTGCCCGGATTTTGATTCTGGATGAGCCCACGGCGGTGCTCACCCCACAGGAAACCACCCAGCTGTTTGCGGTTCTCAAACGCTTGCGCGAACAGGGCACCACCATCATCCTGATCACCCACAAGCTCAAGGAAGTGATGGCCTTGTGCGACACGGTGACGGTCATGCGTGCGGGTCGGGTGGTGCAGGAGTTGCCTATCCAGGAGGCATCGGTTGAGGGCTTGGCCCAGGCCATAGGCCATGGTGGGCCGCCGAATCGCGATGGGGCGAGCTCCGGACGAGGCAGCGGTGGCGGGCGAGGTGTTGTTGCAGGCCCGTCATTTATCGGTCACCGACAGCCTGGGTGTGCAGCGCTTGAAAGAGGTGGGGCTGGTACTTAGAGCGGGCGAGATCGTGGGTGTCGCCGGGGTCTCTGGCAATGGCCAGAGTGAGTTGATGGATGTGCTCTCGGGCCTGTTAACCCCGAATCAAGGGCAGTTGCAACTGTTGAACAACTTGTTCGAGAGCCCGAACTGGCCAGACCCAAGCCAGGCCCGCAACCTGGGCCTGGCACATGTGCCAGAAGACCGGCATGCACGTGCCCTGGTGATGGCCTTTGCCGCCTGGGAATCTGCCGTGCTGGGCTACGATGATTTGCCCGACTACGCCAGCCATGGCTGGATGAACCATACCCACATGCGCCAGGCCACGGCCAACATGATGGAGCAATTTGATGTGCGCCCGCGTGATACCGAGCTGGTCAGCAGCAAATTCTCGGGCGGCAATCAGCAAAAGCTGGTGCTGGCACGTGAACTGGGTCGCGCCCCCAAGGTGTTGCTGGTCGGGCAGCCGACCCGTGGCGTGGATATTGGGGCCATTGAATTCATTTACGCGCAATTGCGCAAGCTGCGCCAAGCAGGCTGTGCCATTTTGCTGGTCTCCAGTGAACTCGATGAAATTCTGGCCCTGGCGGATCGGGTGCTGGTGATGAACCAGGGCCGGGTCACCGGCGAACTGCCCATTGCCGAATGCACCGAGTCTGCCTTGGGCCTGTTGATGACCGGAGGCCCGACATGAATACATTGCCACGTTGGGCCGATCTGGTCTTGTTACCCCTGGTGAGTTTGCTGGTGGCACTGCTGGCCGCGGGTGGCGTGGTGGCCTTGATCGGCCAGAACCCGCTGCAAGTGATAGAGGTGCTGATCTACGGCGCTTTTGGCAGCGCCAGAGGCTTCAGCTACACGCTGTATTACGCCACCACCTTTGTCTTCACCGGGCTGGCGGTAGCGGTGGCCTTTCATGGCGGCTTGTTCAACATCGGTGGCGAAGGGCAAGCCATCATGGGCGGGCTGGGCACTGGCTTGGTGGCACTCTGGTGGTCAGCCTTCTTGCCCGCCTGGCTGATGCTGCCCTTGATGCTGCTTTTCGGGGCACTGTTTGGCCTGGCCTGGGCCGCTGTGCCCGCTTATTTGCAGGCCTATCGGGGCAGCCATGTGGTGATCACCACCATCATGTTCAACTTCATCGCCAGCAGCGTGCTGGTCTACCTGCTGGTGAACCACTTGCGGCCTGTGGGCACCATGTCGGTCGAAAGTGCGGCGTTTTCTGAGTCTGCCAAGTTGCCAGGCATCCATGAAGCCCTGGCCTGGATGGGAATAAGCTGGCCCGCCTCGCCCTTGAACCTGAGCGTGCTGCTGGCGCTGGCGGCAGCCATTTTGATTTATCTTTTTCTGTGGCGAACCCGCGCCGGATACCGCTTGCGTGCGGTGGGCTCCAGCCCGAGTGCGGCGGAGTACGCAGGCATTCATGCACGCCATCAAGTGCTGATCGCCATGTCGATTTCAGGGGCCTTGGCGGGCCTGGTGGGCATGAACGAAATTGCCGGGGTGAGTGGCAAGCTGCTGCTGGAGTTTGTCAGTGGCGCCGGGTTTACCGGCATCGCCGTGGCGTTGATGGGGCGCAACCATCCCCTGGGCATTGTCTTGGCCAGCCTTCTTTTTGGGGCCTTGTTCCAGGGTGGAGCCGAGGTGGCGTTTGAGGTGCGTGGCTTCAGCCGTGACATGGTGGTGATGCTGCAAGGCTTTATTGTGCTTTTTTCTGGGGCCATGACCTATGTGATTTCGCCCCTGCTGGCCCGCGTGTTGTCATGGTCTACACGCCAGAACAAGTCAGGAGCCGTTCATGGATGAAACCTTGTTGGCCGCCATGCTGGCTTCGACTTTGCGGCTGGCCACGCCGCTGATTTTTTGTGCTCTGGCCGGCCTGCTGTCCGAGCGCTCCGGGGTGGTAGACATTGGGCTGGAAGGCAAGATGCTGTTGGCCGCTTTTGCCGCAGGCGCATGTGGTGCGGCCTACGGCTCCACTGCGCTGGCCTTGCTGGCGGCGATGGCTGTGGCGGTCAGCATGTCGTGGGTGCACGGCCTGGCTTGTGTCAGCCACAAGGGTGACCAGGTGGTCTCGGGCGTGGCCATCAACATCATCGCAGCAGGTCTGACCGCCGTACTGGGAGCCGCCTGGTTTGCCCAGGGCGGGCAAACCCCACCGGTCAGCGCAGAGGTTCGCATCAAAGCGCTTTGGCCGGGCCTGGCCGAAGCCATCAACCCGGTTCCGCTGCTGGGCCGTGTGGTGGGAGAAGGGCTGTTGAGCCACAACGCGCTGGTGTATCTGGCGCTGCTGCTGGTGCCGCTGGTGTGGTGGATGCTGTTCCGAACCCGCTTTGGTTTGCGCCTGCGTGCTGTGGGTGAAAACCCCCAGATGGTCGATGCCGCTGGCGTGTCTGTCACCCGCTTGCGCTACACCGCACTCACCTTGAATGGCATGTTATGCGGCTTGGCAGGCAGCTACCTGGTGCTGGCGCAAAGCGCCATGTTTTCCCAAAACATGACGGCTGGGCGCGGTTTCATGGCGCTGGCTGCCTTGATCTTCGGGCGCTGGCATCCGGTGAACGCGCTTTGGGCCTGCCTGTTGTTTGGTTTTCTGGATGCTTCAGCCATACGCCTGCAAGGGGTTCAGCTGCCGGGCATCGGTGAGGTTCCAGTACAGGCCATTCAAGCCCTGCCGTATGTGATGACGGTGGTGCTGCTGGCTGGCTTCATAGGCAAATCCACCGCACCCAAGGCGCTGGGCATTCCTTACACCAAGGAGCGTTGAGGCAAACCCTGCAGCACATTCACCGCGTTCACCCCGCCCTCTGTCACCGCTACCCCCTCAAACACAAACACGGTCGACAAACGCGGCTAAATGTCGGCACCGCAAAGATATCCTGTAATATTAAGCATCAAACTTAAATATACGCGATATGTACCTCCGATTTTCTGCGGAACGCCTCACACACTTGGCTCGCCAATTTCCGGCGGTGCTGATACTGGGTGCCCGCCAAGTGGGCAAGACCACCCTGGCTCGGCAGTGCTTTCCCGACTTTGCTTATCTGGATCTGGAAGACATGGGTACACGCGCCTTGTTTGCGCAAGACCCGCGTTTCCAGCTGGATGCCCGGTCTGCCGGGGGCCTGATTCTGGACGAGGCACAGCGCTTGCCAGCCCTGTTTGATGCCTTACGTGGAGCCATTGATGCTCAGCGCCAGAGCATGGGCCGCTTTGTGATACTGGGCTCGTCGCAACCCAGCCTGGTTCGGCAGGTGGCCGAGAGTCTGGCTGGCCGTGTGGGTATTCTTGAACTCTCGCCACTGACAGTGCAGGAAACCACGACCGGCCATGCGCCGATTGCTGACTACAGCCAGGTGTGGCTCTGTGGTGGCTTTCCAGATGCCGTCGGTGCAGCCGGGCGAGGGGGGGCATTTTCGGGACTGGTGGGAGGCTTACCTGCGCACTTATGTAGAGCGAGACTTGCCCGCGCTGGGCGTGAGTGCCGACCCCATCGTGATGCGCAAGCTGCTCACCATGCTGGCGCACGCACAAGGTGGCCTGGCCAACCTCAACCAGTTCGCAGCCTCCTTGGGCCTTGCGCAGCCCACCGTGGCGAGGTATGTGGACATATTGGAGCAAAGCTTTTTGCTGCGGCGTTTGCCGCCGTATTTCCGCAACGTGGGCAAGCGGCTGGTGAAGTCCCCCAAACTGTACCTGCGTGATACCGGCCTGCTGCACCATTTGTTGAACATTGACTCGCTGGACGCACTGGACAGCCACCCGATACGGGGCGCAAGCTGGGAAACCTTTGTGCTGGAAGACCTGCTGCGTCGCGAGGCCGTGGCCTACCCGCACAGCGTGGCGCATTTTTGGCGCACAGCCAGCGGGGCCGAGGCTGACTTGCTGCTGGAGCGCGGTGGCGGGTTGCATGTGCTTGAAATCAAAACCGCCCGGGCCAGCTCCCCGTATCTGGCCAGGGGCTTGCGTGCCATCATGCAAGACACCGGGGCACTCAGTGCCACCATCATTGATCAAGGCCCTGGAAGTGATCCACTGGCCGCGAGCATCACGCGCCGGGGCTTTGGCGAATCCACCACCTGGCTGCCGGGTGCATGATCCGAGTGTCTGATTGCCACAGACAGAAGTGCACCGATGCCAGCGCATGTCGCCTTGATGGACTGGGTTGCGTTTGCGCAGGCCAAGTGCTTTGTTGCCGTCATGCCGCGTGCTGCATGAACCCCTGCAACACGTTCACCGCGTTCACACCCACTTCGGCCACCGCGTAGCCGCCCTCAAACACAAACACCGTCGGCAAACCCGCTTTGGCCAGGTCAGCCCCGACCCGCAGGTAGTCGTCACTGCGCAATGTAAAACCTGAAATCGGGTCACCCTCAAAGGTGTCCATGCCCAGCGACACCACCAGGGCTTGCGCACCGAACTTGCCGATGTCACCCAAGGCCGTCTTCAGTGCCTCACGCCAGGTGGCAAAGTCAGAGCCGCGCGGCAGTGGCAGGTTGCGGTTAAAGCCCAGGCCGCTGCCTGCGCCCAGCTCATCGGCATAACCCAGAAAGAACGGGTATTCGGTGTGCGGATTGCCATGGATGCTGGTGAAGTACACGTCTGGGCGCTCATAAAAAATAGCCTGCGTGCCATTGCCATGGTGGTAGTCAATGTCCAACACCGCCACCCGCTCAGCGCACTGATCC
>VIKI01000070.1:16384-29723 GCA_008080595.1 Comamonadaceae bacterium
TGGGCGGCCAGGGCGGCATTGTTCAGAAAACAATAGCCGCCAAAAAAGTCGGCCCCGGCGTGGTGGCCCGGCGGGCGCGTCAGGGCAAATGCCGCACGCGCACCGGCGGCCACGGCATGCGCGGCACTCAGGGCGCAATCGGCCCCGGCACGCGCCGCGACCCAGGTGCCGGAGGTCAAGGGCGAGCCCGCGTCCATCGAAAACAAGCCCATGCGGGCGGCAAAGTTGGCGGGCAATACGTCACTGCGCAGCGTGCGCACCGGCCAAACCGAAGGCAGCGCATCACGCTGGGCATTGGCCGGATCCAGCGCCACCCACTCGTCCCAGGCATGGGCCAGAAAGTCCAGGTAGCGCGGGCTGTGGATACGCGCCAGCACCGCATCGTCAAAAGCCTGCGGCGCTTGCACTGTGCCAAAACTGCGGCGCTGCAACTCGGCCAGCACATGGTCGGCACGGGCCGGTACTTCAAAACACGGCACCAGTTCGCCGCGAAACATTTCAAGTTTGCCCTGGTGTTGGGCGTGCAGGTGGTTGTAGAAAGTGATCACAGTTAAAAATAAGCAATGGGGATTGATGAAGCTTAGCGGATAAACGCCAGCGTGGTGTGGCACGGGGTGCGATTCAGACTGATGTGGATTCATTCCCTCTCCCTCTGGGAGAGGGTCAGGGTGAGGGTGGATGTTTGGCTGTTCGATCGCCAAAGCCCCCCGGCTTAGGTTTGCATCATTTAACGTTTTACAATTTGGTAATTAAAACTCCAATTTGTAAAATGATTCCCCGTCAGGCCACCTCCACACTCCAAAGTCTTGCCCAGGGCTACCCCATTCTGGCAATCACGGGGCCACGGCAGTCGGGCAAGACCACGCTGGCACAGAGTACGTTTCCAGACAAGCCTTACGTTTCTTTGGAAGACCCTGACACCCGCGCATTTGCTCAGGAAGACCCGCGTGGTTTTCTGGCGCACATGTCTGAAGGGGCCATTCTGGACGAGGTGCAACGTTGCCCGGCCTTGTTCTCCTACCTGCAAACCCGGGTGGATGCCAACCAGCGCATGGCGGAATTTGTGCTGACCGGGTCGCAGCAATTTGGCTTGCTGTCCAACATCACTCAAACCCTGGCAGGAAGGGTGGGCCTGGTGCAGTTGCTGCCTTTTTCACTGCAGGAATTGCACAGCGCCAGCGTCCACATCCCTGATCTCAATGAGCATGTGCGCCAACTCATTGAAGTGCAAAACCTGAGCCTGTTTCAGCGCTTTCTCAAGATGTGCGCGGCGCGTTGCGGCCAGTTGCTGAACATGAGCAGCCTGGCCAACGACTGCGGCGTGACGCACAAAACCATCGGTGCCTGGCTGTCCGTGCTGCAGGCCGGGTATGTTGTCTTCTTGCTCCAGCCGCACCACCAAAACTTTGGCAAACGTCTGGTCAAAACGCCCAAGCTGTATTTTCATGACACCGGCCTAGCGGCGTATTTGCTGGGCATTCAGGACGCAGCGCACCTGTCCATCCACTCGGCACGCGGGGCCTTGTTTGAAAACCTGGTGATCAGCGAACTGATGAAGCACCGGTTCAACCAGGGCCTGGCCTCCAACCTTTACTTTTGGCGCAACAACACGGGGGAAGAGGTGGATGTGCTGATTGAGCAGGGTGAACAGCTGATGCCGGTGGAAATCAAGTCCAGCCAGACTTTTCATTCAGACTTTCTGGCGGGCCTGACCAAGTGGGCCAAATACGCCGGTGCGACAGCCTTGCCTGCCCAACTGGTTTACGGTGGCGACCTCAGCATGACGCGCCAAGGCGTGGCGGTGCATGGCTGGCGGGATATGCAAAATGTGTCGCTTGGGAAGGCTTAGCGAAGCATTTCGCGGATTCAAGTACGAAGTGCACCGTTTGAGGAATGCCCAAGGCATTGCGCTGAGGGCACAATCAGACGATGAGAACTTCAAGTCAATTTTCAGAAGCAGCCGGGTTTGACGCTATTTTTGTAGCAGCAAAGTCTTCAATGACAACGTGCATGAATACCTGCTTTTGTTTTGAACTTGCCACATTAATTGGTAGCACCTTGCGGTGTCAATCACGTTCGGCACACACAATGAAGCTGCTCCGCCTTGCCACTGTTTCATGCCTGGTAACTTTTTGCATTTCATTCGTCCAAGCGGGTGAAAACCCTTCGTCCTCGCTTCCGCAACTTCCGGTGGCCGCTAGGAATGAACTATTGAAGTATTGCCCTTCGCTAACTGGGAACGGAAATGTTGCTTTAGGAGACATCAATGGTGACGGACTGGAAGACGTTGCAGCGATTGTTGAATGCATTGAGGGCGGGTCCGCACGTAGCATGATAGTTGTGCTTTCCGGCACAACAGATGAACGATATTTTCTCAGCTACCAATCCGCCTCATGGGAACCCCACATGAGGCGCAATGAGTACATCGGCATTAAACAAAGGTCAATACAAGTTACTTCCAGCATTACCTCGTACACAGAGTACTTCGGCACTTTGTACAGATTTGCACTCCGTGACGGTACTCTTCTGTTGGTAGGCCTTGAGTACACCGAGGGCGTAATTGGAAAAGACGACACGCGCAACATCAGCGCCAATTTCCTAACCAACAAGGTTGTCGAATGGCGAAAAAAGAAAAGCGGCCGCCAGTACTCTCACCGGGTACTACGTGAGAACTACCGGACACCTCTCAAAAACTTCGGCCTTGATGACTCTGTTTCCGCAGATGCGCTCAGGTAACGTGATGCCGAACCCATCATTCCACCGGCGCTTCGCGACAAAGCCGCGCAGCGCCGGTTATATCCACGTTGCAGCCATTTGCGGTAGCCATTAACTCCATGCATGTCGCCAAATCATCCGTATCGCATCCTCCAGAAAGTCCATCAGAATGCCCCTCAAACGCTACATTTAAAGTAGCTGCTTGCGCATACAGAATAAGCCATAGAGGCCAAAAAAGCATATAAAAAAGGCACAAAAACCCATCAGAACGAGCGCAAACGCCTGCCTGATTGCAGAACCATCGAGTTGATGTCGCCATCTGCATAAAACGTGATGCACGGCTTGCCACTCTTGTGAAACCAGCATCACGCCCCAAATAGAAAATCTGCCGGAAAAACCGCAGACTTATCAACCTTCATGAAAGCCCCCGCATGTCTGTCTTGCAACAAAAGCTGGCCTGGCGTTATGCCACCAAAAAAATGAATCCTGCCAAAGTGGTGCCCCAGGAAAAAGTGGATCGCATTCTGGAAGCTGCCCGCCTGGCCCCCACCTCCAGTGGCTTGCAACCCTATGAAATCATTGTGGTGACCAACCCGCAAGTGCGTGAGCAGATCAAGCCCAAGGCCTGGAACCAGGGGCAAATCACCGATTGCTCCCATCTGCTGGTGTTTGCCGCCTGGGACAACTACACGCCCGAGCGCATCAACATGATGTTTGACCTGACCAACGCCCAGCGCGGCGGCACCAACGAAGGCTGGGAAAACTACCGCCAACTGTTGCTCAGCACCTACCCCCCGCGGGATGCCCAGACCAACTTTGAACACGCCGCCCGCCAAGCCTACATTGGCCTGGGCGCTGCGCTGATTGCTGCGGCGTTTGAAGAGGTGGACAGCACCCCCATGGAAGGTTTTGATCCGAAGGCGATTGATGAAATTTTGAAGCTGCGTGAACGTGGCCTGCGCAGCGTGGTGATCTTGCCCCTGGGCTACCGCGAAGAAGCACAGGACTGGTTGGTGAACCTGAAAAAAGTGCGCCGCCCACGCGAGCAATTCATCACCGAGGTGAAGTAATCTCGTCGCAGCCGTGGGCAGCTTGGGTTACGCTTGCACCCTCTTCATTGAAGGATGCGTCATGAACCAAGCCTACGCCATCTGCCCATGCTGATCGAAACCCTGGGTGCCGCACGCGACATGGGCCGCTTGCAAGAAATCGTGGGGGTGCTGATCCGCCACGGTTTTGGCGAGAGCGTGCGCCGCCTCGGACTGGCCGACCGGCTGGAGCGGGCCGGTCATGCCATCCACTGGGATCATGTGGCCGATCTGGCCCGCATTGCACCCCCGGTGCAGCTGCGTTTGACCGGCCCAGCGTTTGTCAAACTGGGGCAAATTCTGGCTGGCCGCGCCGATCTGTTTGGCCCCGAGTGGATTGCCGAATTTGAAAAACTCCACAGCCACGTGCCCGCCGTGCCGCTGGAACTGCTGCTGCCGCAGCTGCGTGAGGATTTGGGCGGCGACACCCACGAGGTATTTGCCCGCTTTGACACCGAGCCACTGGCCGCAGCGTCCATCGCCCAGGTGCATCGTGCGCAACTCCAAGACGGCACGGAGGTGATTGTCAAAATCCGCCGCCCCGGCATCACCGAGGTGATTGAGGCCGACCTGCGCCTGCTGGCTCGCCTGGCGGCGCTGGCGCAAGCCAAACTGCCTGCGCTCAAACCCTACCGCCCACAACTGCTGGTGCGCGAGTTTGCCAAATCACTGCGCCGGGAGCTGGACTTGGCCGCCGAGTGCCGCAACGCCGAGCGTATTGCCAGCAACATGGCCGTGCTGCCCCACATCGTGATTCCGCGTGTCCACTGGGCCTATACCCACGAACGGGTCAATGTGCAGGACTTTGTTGGTGGCATAGGCGGCGACCAGTTGGGCCAGCTCACTGCGCAGGCCGGGTTCGACCGCCGCCTGCTGGCCGAGCGTGGAGCCCATGCGGTGCTGAAAATGATTGTGCAAGACGGCTTTTTCCATGCCGACCCGCACCCTGGCAACGTGTTTTACCTGAGCGACAACCGCGTTGCCTTCATTGACTTTGGCATGGTGGGCCGCCTGTCAGAACGCCGCCGCGAAGAGCTGCTGCAATTGCTGCTGGGCCTGGTGGAGCGCAACCCACAAGCCGTGGCTGATGTCCTGCTGGACTGGACCGGTGATGACCACGGCGTGAATCTGGCGCAGCTTGAAACCGAAATCGAAACCTTTGTTGACCAATACCACGGCACACCGCTGGCGCAGCTCAGCCTGGGCCAGATGCTGGGCGACATCACCGCCATCCTGCGCGACCACCACCTGGGCCTGCCGTCGGATCTGGCCTTGCTGATCAAGGCCTTCATCTCACTCGAAGGTATGGGCCGCGAGCTTGATCCAGACTTTCACATGGCCTCTCAAGCCACACCCTTGTTGCAAGAGGTCGTCCGCGCGGGTTACCAGCCCAAAGCCATCGCCCTGCGCGCCTGGAAGACCCTGCGCCGCACCCTGGCACTGGCTGAACAGCTGCCGCACGATCTGTCGCGCCTGCTGCGTAATGCCCGCCGAGGCCGGGTGCACGTGACCATTGAACTGACCCACCTCAAACGGGTGGGTGATCAGATCGACCGCGCCGCCAACCGGCTGTCGATGGCCCTGGTGATTGCGGCGCTGATCATCGGCTCATCGATCGTGATGAATGTGCAGGGTGGCCCCACCTTGCTGGGTCTGCCCGCTTTTGGCTTGCTGGGCTTCATCGGCGCGGTGGCCGGGGCCTTGTGGCTGGTGCGCTCCATTCGGCGCAGCAGCCGGGAGCGCAGTGTGGATGATGAAGATTGATGGCCTTTGCTCGAAAAGCAAGCAGGCCAACACGTCTTTGCAAATCGTGGAATACTGCCAGCCCATCCACCGGTTTCCCCCCCCCACTTCAAGAGGCTTTCTCATGATCAAACGCAGTGCTCCTTTTGCCGCAGCTCTTCTGGTTTGTGCGTGTGCCACTTACCCAACAGGCCCCAGCGCCACCGCGCCACTCGCACCGACCCAAGGCAATGCCGTCTCTGGCACGGTCCGTTTTACTCAGCAAGGGAACGCCGTCTTGGTGGCTGGCGAAGTGCGCGGGCTGGCCCCCAACACGGAACATGGTTTTCACATCCATGACAAGGGTGACTGCTCCAGCGGCGACGGCCTCAGCGCTGGCGGCCATTTCAACCCCACAGGTACTGCGCATGGCGCACATGAAAGCAACAATCATCACGCGGGCGACCTGGCCAGCCTGAAGGCTGATGCCAACGGTGTGGCGCGTTTCAGCTACACCTCCACCAGCATCACCGTGGGTGATGGCAGCACCAATGTCATCGGCCGTGGCCTGATTGTTCACCGCGATGCGGACGATTTCAAAACCCAGCCCACCGGCAATTCAGGCCCACGCCTGGCCTGTGCGGTCATCGTCAAGGCTTAGCATCATGCCGTTCCAGGACGTTCTGGACTTCTGGTTTGAAGAGTTGACGGACCGGCAACACTTCATCAAAGACCCGGAGCTTGATGCCGCCATGCGTGCGCGATTTGGCGACACACTGGAGGCCGCAGCCCGCGCCGAGCTGTTCACCTGGCGTGCCACACCGCCTGGCAGGCTGGCTGAAATCGTGGTGCTGGACCAGTTCTCACGCAACATTTTTCGTGACACGCCACGCGCCTTCACCCAGGACGCGCTGGCACTGGTGCTGGCGCAGGAGCTGGTGGCCAGCGGCCTGGACAAAAGCCTGCCGCTCAAGCAACGAAGCTTCGCCTACATGCCCTACATGCACAGTGAGTCATTGCTGATTCACGCTCAAGCTGTGGCCTTGTTTTCGCAGCCCGGCCTGGAAGCCAACCTGGACTTTGAGTTGCGCCACCAGGCCATCATTGAACGCTTTGGCCGCTACCCCCACCGCAATCAGATTCTGGATCGGGCCTCCAGCGCCCTGGAAATCGCTTTTCTAAGCGAACCTGGGTCGTCGTTTTAGCGCTCTGGGACACCCAGGGGACTTTGCCCCTGGCGCAGTCACCTACACTGATGCCCATGTATCCAAGCCTACGCAAGCAGTTTTGATGACCAGTCCGCAGTGGTTTTTGTTGATTGGTGCCTTGCTGCTGGTTCGGGGTCTGAGTGCTACGCTGGTGCAGCGCTCACCCTTTACTGCGGCCATGATGTATCTGGCTTTTGGTGTTCTGGTTGGCCCCACCGTGCTCAACCTGTTCCATTTCAACCCACTCAAGGAATCGGCACTGCTGCAGGCGCTGACCGAAGTTGCGGTGCTGATATCGCTGTTCTCAGCCGGGGTCAAGATGCCCGCGCCCTTCTCTTTGACACGCTGGCGCGCACCCATGCTGCTGGCCACTGCGTCCATGGCCGTCACGGTGGCTCTGATCACCGCCTTTGCTTATTTTCTGCTGGACCTGCCACTGGGGCTGGGTGCCATCCTGGCACCTACCGACCCGGTGCTGGCCACCGATGTGCAAATTCGCCACCCGGGTGACCGTGACCTGCTGCGCTTTACGCTGACCTGCGAAGCCGGCATGAACGATGGCAGCGCCTTTCCGTTTGTCATGCTGGGCCTGGGTCTGCTGGGTCTGCATGACCTGGGCCATGCCAACCTGCACTGGCTGGTGGTGGAGGTGCTGTGGGCCACACTGGGGGCCGTGGCCATCGGCGTGGCGGCCGGCGTGCTGCTGGCCCGGATCGGCTGGAAGCTGCGACGTGAACCCCACCAGCACCAGTTGATGGATGACTTTCTGGGACTGGGACTGATTGGTGTGGTGTATGGCCTGTGTGTGATGCTGAACACTTGGGGTTTCCTGGCGGTCTTTTTTGCTGCGGTGGCCCTGCGCCAGACCGAGCTGAAACTGGCCAAAGCGCTGCGCCCCTCGATGGACGAGGAGCCCATGCCCACCGTCAGTGAAGGTGCTCTGGTGTTCAAGGAACATCTGGAGCGCCTCTCGGAGGTGCTGCTGATCCTGCTGATCGGTGGCACCCTGTTTCTCGATTCATGGACCTGGGAAGCAGTGGGCCTGGCGCTGTTCCTGTTCGTGGTGGTACGCCCCTTGAGTGTGCTGATTGGTCTGGCAGGAACGGCAACCTCTTGGCGGATTCGAGGTCTGGCAGGCTGGTTTGGCGTGCGTGGTATCGGTTCACTCTACTACCTGATGTACGCCATTGAGCACAAATTACCCGAATCGCTGGCCCTGCGATTGATTCAGCTCACGCTGATTGTGGTGACGCTGTCCATTTTGCTGCACGGCATCAGCGTCAAACCCCTGATGGGAATATTCTGGCGACGCAACCAAGCACGGGAACCTGCAGCAGCCGTATCCAACGAAGCAAACCCGACCAAGCACAACGCTTGAATTGCTATTGTTAGCATAGCTGTATGCGCATGTATTTCGTGGGCTACATGCCAATTTATCTAAAAATCGCAGCCTCAGCGAACAGTTCCGCTTTGCAAACGAATCAGATGGCTGGCCACCATGGCGGCGATCACGTTGGCGACATCACGTGAGTTCAGCGGTGCATCAAACAACAACTCAACGCCGGCGTAAATCATGTCCACGGCAATGCGCCCAACCAAAAGCAAATCTTTCTCCGGCACATTGGGAAACACCTCGATCAACATCTGTCCCTGAGCATCGGTCACCAGGGTGTGGGAATCCAGGCGCACTTTCTGCAAGGTGGGAACGGCGCGCAAAGCTCGCAAAATCCACACCCCACCAGGTGTTTGTTTGGTGAGCTTGTAGGTATCGAGCAGCAGCCCGGCCAGAGCCTGCTCAAGATCGGCGGTCGAGCCGGTCAACACCTGAGGCGTGATCCATTGCGGAATCAACTCGTTTTGGCGCTGCATCAGCCGTTGCGCCAGCTCCGACAGCAGCGCATATTTGTTGGGGAAGTAACGGTAGAGCGCCGGCGGTGTCAGCCCCGCCTGCTCACACACCATATTGGTGGAAAGACGCTCAATCCCCACGTCGGCCAGCATCTTGGCTGCCACATCCAGGATGAGTTCATAGGTTTCCGTTGCCCGTTGCTGTGCCGGCATTTTCTTGACAGCAAGACTGGGTTTGCGAGGTGAACGACGAGTAACCATGGTGCGCGTAGATAAGGGAAAACCCCTTGATTGTGTCATGGAAAAGTCGACTATATTTCAATAGTGATGACTATCCTTAAGGCAAACTTTCGACACGCCAATTTTGATAGTCATAACTACTGTAATGGCCCGCTTCTTGCATATCATGCCCGCCACCCCACTCTGGCGGCAGTTCATGAAAAGAATTGCACCAATACGGTGACTGAGACACTTTTTTAAGCTTTATTTCTGATTCGATGACAGGGTTTTTCACACTTTAATATAGTAGTCATAACTATCATTAGTTTGATTTTCAAGAAGGAACACATGGCATGGCGACACCTCTTCAATTACAAAAACGTTTTGCAGGACTGCTGTCTGCGCTGGCATGGCTTGCTGCAACCCCCGTCCACGCGGCCAGCTCCGACGATGCAAAAGGCTTGTGGATCACGGCGCAAAAAGATGCCGTCATCGAATTCAAAGCCTGCATTGACCGGCCAGGTGCACTGTGTGGACAGATCGTCTGGGACAAGGATGCGGGCACTGCCGCCGACACCTGTGGAGTGCGCATCGCCCAACTTGACCAGTACAAAAAAGAGGCTTGGCGCGACGGCTGGGTCTACGACCCACGCGACAAGAAAACCTACAAAGGCGCGGTTCGGGTGAAAGACAAAACCCTGAATCTGCGGGCCTACATCGGTGTCGAAGTGCTCGGCGAAACCGAAGAATTGTTCCGTGTTGACGCACTGCCGGTCACACCGGTCTGCAAGCCCCGTTAACCCCACCCCTCCCCACCCATTCCCCCAACCAACCTCAAAAGGAGACTCCCATGCTTCGCAAATTCATCCCCGCACTGGTGACCACGGCTGCTGCACTTGGTGTCACGCATTCAGCGGTAGCCCAGGAACGCCAAACCGCCACCTCCCAACTCGACACCACGGTCACGCTGCTCAGCGACCAGCGCACACGGGGTGTCTCTGACTCTCTGATGTCACCAGCGATCAAGCTGGGTGTCCAGTATGTCCACGAAAGCGGCTTTGTGGCGTTGGCAGAAATTGTCAGTGCGAGCCAAAAAACGTTCACCAACAGTGATGGTCACAGCCTGACACTGGCCGGTGGGTATCGTTTTGGTGACCCTGAGGGCTGGCACTATGGCGTGGGTCTGGCCACTGAAATTTTCCCCGGTGCCAAGTTCGATGCCCCTCATGGGTTCGACCCCATGGTGGGGCCAACCGACTTTCGCTCTTCCAACTACAACACCAGCTTCGCCGTGCTAGAGATTGGCTACGGTGCACTGGAGGGCCGCATTCTCAACGTGCTGTCCAAAACCTACCGCGCTGCCGACACGGGTGGTGTTTGCGGTCAGATGCTGGATATCGCCTTCTCAACCGGCGCAGACCTGAGCAACGCACTCACCTGCTATGGCCGTGGCGACCAGAACTCGCGTGGCACGCTGTTGTTTGACCTTGACTACAAGTTTGCAGTAGCCCCGGCAACCACTCTGACACTACACGCCGGTTATCAAAAAGTAGCTAATTTTGCAGAGGCCAACTTCAGCGACGTGGACTTTGTGACCACCCGCACCAAAACACCGGAACTGTTTATGGTTCGGGATGGTACGGACTTACGCCGCATCGACAACAACAAAGTTGTGCTCTCAGTGTCTCGCCGCTTCTAAGCCCTATGTCAAATCCATACGTCCAGTCGGCAAGCACCGGCCAATCTTTGGTGCTTGCCGTTGACCTAGGTACCTCAGGCTGCAAATGCGCACTGGTGTCGCTAGACGGCACGGTGCGCGCCTGGGCGTTTCGCCCCGTCAAGCTACACGTGCAAGGGGCTCTGGCCGAACAAGAACCGCAGGACTGGTGGATGGCTTTTCTGGAAAGCGCGGGAGAAATCCTTGCCGCTGATGCCCAACTGCGCAACCGAGTGGTCGCCGTGTGTTGTTCCACACAGACCGAGGGCACGGTGTGTGTGGATCGCAACGGCCAGCCTCTCGGGCGGGCGCTGACCTGGCTCGACTCACGCGGCGCAGCGGCCATGGCAAGCCGTGTGCGCGGACGTGTTTTCAATATCGAAGGCTACGCCCCCTTGAAGCTGTGGCGCTGGCTGCGGCTGACGGGGGGCGCACCCTCGCTGTCGGGCCGCGATTCAGCCGGGCACATGGTTTATCTGCGCGATGAAGAACCCGAGCGCTACGCACGCACCTACAAATTCCTGAACGTGCTGGACTATTTGAACCTGCGCCTGTCGGGCCGGTTCTGTGCCACGCAGGACTCCACCGTCACCTCCTGGATCACTGACAACCGTGACCCCAACCACATTCACTACGACGCAGGCCTGATCCGCCTGCTCGGCATTGATGCCGACAAACTGCCCGAGATCGTGCACTCCACCGACGTGCTCGGCCCGCTGCTGCCCGAGGTGGTGCAAGCGCTGGGACTGAGCCCCAAAACGGTGGTGGTGGGCGGGGCGGTTGACAACTCAGCCGTCGCCGTAGGTGCCGCAGTGGGCGACTTTGAAACCCACCTGTACCTGGGCACCTCCTCCTGGCTCGGTGCACATGTGCCGTTCATGAAAACCGATGTGCACCACAAGATCGCCGCCATTCCAGGCGCGGTGGACGGGCGCTACCTGGCCATGGCCTTGCAATCCACGGCCGGGGCCAACCTGTCGTTCTTGCGCGACCGCATCCTCTACCACCCGGACGAATTGGCCAGTGACGAAGAACACCCTGCCGTCTACGAGATGCTCAACCAGATTGCCGCCCGTGTGCCTCCGGGAGCGCGTGGCCTGATCTACACACCCTGGCTACTGGGTGAACGCACCCCCGTTGACGACCCCTGCCTGCGTGCCGGCCTGCTCAACATGTCGCTGGAGCATTCGCGTGAAGACATCTTCCGCGCCTTTCTGGAAGGCGTGGCGCTGAACACCCGCTGGATGCTGGAGCCTTTTGCCCGCCTGCTGGGGCGTGATGCCGGCATCATCACAGCGGTCGGTGGTGGTGCGCAGTCAGACGTGTGGTGCCAAATCATGGCCGATGTCACTGGCCAGCCGATTCGCCAGCTGGCCGCCCCGATCCAGGCCAACGCCATTGGTGCGACGTTTATTGCGGGTGTAGGCATTGGCGCGCTGAGCTTTGCGGACCTCGGCCATTTGCGCCAGGCCCGCCACACCTACGAGCCATCCAGCGCCTTACGCCGCCTCTACGACGACAAATTTGAAACTTTCAAAGAAGTCCGCACCCGGCTGGCTCCGCTCTACCAACGCCTCAACCCCTCTCAAACGCCTGCCCCATGAATACCCTGTCCATTCGTCAATCCGTCGTCGACCTGTGCATCAAGCTGTCACACATCGGCTACCTGGCGGGCACGGGCGGCAATATTGCGCTGCGCATTGACGCAGAGCGATTTGCCGTCACCCCCTCAGCCACCGACTACCTGAGCATGAGCGCTGCCGACGTGTGCGTGGTGCGCCTGAGTGACTTGCAACGCCTGGAGGGCGAACGCACGCCGTCGGTGGAAACCAGCCTGCACGCCCGCGTGTTGCGCCAGCGCCCTGAGGTGTTATGCAGCATCCACACCCACCAGCCAGTGGCCAGCGCCTGTGCGCTGCTGGGCCGCAGCCTGGAGGTGGATAACGAAGCCACCCGTCGCGTGATTGGCCCGCGTGTGCCGCTGATTGGGTACATGCCCTCAGGAACCGGGCTGCTGGCCTGGATGGTCGGGCGTGCCATTCGCCCCGATCTCAACGCCTACCTGATGCGCAACCACGGTGTGCTGTGCTGTGGCAGCAGCCTGGAAGCCGCCGTGGCCAGCGTCAATGCCCTGGAAAACCTGGCGCACCGGCATCTGGCCCAACGCATCACCCAGCAGATTTCAACCCACCCGCAACGCGCGGCAGCCTTGAAGCGCGTCCTGCACACCCTGGAGACACCATGAACGCACCCACCAACCACCAACAACTCTTTAACCCAAGCTACGCCAACAGTATGGAAACAAGCATCACTCCTGCAATCTCCTCATGGCCCGATGTGGACACGCTGTACCGGCGCTTTGCCGAACTGGTTCGCCAGCCCATGCGCCCCATCAAGGCCCAGCACATGAAGACCGTCATGCGCTACTTCGACGAGCGCTGCCAGAGCTCCAAGCGCCTGTCTGAAGCGGCCAAAAAAGTCATCCCCGGCGGCGTACAGCACAACCTGGCCTTCAACCACCCCTTCCCATTGGCCATGTCACAGGCTCAGGGCGCTCACCTGACCGACGTGGACGGCAACCGCTACATCGACTTTCTGCAAGCGGGTGGCCCAACGCTGCTCGGCTCCAACCCACCCGCATTGCGGCAAAAGGTCAACGAAGTACTGGACCAGTGTGGCCCGGTCACCGGTTTGCTGCACGAATACGAAGTGAAGCTAGCCGAACTGGTTTGCCTAACCATGCCCGGCGTGGAAATGCTGCGCCTGCTGGGCTCCGGCACTGAAGCGGTGATGGGCGCGATTCGACTGGCGCGCGCCTATAC
>VIKI01000071.1:0-13018 GCA_008080595.1 Comamonadaceae bacterium
TGTGCCGCGCTTCACGATGGCCGGGAACTGGTTCATCATGTTGGGCACCATGCGGTTGGAGGCCAGTGGGTCGGTGCCCCACAGAACCAGGCAGTTGGTATGGGTCAGGTCGTAGTCGCGGTAGCCAAAGAAACCTTGGGTCAGGCCAGGGCCCATTTTTTCGGCCTCGGCACAAATCGCGCTGTGTGAGAAGTAGTTGCCGGTGCCAAAAATCTTGGGCAAGGTGCCATACAGCAACTCGGTTGAGGTTGGGGAATAGCGCCCGCGCATGTAGACCAGCTTGTGGGTTTCATTGGCGGCACGCAGGGCGATCATTTTGTCGGCCACGGTGTTGAGGGCTTCGTCCCAACTGATCGGGACAAATTTCGGATCAATGCCACGGCCTTTTTGCGGGTTGGTGCGTTTCATCGGCACTTTGATGCGATCCGGGTCGTACATCTGCTGCGGAATCAGGTGGCCGCGTGGGCAGCAATAGCCGTGGTTGGTTTTGGACAGCGGGTTGCCACGCACGCGGGTGGCCCGTCCGCCCTGGACGTAGATTTGAATCGCGCACCACTGGGTGCAACCTTGGCAGGTGCTGGCGACCCAGTCCCCTGCGGCGGGGCTGGAGGGCTTGGCTTTTCGGGGCATCAGGGCACTATGGACTGGCCCTGAGGCCAGGCCCGCGCAGCCCGTCATCAACGCCCCGGCAGAGAGGCCAGACACCATGATAAAAATCCGTCTCGTCAACTTCATAACATGCTCCTGATTTGAGGTTTCATGCCATGAACCGCAACCTTCATGCCAAACCACTTGTGGCTTGGGTTTGGCTCTCTCTCCTCTTGTTGGATGTGGAGTCACTCAGCCCTTCACGTTACCCGTTGGTGACAGGTCAATCCCTGAGGGGGTCTGCCCCTCACTAAAATCAGCTCGGTGGCCTTGGGGCGCAATTCTTGACGTTACCTTTCGGTAACCCCAAACGCCTCAACAGATGAATGTCACCATTGGGTAACAAGGAAATCGGATGTCAAAATTTCTCAGGTTGATGCTCATGGTGATCTGGTTGGGTGCTGCCAGCTTCGGTGCCCATGGCAAGCCAGAAGGGCAGACGATTCGGTTTGCCATGACTCCGGCGTTTTTGCATGACCAGCATGGCATGCTGGCGCAGTGGCGGCTTTATCTGGAAAACCAATTGCATCGCCCGGTTGAGTTTGTGCAGCGTGACCGTTACCGGGAGACGATTGATTTGCTGCAGCAGCAAAAGGTGGATTTCGCCTGGATTTGTGATTACCCCTACCTGGTTCTGAAAAATGATGTGAAGTTGCTGGCCGTTGCCTTGCATCAGGGCCAGCCCAGCTACCAGTCCTACCTGATCGTGCCAGCCAAAGACCGCAGCACGCGCAGCATTGCCGACCTGAAAAACACCCTCTTTGCCTTTGCTGACCCGTACTCCAACACCGGCTATCTGTCGCCCCGGTTCGAGGTCAAACGCAATGGATCCGACCCGGCGACGTTTTTCAAGCGCACTTTTTTCACATGGTCGCACCGCAAGGTGATTGATGCGGTGGCCAGTGGTGTGGTTCAAGGGGCTTCGGTAGACAGTTATGTGTGGGAGTCGCTCAACAAGGTGCGCCCAGACATCACCGCCAAAACACGTGTGGCCTGGAAATCAGAGCTGTATGGCTTTCCACCCATGGTGGCGCAACGCAACGTGTCGGATGCCGACTTTGCCCTGATGCAGGGGGTGTTGATGGACATGCCCAACAACGCCCAAGGCCGCGCGATCCTGGGCCAGCTCAACCTGGATGGTTTCATCAAAGGCTCCCCCCAACTCTATGACGGCGTGGCGGAGATGATGCGGCAATTTGGCGAGCCATAGTGCGTCTCTTTGACCTTAGCCTGCGCTACAAAATGCCGCTCTGGGGCGGCGGCCTGATTCTGGCAACGGCGTTGGCCTTGTCTGCCTCTTTCATGTTCCAGGCTTGGGACAACCTGCATCAAGACCTGCAAGACAATGCCGAAACGCTGGGCGGCATCATGGCGCGGACGCTGTTTCCGGTCATGCTGCATGACGAGGTGTGGCAAGCCTATGAAGTGGTCTCCTTGCCTTTTGTCATCAAACCAGAGTCGGCCCTGACAGAGAGTCTGATGGTGTTTGACAGCCAGCTTCGGGTGTATGTGTCGTCACGCCCCAACGAGCACAGTTTGATGCAGCCCATGGCTGCGCTGGGGCCGGAATTTGCTGCCCTGGCAGGTGTGTTGCCGATGGCCGCCGATGCCCCGGTTTATGTCCGTGATGCCCATGCTGACCAGCATATTTATGTGGCGCTGCCGATTGCCAGTGATGGCGTGCGACTGGGCACGGTGGTGGTGGCGTACCACAAGTCGGTGCTTTGGCAGCGGTTTTCCCAACTCATGCAAAGTGCCTTGTGGATCACCTTGCTGGTGTTGGGTGTGCTGTTGCCGGTCACGGCTTACTGGGGGCGGCGCATGATGCGCCCGATGCAATGGATCACCGGGCGCATCCGCCTGATTGGCGATGCCCAGACCCCCGCCATTGACCCCGCCTTGTATCCCTACAAAGACGAAGTGGGGCAGCTCTTCCAGGCGTATGCCGACATGCATGCCAAGTTGCAGGAAAAAGCGATTTTCGAGAAGGAAATGGTCAAAAGCGAGCGTATGGCGGCGGTGGGCCGGCTGACTGCCAGCATTGCGCATGAAATCAACAACCCCCTGGGTGGCATGCTCAACGCCATCAGCACCTTGAAGCGTCACGGCAGCCCGGATCCGGTCACCCAAAAAACCATTTCCCTGCTGTCGGGTGCTGGTTTCGCATGCGGCCAAGAAGCAATCGGCGCAAATCAACTGGTCGGTGGCCGTGCCTGATGACGTGGCGTTGCCGTCAACCCTGGTGCGCCAGGTGCTGATCAATTTGCTGCTCAATGCGATTGCCGCAACAGGGCAGGCCGGGCAGGTGAGTTTGCGCTCCATGTTGGATCAACAGCAACTGCTGATCGTGGTTGAAAATACCGGCGCACCGATGTCGCCCGAGCAACTGGCCCGTTTGTACGAACCCTTTACCCGTTTTTCAGAAAACGGCAACGGACTGGGCTTGTGGATTTGTTACCAGATCATCACCCAGCTTGGCGGTACGATTCGTGCCGAATCTGGCGCTGAGCTCACCCGTTTTACCGTCATCCTGCCCTTTGAATCGAACGCATGAAATCCCTACCCCACAGAATTTGCCTGATTGAAGACGACGAGCTCATGGGTGAATCCTTGTCTGACCGATTCGGCCTGGAAGGTTTTGAGCACGACTGGCATCGCACTGGCGCGGCTGCCATGGCGGCGCTGCGCAGCCAGAGCTACGCACTGGTTGTCAGTGATATCCGTCTGCCCGACATCACCGGTGATGTGCTGTTTGAACAGTTGCTCGCCGTTGGCCAACGCCTGCCGCCCTTCATCTTCATCACCGGCCATGGCGAGATTGACTCCGCAGTCAGTTTGCTCAAGAAGGGCGCACGTGACTACATCACCAAACCGTTTGATCTGGATGCCTTGATCGACAAGATCAGCAACATCGTTTCGCCGATGATGGATGCGGGCTTGCACGGCCTGGGGCAATCACCGGCGATGCGGCAAATTCAAACCATGCTGAAACGGCTGGCCAAAAGCACGGCCTCGGTTCTGATCACCGGTGAATCGGGGGTGGGCAAGGAGTGTGTGGCGCGTGCCTTGCATGATTTGACCGGTCAGGACAAGCCGTTTATTGCGGTGAACTGCGGCTCTTTGACCGAGAGCCTGCTGGAAGCCGAGCTCTTCGGCTACGAAAAAGGCGCTTTCACCGGGGCTGTCAGAACCAAAAAAGGCGTGTTTGAGCAGGCCGACGGCGGCACACTTTTTCTGGATGAAATTGGCGACACCCCGCCCGCCATGCAAGTCAAGCTGCTGCGTGCCCTGCAAGAGCGAAGTGTGGTGCGTGTAGGAGGTGAGACCCTGATTCCGGTGACGATTCGCCTGATCAGCGCCACCCACCAGACCTTGCAGGAGCGGGTGGCCAGTGGGTCTTTTCGTGAAGACCTGTATTACCGGATCAACGTGGTGGAGTTGCGTATTCCGCCCCTGCGCGAGCGCCCTGAAGACATCTTGCCGCTGGCACACACCTTGTTGGCAGAAATGGCTGCCGTCAGCGGCAAAACGTCGCCGGGCTTTACCGCAGCGGCAGAACATGCGCTCAAAGCCTACCCCTGGCCGGGCAACATCCGGGAACTTAAAAACAGCCTGGAGCGTGCCAGCCTGATGTGTGACGGGCATTTGATTTCCCACGACATTTTGTTCGAGCGCCCCGCGCCCGTTTTGGCCAGTCAGCAGGATCTGGCAGGCAGTTTGCGCGACTATCTGGGCGAGTGTGAGCGTGACTTCATCGTGCGGGCGCTGGTGGCCAGCCAATGGCAGATTCAGTTGTGCGCCGACTCGCTTGGCATCAGCCGGAAAAACCTTTGGGAAAGAATGCGCCGCTTGGGGATTGACAAAGAAAGTGCCCACCACTCTTGAGCTGGCATCGTGCGCGTGGAGGTCTTGCCCCGGTTGACGCATGAGACATGCGGACATGAACGCTTTCGGTCTTGCTGGCAAATTGGGTAAGCTCTGAGGTCTATGAAAGCTTATCGTTCCTCCATTCTTTATTTCTCCCCTGCGGCAGCCCCGCAAGCCAGCGCCGTGCTGGAAGATGACGGCCTGCTGGTGGTGGGCCCCAACGCCCAAGGCCGCCAAGTGGTGCTGGCGGTTGGGCCTTACCGTGAATTGCAGCCGCGTTTTGCCGACTTGGCGGTGACGCATTGGCCCGGGCGCATCATTGCACCGGGTTTTGTCGATTTGCACAGCCATTACCCGCAAACCAATGTGATTGGCTCGCCCGCCGAAGGCCTGTTGCCGTGGCTTGAAAACTATACATTTCCAGAAGAAAAACGCTTCTCATCGCCCGAATACAGTGCGCAAGAAGCTACTTTTTTTATAGCTGAATTGCTGCGCCACGGGGTCACCACGGCGCTCACCTTTGCCACCTCGCACAGCAGTTCGGTCAACGCCTTGTTTCAAGAGGCACAACAGCAGCAGATGCGGCTGATCACCGGCCTGTGTTTGATGGATCGGCATGCCCCGGTCGATCTGCTGAACCAACGCCCAGCGGCTGGCCTTGCCGATGCTACAGAGCAAAGTCTGATTGACTCCGAAAACCTGTTGCAACGCTGGCATGGTGTGGATCGCCTGGGCTACGCCATCACGCCACGTTTTGCCCCGACCAGCACCGATGCCCAGTTGCGCGGCGCGGGCGAGTTGGCAGCTCGATACCCCGAAGTGTGGATTCAGTCGCATGTGGCGGAAAACAAGGCCGAGATTGCCTGGGCGCGTGAGCTGTTTCCGGCATCACGCAGTTATTTGGCGACTTATGCAGACTTTGGTCTGATGCGCCAGCGGGCGGTTTACGCGCACTGCATCCACTTTGACGACGAAGATCGTGCCCTGATGCGCAGCACCGGCGCGGCCGCCGCCATCAGCCCGACCAGCAACCTGTTTCTGGGCACCCGTTTCACACGATGCTGGCGGCGTATTACGTGGGGCGGGAAGGGCAGAGCAAAACCGGTTTGTCACTCCCGCCGCAACAGCTCTGGTGGCAGCACACGGCAGGTGCCGCCAAAGCGCTCGGGCTGGAGGGGGTGGTGGGCAACTTGCTGCCGGGCTGCGAAGCCGATTTTGTCCTGCTCAACCCCCAAGCCACGCCGCTGCTGGCCCGCAAGACGGCGCTGGCCAATAACCTGGACGAGTTGCTGTTTTCGATGATTGTGCTGGGTGATGACCGCTTGGTTGAGAAAACCGTGATTTCACAAGCTTTATAGGCCTCTAGTGCTTATGAATAAAGCGCTGGCAGCTATGATTTTTATATTACAATCGCGCCAACCCAGGAGTTGACCCCTATGACCATCAAAAGCGATAAATGGATCCGCCGCATGGCCGAGCAGCACGGCATGATCGAGCCCTTTGAGCCCGGCCAGATTCGCCAGGACGCTGCTGGCCACAAAATTGTCAGTTACGGTACCAGCAGCTATGGCTACGACATCCGCTGCGCCCCCGAATTCAAGGTGTTCACCAACATCCACAGCACGGTGGTTGACCCGAAGAACTTTGACGAAAAAAGTTTTGTCGATTTCAATGATGACGTGTGCATCATTCCCCCCAACAGCTTTGCGCTGGCCCGCACGGTGGAATACTTTCGTATTCCCCGCAATGTGCTGACCATTTGCCTGGGCAAAAGCACCTATGCCCGCTGCGGCATCATCGTCAACGTGACCCCGTTCGAGCCCGAGTGGGAGGGTTATGTGACGCTGGAATTCTCCAACACCACGCCGCTGCCAGCCAAAATCTACGCCGGTGAAGGTTGCGCCCAGGTCTTGTTTTTTGAGAGCGATGAAGTCTGTGAAACCAGCTACAAAGACCGTGGTGGCAAGTACCAGGGGCAGCGCGGCGTGACCTTGCCCAAGGCTTGATCGACGGCGGTTGGGTGAATCAACGATAATCTTGCGTCTACCAAAGACTTTGCCCTGATTCCCAGAGCATCACTGGCTATCGGATTGATAGCAATGTACCCCGAGCTTCAATGACCGACCTGACTTCTGCCAACGCTTCTGAATTAACTTCTGACACCCCCATCATGGCCTTTGCCCAGTTGCAGCTGGCCGCCCCTTTGGCCCGCGCGGTGGCTGAAATGGGGTACGAGTCCATGACTCCGATCCAGGCCCAGGCCATTCCCGTGGTGCTGCAAGGCCGAGACGTGATGGGCGCAGCCCAAACCGGTACCGGCAAAACGGCAGCCTTCGCTTTGCCGCTGATGCAGCGGCTGCTGAAACACGAAAACACCTCCACCTCACCGGCCCGCCATCCGGTGCGCGCCCTGGTGCTGCTGCCCACCCGTGAGCTGGCCGATCAGGTGGCCGACAACATCAAGCAATACGGCAAATACACCAACCTGCGTAGCGCGGTGGTGTTTGGCGGCATGGACATGAAGCCGCAAACGCTGGAACTCAAGCAAGGCGTTGAAGTGCTGGTGGCCACCCCTGGACGTTTGCTGGACCACATTGAGGCCAAGAACGCGGTGCTCAACCAGGTGGAATATGTGGTGCTGGACGAAGCCGACCGCATGCTCGACATTGGTTTCCTGCCTGACCTGCAACGCATTCTGAGCTACCTGCCCAAGCAGCGCACCACCTTGCTGTTTTCGGCCACCTTCTCGCCTGAAATCAAACGCCTGGCCAACAGTTATCTGCAAGACCCGGTGACGATTGAGGTGGCACGCTCCAATGCCACCGCTTCCACGGTTGAGCAACATTTCTACAGCGTAGAGGGCGACGACAAGCGCCACGCCTTGCACCAGGTGCTGAAAAATCGCGGCCTCAAACAGGCTTTTGTGTTTGTCAACAGCAAGCTCGGCTGTGCCCGTCTGGCCCGTTCGCTGGAGCATGAGGGTCTGAAAACCACGGCGCTGCATGGTGACAAGAGCCAGGAAGAGCGCTTGAAGGCGCTGGAGGCTTTCAAGAGCGGTGAGGTTGACTTGTTGGTGTGCACCGATGTGGCGGCCCGTGGCCTGGACATCAAGGACGTGCCCGCCGTGTTCAACTTTGACGTGCCGTTCAACGCCGAAGATTACGTGCACCGCATTGGCCGTACCGGGCGTGCCGGTGCGGCCGGTTTGGCGGTGAACTTTGTCTCCAAGAGTGATGCACGCTTGGTGGCCGACATCGAAAAACTCATCAAGACCAAGATTGAACTGGAACCGATTGAGTTTGACGAAGACCTGCCCGACATCTGCAAGCAAGGCCATATCAACAATGGTCGCAGGCTTTACCAGCAAGAAGCCGGTGACACCCGCCGTGAAGAGTTCCCTGGGCGTGTGCCGCGTGCCCCACGCAACGACTACCGGCGTGAACCGGTCAAGTCACAAGACCCGTTTTTCTCCAAACCGTATGAGCCGCCGGTGCTGCCTGCGGGCGAACTGCCCAGCTGGGAGGCTGCCGCCGCGCGCCCCAATGTGCGCGGCATCTCCAGCAACATCAAAACCAAGCGCAAAGTCGCTGCCTTGTTCAAGGCCGCTTGACCGTCAAACACCTGGTTTTTGCGCCTGCTCACAGTTCACTTGAATCAGTTCGTGCTGGGAGGCATCGGCCCCCAGCTTGAGCGCACTCAGGCAGCCGCCCCAGACACAACCTGAATCCAGTGCCAACACATCGGGGCGGTTCAGCCAGCCCAGGGTAGACCAATGGCCAAAGGCCACGGTGACATCGGCGGTTTTGCGCCCCGGCACGTCATACCACGGCATATAGCCCTTGGGCGCGGCATTGGCGCCGTCGGTGGTGTCAAACTCCATCACCCCTTGTGCAGTGCAGAAGCGCAGGCGGGTCAGCGCATTCACAATCAGGCGCAGCCGTTCTGTGCCGCGCAGACTGGCATTCCAGGCATGGGGTTGGTTGCCGTACATCTGGTGCAAAAAATCGCTCAGATCAGGGCCACGCAGCAGGCATTCCACTTCACCTGCAAGCGCTATTGTTTCTGTAGCTGTCCACGCAGGTAATACGCCGGCATGAACCATTAAAACTCTTGATTTTTGATGGTCCAGCAAGATCGCCATGCGTTGACAGCGCAGCCAGCCCAGCATGGCTTCACGGTCAGGGGCTTGCAGCACCTCGGTCAAGGTGTCTTTGCGGCTGGGTTTGCGTGCGCCGATAGATGCCGCCAGCAGGTGCAGATCATGGTTGCCCAGCAGGCATTGGGCCGCTGCGCCATAACCCATCAGGCGGCGCAAGACGCTTGCCGAGGCTGGCCCGCGGTTGACCAGATCGCCCAACAGGTAGAGCGTGTCCCGCGTGTCCCGGCTGGGGGAAAAGGAAATTTTGTTCAATAAACGTTGCAAAGCGCTGTCGCAGCCTTGTACGTCGCCAATCATGTAAAGTGCCATGGTGTTTATTGTCGTTTGAGACTCATGGAATTTTTGCTGATTGTTTTTCTGACTTTGCTGAATGGCGTGTTTGCCATGTCGGAACTGGCGCTGGCCGCCAGTCGCAAATCGCGGCTGAATGCCATGGCGGAGGAGGGCGACAAAGGGGCTCAGGCGGCGCTGCTGCTGCTGGGCAACCCCAACCAGTTTTTGTCCACGGTGCAGGTCGGTATCACTTCCATTGGTGTGCTCAACGGCATTGTGGGTGAGGCGGCGTTCAGCGCAGGTTTGGCTTCCTGGCTGGAAGCCTTGGGGGTGGCTGAGAAAGCGGCAGCCATTTCGGCAACCGCGATGGTGGTGACCTTGATCACCTTCACCACCATCATTTTTGGTGAGCTGGTGCCCAAACGTATTGGCCAGTTGTACCCGGAAGTGGTCTCCCGCCTGGTGGCTCGGCCGATGCTGTGGCTGGCCAAGGTGGCTGGCCCGTTTGTCAAATTGCTCTCCGGGTCAACGGCGGCCATGCTGAGATTGCTGCGTATTGACACCAATGCGTCGCGTGCCATGACCGAAGAGGAAATTACCGCCAGCCTGGAGGAGGGGGTGGATGCCGGTGTGATTGAGGAGCACGAGCACCAGATGGTGCAAAACGTGTTTGGTCTGGATGACCGGCCTTTGACCTCGCTGATGGTGCCGCGTGCCGAGGTCGATTGGCTTGATGCCAGCGCCACAGTGGCACAAGGGCTGCAAAAAGTGGGCGCCGATGGTGCGCTGCGGGCCCACTCCTGGTATCCGGTGTGCCGTGGCTCGCTCGATGATGTGGTGGGCAAAATCAGCCTGGCGCATTTGCTTGAGATGGGTGTCAGCGCTTCGGGCACGTTGGAAGATGTGGTGAGCCCGGTGGTGTTTGTGCCAGAAACCTTGAGTGGCATGGAGTTGCTGGAGCAGTTTCGGGCCAAGGTCGGCCGCCTGGTGCTGGTGGTGGACGAATACGGTGTGGTGCAAGGCTTGCTGACACCGCATGATCTGCTGGAAGCCATCACCGGCGAGTTGCAGCCCAGTGCCAAAACTGAAGCCTGGGCGGTGCAGCGCGATGATGGCAGTTGGTTGCTCGATGGCATGATGCCGGTGAGTGAGCTTAAAGCCCGGCTGGATCTGGAAGAGCTGCCACTGGAGGAGCGCGGTCGCTACAACACCGTGGCGGGCTTGCTGATGGCCGTCAGCGGCCATTTGCCAAAGACAGGTGAAAAAATCAACTGTGAAGGCTGGTGTTTTGAGGTGGTTGACCTGGATGGCCGGCGGGTCGATAAAGTGCTGGCGAGTCGTCTGAACGAGGTGGCGCAGGTGTTGGCCGAGTCCTGATTCAGCTGCGCCCGGACAGTTTGTAGGCCAGCATGCCAAGCAGTTCGTGCAGTGCCGTTCTCCATTTTTTCACCCCTGAATCCATGTTGTACTGAGTCCAGGGGGTGCTGCTGCCGGAGCGAAAGTCCACCGGGTAGGCAGTGACGTTCCAGCCCAGACTTTTGAAGGTGGCCATGGAGCGTGGCATGTGCCAGGCAGAGGTCAGTAGCAGCCAGGGGCGCGTGGCATCGATTCCGGGGACGGATTTGCTCAGCAAAGCATTTTCATAAGTGGTGCGCGAGGCGGATTCATACTGCAAGTGTTCAGGCGCAATGCCTTGACTGCTAAAAAACTGCCTGGCACGCTCAGCCTCGGGCAGGGCATTGGCAAAAAGCTCGCCTTCACCACCAGTGAACAGCACTTGCAACTGGGGTCTCCTGCGCAGCAGCGGCAACACTTCGGTCAGGCGTTCGGCGGCATCATTGAGGGCGCTTTGCCCAGGTGTTGTCCAGACATAACCGGCATCGAGCCCGCCGCCGAGCACCACCACGCCCGCGTAGGCATTCAGGGGTGCCGTGTGGGACAGTGCCGGGTATTGGGATTCAAGTTGCCGCAGCACCGCATCAGGCAGCGGTTCCCAGCCCAGGATCAACAGCAAGGCCAGGGCAATTCCGCCTAAACGTGTGGCCAGTTGGGGCCATCGAATACACAGGAGTGAGGCCAGGATCAGCAGAGCCACCCAGGCCAGGGGTTGGGTCAGAAAGGCAAGGAATTTGGCTGCGATGAACATGATTTTGGAGTTGGGGTAAGTCGTATTCAAATGCCCAATTGATGCCACATCTCAGGATTGAAATGCCATGTGGGTGAGGGCAAGCTGTGCAATTTTTGCAGATGCGTTTCAAATGACTCGCGGGTAATTTCCCTGGCTCCAAACGAAGCCAGATGGCGTGTATTTTGCTGGCAATCAATCAGCGGCAGTTTGTATTCACGACAAAAAGCCACCAGGGCGGCAAGGGCGATTTTGGAGCCATCGGTGACCCGGTGAAACATCGACTCGCCAAACACCGCATGGCCAATGTTGATGCCATAGAGACCACCCACCAGCTGATCGTCGACCCAGGTCTCAATGCTGTGCGCGAAACCCGCGCGATGAAAGTCGGTGTAAGCGGCCCTCATTTCGGGCAGGATCCAGGTGCCAGATTGGCCGTCTCTGGGGCTGCTGCTGCAGGCTTCAATCACTTCGGCAAAAGCGGTGTCGATGCGGATGTTGCACGAGGGGGATCGGCTGAATTTTTTGAGCGTTTTTTTCAGTGAAGGGTGCAGACGAAACTCATCCACATGCAGCACCATGCGAGGGTTGGGACTCCACCACAGAATGGGTTGCCCCTCGCTGTACCAGGGAAAAATGCCATGGGAATAGGCCGTGTGAAGGCTCTCATGGCTCAGGTCACGGCCCGCGCACAATAAACCTGGTGCCGGGCTCTCTGGGCCCCAGGTCTCGTGTGTGGGGGGGAACGGCTGTTCAGGTTCTAACCACAAGAGGGGCTGAAGTGGGGGATACATGGCTGAATCGGGTTGAAAGTATTCGTGTGGGGTGCTTGCGGGTTTGCGTTTTGGCTGGCTTGCAAAAAAAGTAGTCTAGCGCCCCCCGGCAGCGGGCGAAAAGCGTGGTTTGAGCCAGTACAATACTGGAAGTCGGGGCGTAGCGCAGCCTGGTAGCGCATCTGGTTTGGGACCAGAGGGTCGAAGGTTCGAATCCTTTCGCCCCGACCATTCAATTCTCGTGATCTCTGCCCGTAGCTCAGTTGGATAGAGCAACAGCCTTCTAAGCTGTGGGTCGGGGGTTCGATCCCCTCCGGGCAGGCCACTTCATCTGCCTAGCTCTTCACTTCTTCATCAATCCAGTCGGTTTAGTTGGCGGCCTCAAGTCCATTGGCAAAGTGTTCTTGCATGCGTTTTTGGCACAAGTCGCGGTCTTTGGCGACCAGGGCCTGCATCAATGCCCGGTGCTCGTTCAGGGATTCCTGAATGCGGCCTGATTTCAGCAGCGAGTTATGGCGGTTGAGCTTCATCACCTTGCGCAGGTCGGCCACCATTTGGTCGCGCCATCGGTTGTTGGCGATTTCAAGCAAGCGCATGTGAAAGCGCTCGTTGATTTCAAAAAAACGCTCCCGATCCTGCTTGTCGGGCGTGGCGGCAAGTTCCAGCTCCTGGTGCAGCACTTGCAATTCACGGAGTTGTCCTTCTGAGGCAGCCGTGGCCACAACCCCGGCAGCATCCGATTCCAGCAGGCTCAGCAGGTGGTACACATCGGCCAGATCGCGCTCGGAGACTTCGGTGACGTAGGCCCCGCGGCGCACCTTCATGGTCACCAAGCCTTCGGCGGCCAGCACTTTGAGTGCTTCCCGCAACGGGGTGCGGCTGATGCCATAGGCCTCGGCAATCTTCAGTTCGTCAATCCAGCTGCCAGGCTCCAGCTCGCGGCTGAAAATGCGCTGGCGCAACAGTTCTGCAACTTCTTCGTAAAGAGCTCGGGGGGCGAGTGAGGGGGTGACCATGGTGCAGATTGTAAGCTGGGTAGAATATTTTGCATCAATAATTATAAATAACGTAAACTCGCCAGATTGATTGGGCATCGGCTTTTCTTGAGCAAGATCCCTTATGTCTAACCCACACCGAATTGCCGCCATGACACAACACACACCAGAATTTCAG
>VIKI01000071.1:13058-31593 GCA_008080595.1 Comamonadaceae bacterium
CTTTGCCCGGTTTTGAGCCCTATCTGCGCGGCCCACAAGCCACCATGTACGCGGTGCGCCCCTGGACGATTCGTCAGTACGCCGGTTTTTCTACGGCCGAGGAGAGCAATGCCTTCTACAGAAAGGCGCTTGCGGCAGGTGGTCAGGGCGTGAGCGTGGCTTTCGACCTGGCCACCCACCGCGGGTATGACTCCGATCATCCGCGCGTCACCGGTGACGTGGGCAAGGCCGGGGTGGCGATTGACTCGGTGGAGGACATGAAGATTCTGTTCAATGAGATTCCCTTGGACAAGGTGAGCGTCTCCATGACCATGAACGGCGCAGTGCTGCCGGTGCTGGCAGGCTACGTGGTCGCGGCGGAAGAGCAGGGTGTATCGCAGGACAAGCTCTCGGGAACCATTCAGAACGACATTCTGAAAGAGTTCATGGTGCGTAACACCTACATCTACCCGCCTGAGCCGTCCATGCGCATCATTGGCGACATCATCGAGTACACCGCCAAGAACATGCCCAAGTTCAACTCGATCAGCATTTCGGGCTACCACATGCAGGAAGCCGGGGCCAACCAGGCGCTGGAACTGGCCTTTACCCTGGCCGATGGCAAGGAATATGTGAAGACCGCGATTGCCAAAGGCATGGATGTGGACGACTTTGCCGGTCGCCTCTCGTTCTTCTGGGCCATTGGCATGAACTTCTACCTGGAGGTGGCCAAGATGCGTGCCGCCCGCCTGCTGTGGTGCCGCATCATGAAAGGCTTTGAGGCCAAAAAGCCCAAGAGCCTGATGCTGCGCACCCATTGCCAGACCAGCGGCTGGAGCCTGACCGAGCAAGACCCGTACAACAACGTGGTGCGCACCACCATCGAGGCCATGGCGGCGGTGTTTGGTGGCACCCACTCGCAATACCCAGCTCATCATCCAGGAAGAAACCCACATCACCAACGTGATCGACCCGTGGGCGGGCTCGTACATGATGGAAAAGCTCACCCAAGACATGGCCGATGCCGCCTGGGCCATCATTGAAGAAGTCGAAGCCATGGGCGGCATGACCAAAGCCGTGGATTCGGGCTGGGCCAAGCTCAAGATCGAAGCCGCCGCGGCTGAAAAGCAGGCTCGCATCGACTCTGGCCGCGACGTGATCGTGGGTGTCAACAAATACAAACTCAAGACCGAAGACAGCATTGAGGCCCGAGACATCGACAACGTGGCGGTGCGAGATTCACAAATTGCCCGCCTCCAGGAAATCAAGAAAAATCGTGATGCAGCCCAGGTGCAACAAGCGCTAGCAGCTATCGAAAACGCAGCAGAAAGCGGCACTGGCAATTTGCTGGATTTGTGTATCAAGGCGGTACGGGTGCGTGCCACCGTTGGGGAAATCAGTGATGCCATGGAAAAATCATTTGGCCGCCACCGTGCGGACACCCAAAAAGTGACCGGTGTCTACGCCGCTGCCTATGACAGTGCCGAAGGCTGGGACAAGCTGAAAGAAGAAATTGCCCAGTTCGCCACCGATCAGGGCCGCCGCCCGCGCGTCATGATCAGCAAACTCGGCCAGGACGGCCACGACCGCGGGGCAAAAGTGGTAGCCACCGCCTTCGCCGACCTAGGCTTCGACGTGGACATGGGCCCGCTGTTCCAGACCCCCGAGGAATGCGCCCGCCAGGCGATTGAAAACGACGTGCACGCCGTCGGCGTGTCGACGCTGGCCGCAGGCCACAAAACCCTGGTGCCCGCCATCATTGCCGAGCTGAAAAAACAGGGTGCTGACGACATCATCGTCTTCGTCGGCGGGGTGATTCCGCGCCAGGATTACGACATGCTCTATGAGGCCGGTGTCAAAGGCATCTACGGCCCCGGCACGCCGATCCCGGCCAGCGCCAAGGATGTGCTGGAGCAGATCAAAAAGGCATTGGTCGTCTGATTGAGGTATTGATATACTGTAATACCGTATTTCAATAGGAGCTCATCATGGCTGTATCAGTTCGCATGGACCCGCTCATGGAAAAAGAGCTGGAGCAAGCCGCCAAACGGCGTGGCATCACCAAGTCGCAATTCATCATTGAGGCGGTTGAACGTGCACTGGGGCGCAACCATCCGGGAGAGCTTTACCTCAAGGTGATGCAAGAGATGGCTGACTACCGCGTCGGCCAGCCAGCCGATACCGTTGTGCCGCGCGAGCCCAACGTGCAGAAAGCCGCTTTGCGCGAAAAACTGCGTGCCAAACACGACCAGGAAAGCGCCGACTATGCACAGACCTTGGCGTTACGCCAAACCGGGAGCGCAGTGTGATCGTTGCCTTGTTGGATGCGGGGCCAATGATTGCTTTGTTTGATTGCATGGACAAATATCACGCTCATTTTCGGGACTTGATCACCCAGCCGAAACTGCCGTGGCGATTGCATAGCACTTGGCCCTGCGTGACAGAGGCCACCCACATGCTGGGTGACCGCGAGCGCCTGGCTTTGTTGCGATGGATCGGTGCGGGCGCGGTGCAGATTTTTCCCTTTGATACCGAAGACCTGATGGACATGGCTGACTGGATGGGGGCTTACACCGATGCACGCAGCGAAATGGATTTAGCCGATGCCAGCCTGTACTGGGCGGCACATGAAACCGGGGTCAGACACATCTTGACCTTGGATGTGCGTGACTTTTCCCGCTACCGCCTGCCTGATGGCCGCGCGTTTGAGATTTTGTGAATTCCATGACTGAAGCATTGGCCCCCTCTCTGCTGAATGGTGTTTTGCATGGCCATGGCGCACTGCAACGCCGCTCCGTGGCCAAAGCCATCACCCTGCTCGAATCCACCCGCCCAGACCACCGGACGCAGGCGGATGAACTCCTGACCGCCTTGCTGCCCCACGCCGGCAAGTCGTTCCGACTGGGCATCAGCGGCGTACCCGGTGTCGGCAAATCCACCTTCATTGAAGCCTTGGGCTTGTACCTGATCGGCCAAGGCCACAGGGTGGCAGTGCTGGCGGTGGACCCCAGCAGCAGCATCTCTGGCGGCTCGATTCTGGGTGACAAGACCCGCATGGAACACCTGTCGGTGCATGACCAGGCCTACATCCGCCCCAGCCCCAGCAGTGGCACTTTGGGCGGTGTGGCCGAGAAAACCCGCGAAGCCATGCTGGTCTGCGAAGCGGCAGGTTATGACGTGGTGATTGTGGAGACCGTGGGCGTGGGCCAGAGCGAGACGGCGGTGCAGGGCATGACCGACATGTTTGTCTTGATGCAGTTGCCCAATGCCGGTGACGACCTGCAAGCCATCAAAAAAGGCGTGATGGAACTGGCCGACCTGGTGGTCATCAACAAGGTCGATCTTGACCCCGATGCCGCCACCCGCGCCCGCGCCCAGATCACCTCCAGCCTGCGCTTGCTCGGCCTGCATGGCAACCCCGAGCACCTGCACCACGACAGCGCCATCTGGCACCCGCAAGTGATCCAGCTCAGTGCTTTACACGCCCAGGGCGTTGACAGCTTCTGGGCCAAGGTGCTTGAATTCAAGGCCGTGCAAACCCGCAACGGCAAGCTGGCCGAGCGCCGCCAGAAGCAGGCCCTGGCCTGGATGTGGGAGCGTATCGATGCCGGACTGAAGCAGGCATTTGCCCAACACTCCGCCGTGAAGGCCTTGCTGCCCAAACTCACCCAGGACGTGCTTGAGGGCCGGCTGGCGGCCTCCACTGCGGCAAGAAATCAAGCGTAGACAGCTCTTTATTTCATATCAACTTCAACCTTTTCTGTTCGACCCGAGAAAGACAAACATCATGCATGACATCCTTGAACAATTGGACAAAAAGCGCCAACTCGCCCGCCTGGGTGGGGGCCAGAAGCGCATTGACGCACAGCACAAAAAAGGCAAGCTCACCGCCCGTGAGCGCCTGGAAGTGTTGCTCGACGAGGGCACGTTTGAAGAATGGGACATGTTTGTCGAGCACCGCTGCTCAGACTTCGGCATGCAAGACAACAAGATTCCCGGTGACGGCGTGGTCACCGGCTACGGCATGATCAATGGCCGCCTGGTGTTTGTTTTCAGCCAGGACTTCACCGTGTTTGGCGGCGCTCTCTCTGAAGCCCATGCCGAAAAAATCTGCAAGATCATGGATCAGGCCATGAAAGTCGGTGCGCCGGTGATTGGCCTGAACGACTCGGGCGGGGCACGTATTCAGGAAGGTGTGGCATCGCTGGGCGGTTATGCCGACGTGTTCCAGCGCAATGTGATGGCCAGCGGTGTGGTACCGCAAATCAGCATGATCATGGGCCCCTGCGCCGGGGGGGCGGTGTATTCACCGGCCATGACCGATTTCATCTTCATGGTCAAAGACAGCTCCTACATGTTTGTCACCGGCCCCGAAGTCGTCAAGACAGTGACGCACGAAGAGGTGACGGCCGAAGAGCTGGGCGGAGCCATCAGCCATACCACCAAGAGCGGCGTGGCCGACCTGGCGTTTGAGAACGACGTGGAAGCGCTGCTGATGCTGCGCCGCCTGTACAACTACCTGCCGCTGAACAACCGCGAAAAAGCCCCGGTGCGCCAGAGTGGTGATCCCAGTGGCCGCCTGGAGCACAGCCTGGACACGCTGGTGCCCGACAACCCGAACAAGCCCTATGACATGAAAGAGCTGATCATCAAGACGGTGGATGATGGCGATTTCTTTGAGCTGCAACCCGAGTACGCCAAGAACATCCTGATCGGCTTTGCCCGCATGGACGGCCAGACCGTTGGCATCGTGGCGAATCAGCCGCTGGTGCTGGCCGGTTGTCTGGACATCAAGAGCAGCCTCAAGGCAGCGCGTTTTGTGCGTTTTTGTGATGCCTTCAACATCCCGGTCATCACCTTTGTTGACGTGCCCGGTTTCATGCCCGGCACCGCCCAGGAGTACGGTGGCATCATCAAGCACGGAGCCAAACTGCTCTATGCCTACGCCGAATGTACCGTGCCCAAAATCACCGTCATCACCCGCAAAGCCTATGGCGGCGCGTATGACGTGATGAGCTCCAAACACCTGCGTGGTGACGTGAACTTTGCCTGGCCCAACGCCGAAATCGCGGTGATGGGAGCCAAGGGCGCAGTGGAAATCATCTTCCGCGAAGACAAGGGCGACCCGGAAAAACTGGCCGCCAAGGAAGCTGAATACAAAGCCCGTTTTGCCAACCCGTTTGTGGCCGGTGCGCGTGGCTTCATTGACGACGTGATCCAGCCCTATGAAACCCGCAAACGCATTTGCCGCAGCCTGGTGATGCTCAAGGACAAGAAGCTTGAGAACCCCTGGCGCAAACACGGCAACATCCCCCTTTAAGACCTGAGGAGCACAAGAACATGTTTAAAAAAATCCTGATCGCCAACCGTGGCGAGATCGCCTGCCGTGTCATTACCACGGCAAAAAAAATGGGTATCCAAACCGTGGCGGTGTATTCCGATGCCGACAAAGATGCCCGCTTTGTGCTGCTGGCCGACGAGGCTGTCAACATTGGCCCGGCCCCCAGCCGTGAGAGCTACCTGGTGGGTGACAAGATCATTGCCGCCTGCAAACAAACCGGTGCGCAAGCGCTGCACCCAGGCTATGGCTTTTTGAGCGAGAACGCTGAATTTGCCAAACGGGTGGAAGAGGAAGGCATTGTCTTCATCGGCCCCAAGCACTATTCCATGGCCGCCATGGGCGACAAGATCGAGTCGAAAAAACTCGCGGGTAGCGCCGGTGTGAACTGCATTCCGGGGGTCAACAGCGCCATTGAAACCGCTGAAAAAGCCGTTGAAATTGCCCAGGGTATTGGCTATCCGGTGATGATCAAGGCCAGCGCCGGTGGTGGTGGCAAAGGCCTACGGGTCGCCTACAACGACAAGGAAGCGTTTGAAGGCTTCACCAGCTGCCGCAATGAAGCCCGCAACAGCTTTGGTGACGACCGCGTGTTTGTCGAAAAGTTTGTTGAAGAACCGCGCCACATTGAAATCCAGCTGATCGGTGATGCCCATGGCAACGTGGTTTACCTCAATGAGCGTGAATGTTCGATCCAGCGCCGCCACCAGAAGGTGATTGAAGAAGCGCCATCCCCGTTTATTTCCGATGCCACCCGCAAAGCCATGGGTGAACAAGCCGTGGCCCTGGCCAAGGCGGTCAACTACCAAAGCGCAGGCACGGTGGAGTTTGTGGTTGGCAAAGACCAGAGTTTCTACTTCCTGGAAATGAACACCCGCCTGCAGGTGGAGCACCCGGTCACCGAGTGCATCACCGGGCTGGATCTGGTGGAGCTGATGATTCGTGTGGCTGCGGGTGAAAAGCTGCCCATGACCCAGGCCGAAGTGAAACGCAACGGCTGGGCCATCGAATGCCGCATCAACGCCGAAGACCCGTTCCGCAACTTCCTGCCCTCTACCGGCCGCCTGGTGCGCTTTGCCCCGCCAGCGCAAACCATGTTCCAGTCCAACACCCAGGATTGGTTGGGCGTGCGGGTCGATACCGGCGTGCAAGATGGCGGCGAGATTCCGATGTATTACGACTCGATGATCGCCAAACTCATCGTGCACGGCGTGGATCGGCTGGATGCGATTGCCAAGATGCGTGAAGCGCTCAACGGCTTTGTCATTCGCGGCATCAGCAGCAACATCCCGTTCCAGGCCGCTTTGCTGGCGCACCCCAAGTTTGTGGCGGGCAATTTCAACACCGGCTTTATTGCCGAAAACTACGCCCAGGGCTTCAAAGCCGAAGATGTGCCACACGAAGACCCGCATTTCATGCTGGCCCTGGCCGCTTTTGTGCGCCGCAAGTCACGCGAACGCGCCGCCAGCCTGTCCGGCCAGTTGCCGGGTTATGCGGTGAACATCGGCAGCGACTATGTGGTGGTCACCCTGGGTGACGATGGCAGCAATGCCTACACCCCGGTGCATGTCGATGAGTTTGCAGGAAAAACCGGTTTTGCACGGGTCAAAATGGGTGCAAGCAGCTATGAAATTTGTAGTGATTCACGGCTCAATGACGTGTGTATCACCGGCACGGTGAATGGCGCACCGTTCACCGCCCAGGTCGAGCGCGGCACCCCCAAAAACCCGCTGGCGCTGCGCTTGCAGCACAACGGCACACGCATCGACGTGCTGGTGGTCTCCCCGCGCATGGCCGAGCTGCACAGTTTGATGCCCTTCAAGCCCATGCCCGGCTTGCTGGTGGATGTGGCGGTGGCTCCAGGCCAGAAAGTGCAGGCCGGTGAACGTGTTGCGGTGATCGAAGCCATGAAGATGGAAAACGTGCTGTTTGCCGCTGCCGACGGTGTGGTCAGCAAAGTGCTGGCCACCAAGGGCGAAAGCCTGACGGTGGATCAGCCGATTGTGGAGTTTGCATGAGCAGCACAACGAATCAACGCCCCTTCAAAGTACTCGGCATCCAGCAAATCGCCATTGGCGGTACCAGCAAGGCGCAGCTCAAAAAACTCTGGGTCGACATGCTCGGCCTGGAGATCACCGGCACGTTCAAGAGCGAGCGTGAAAACGTTGATGAAGACATTTGCGCCATGGGCAGCGGCCCGTTCAAGGTCGAAGTCGATCTGATGCAGCCCATGGACGTGGACAAAAAACCGGCGGTGCACGCCACCCCGCTGAACCACGTCGGCCTGTGGATTGACGATCTGCCTAAGGCGGTAGAGTGGTTGACGGCGAATGGCGTGCGGTTTGCGCCAGGTGGCATCCGCCAGGGCGCGGCGGGTTTTGACATCTGCTTTTTGCACCCCAAGGCCAATGACGAGTTTCCGATTGCCGGTGAAGGTGTGCTGATCGAGCTGGTGCAAGCCCCGCCGGAAGTGGTGACGGCTTTTGCTAGTCTGTCAGCCAGCCCTTTTCAGCAAACCCATTGACAAAGCCGTGCCCGACAAGATGATGGCTCCACACAGCAGCATCCAGCCGGTCACAGCCTCACCCAAAAACACCACGCCGTAGAACAGCGCAAACACCGGGATCAAAAAGGTCACGGTCAGGGAACCGGCTGCGCCGACCTTGTCAATCAGGCGGAAATACAGCACATAGGCGACCCCGGTGCACAGCAGACCCAGCGTCAGCAAAGCCAGCCAGGCGCTCAGGCTGGGGTTCTGACTGGGCCACAGCCACAAGGTTGGCAGTGCCAGCCCGAGCGCCGCACCGATCTGGCTGCCGCCCGCAATCACCAGCGAAGGCTGGCCACTCAGGTAACGTTTGGTGAAGCTGGCCGAAAGACCGTAGCACAGGCAAGCCGCCAAACACGCCAGCACCGCCCAGCCGGTGGACAGCCCCGACGCATCAGGCTTGAAGCTGGCCTTGCCCCAGGCCAGCATGGCGACCCCGATGAAGCCCATCAACAGCCCCACAATCTTCATGCCGTGCGGGCGGTCTTTCAGCCACAACCAGGCCACCATGGCCCCAAACAGCGGCACGGTGGCATTCAGCAGCGACGACAGCCCGGTGGTGATCGACAGCAAAGCATAGGCGTACAGCGCAAACGGAATGCCGGAGTTGAACAGCCCCATCAGGAAGATTTTTTGCCAGTGCTGGCGCAGCACCGGCCCCTGACCACGCGCCAGCAACAGCGGCAGCAAACACAGTGCGGCAATCGCCACCCGCAGGCCAGCGGTGGGGATAGCCCCAAATTCAGCCACGCCAAACCGGGTGAACAAAAACGAGGAGCCCCAGATGGCTCCCAGCAGCACAAATTCATGGAGCCAGGGTTTTGGGGATGTTTTCAAAGGGAGCCTTCAAGTTGCAGCAGGGCGGTTTTGCGATCCAGCCCGCCAGCGTAGCCAGTCAAGGCCCCGTGGCTGCCGACCACGCGGTGACAGGGCACGATGATACTCAGCGGGTTGCGCCCCACCGCCCCTCCTACGGCACGCATGGCCGTGGGCTGACCCATGGCGATGCTGATGTCTTGGTAGCTGCGCAGTTGCCCGCAAGGGATGCCCAGCAGGGCTTGCCAAACTTTTTGCTGAAAGGCCGTGCCGCTGCTCAAGCTCAGGGGCAGCTCAAACTGGCGGCGCTGCCCGGCAAAGTACTCGGCCAATTGCTCAGCCGCTTGTTGCAGCACCGGGTGGCCGGGGGTTTGCGTACAGCCGGACAAATCGGGCCAGTGGGCCTGGGCCTCAAACCAGGCCCCAACAAGTTTGTCACCGGCGGCGGCCAGGGTGATTTGTCCTAAGGGGCTGGGGATGTGCGTGTAAACGGTGTGGTTTGGCAGTTTCATGATACTTTTTGGCCTGTAGACCTTTGATAATATGCGCAAGCAGCTATTGAATTTATAGCTATTGAGTGTTCTTCCCGGATCGGCTCAGGCTGGCCCAGGCGCGGATCACCGCGTAGCTGCGCCAGGGTTGCCAGGCCTGCGATGCGGCCAGCGCCGCCTTGGCGGGGTGCGGCGTATGCTGCACGCCCAGGGCCTTGTGCAAAGCCACATCCCCGGCGGGAAAGGCATCGGGCCAGTGCAGGGCCCGCATGGCAATGTAGTTCGCCGTCCAGTCACCAATGCCGGGCAGGGCGCACAACTGAGTCAAGGTGGTCTGGACATTGACCGCCGTGTCCAGATTCAGCTGGCCACTGGCCACGGCACGGGCCAGCGCCTGAATCGCGGCTTGCCTTTGCTTGACGATGCCCAATGCGCCCAGCTCATCCGCGCTGGCCGCCGCCAGGGTTTGGGGCGCTGGGAACAAGCGGGTCAAACCGGGCAGGGGGGTGGTGATGGGTTCGCCAAAACGTGTCACCAGCCGCTGCGCCAGCGTGCGTGCCGCCGCCACCGTGATTTGCTGGCCCAGCACGGCCCGCACCGCCAGCTCAAAACCGTCCAGCGTGCCGGGCAGGCGCAAGCCGTCGCCCTGGGGGAAATCGGCGTGCAACACGCTGTTGATGGCCAGCGGGTCGGCATCCAGATCCAGCAGCGAGCGTACCCGGGCAATCACCTGCGGCAACACCTCACCCAAGCTGTCGCTCACCTGCAGCTTGACGCGGCAGCGGGCCGCATCAAAGTGGGCCAGCACCCAGCCGGTGACGCGCTGCTGGCCGTAGGTCAGTGCCATGGTTTTGCCCAGGCTGGCGTTCGTCGGGTCCACCACCTCCAGCGTGGTGATTTGGCGCGTTGCCAAGAAGTTCAGCAGGGCCGCCACATCGTAGGGCGGTCGGTAGCTCAGCCGGACATGAAGGCCCTCTTGGGCTGTCAGGTGGTGAGATGACAGCTGGGTGTGGCGCAGTTGCGTCGGGTTCAGGCCGTAGTGGCTGGCAAAGGCAGCGTTGAAGCGGCGCACACTGGCAAAACCGCTCAGCTCGGCCACCCGGGCCACCGCCAGGGGGGTGTCGGTGAGCAATTGTTTGGCACTCAGCAGTCGGCGGGTTTGCAGGTATTGCAGCGGTGACACCCCCCACTGCGCTTCAAAAATGCGGCGCAAATGGCGGTCGCTGATGCCCAGCCGCTGGGCCAGGCGCTGCACTGTCAGCACCGGTGCGTCTGGCACGGCAGGTGCGTCCATCAGGGTTGCAGCCTGGGTCGCCAGAATGGCCGAGGCATCCTGCATGGACCAGGCTTTGTCTTGCGCCATGCCAAGGCTGGGCTGGCGTGGGGCCAGCTCCGGGCGGCAGCGCAGGCAGGGGCGAAAACCGGCCCGCTCGGCCTGCGCGGCCAGGCTGAAAAAACGGCAGTTTTCCCGCTTGGGCGTGCGCACCCGGCAGACCGGGCGGCAATAGATGCCGGTGGAGGTGACCCCGGTGAAAAAACAGCCGTCAAACCGGGCATCACGGGCTTTCAGCGCGAGGTAGCAGGCATCCATGTCGGTGGGGCTGGTGGGGTGGTTCATGCGGGGAATCATAAGCGTGTCCCCCCGGCTGAGTCAGCCGTTTTCGGACATGTCCTCGTCCGGCGCTCACCCCTACAATTCGGGCCTCCAACGATCCGATCCAACCTGTAAGGGAATACAACAATGAAGCTCACCTCCAGCATTTTCAAAGCCTATGACATTCGGGGCATCGTGCCCAGCAGCATTGATGCCGCCATGGCTCAAGCCCTGGGCCGTGCCTTTGGCACAGTGGCCCTGAGCGAAGGCCAGACCCAAGTGGCTGTGGGCCGTGATGGCCGCTTGAGCGGGCCGGATTTGAGCGCCGCCCTGATGCGCGGCCTGGCCGATGTGGGCGTGCAGGTGATCGACATTGGCCGCGCCACCACCCCGATGCTGTACTTTGCCGCCAACACGCTGTGCAGCAGCGGCATCCAGGTCACCGGCAGCCACAACCCCAAGGATTACAACGGCTTCAAGATGGTGCTGGCAGGCCGCGCCATTTACGGTGACGAGATTCAAAACCTGCGCCGCATCATGGAAGACGAGAGCTGGGAGTTACGTGCCGGTGGCCAGATTCGCCAGACGGATGTGCTGGCCGACTACACCGCGCGGATTGTCGGTGGCATCCAACTGGCACGCCCCCTGAAAATTGTGGTGGACAGCGGCAACGGCATTGCGGGTGCCTCCGCCCCCGGCATTCTGCGGGCCATTGGCTGCGAGGTGACCGAGCTGTTCAGCGAAGTCGATGGCAATTTCCCCAACCACCACCCCGACCCCAGTAAACCCGAGAACCTGCGTGATCTGATGGCCGCCCTGAAAAACAGCGATGCCGAACTCGGCCTGGCCTTTGACGGCGACGGCGACCGACTTGGCATCGTCACCAAAGACGGCAACACCATTTACCCGGATCGGCAAATGATGTTGTTTGCCACCGATGTGCTCAAGCGTGTACCCGGCGGCACGATTTTGTTTGACGTGAAGTGCTCCCAGCGCCTGGCCCCAGCCATTGAGGCCGCCGGTGGCGTGCCAATGATGTTCAAGACCGGCCACTCGCTGATCAAGGCCAAGATGAAAGAAATCGGTTCCCCATTGGGTGGCGAGATGAGCGGCCACATCTTCTTTAAAGAGCGCTGGTACGGTTTTGACGACGGCACTTACGCCGGTTGCCGCCTGCTGGAAATCGTCAGTCAATCGGCCGATGCTAACGCCGTGCTGAACGCCTTGCCCAGCAGCTTTTCCACCCCTGAGCTGAATGTGAAATGCGCCGAAGGCCAGGCGCAAACCCTGGTGACGCAACTGGTGGCCACGGTCAATTTCCCGGCCCCGGCCAAGCTGAACACGATTGACGGCCTGCGCGTGGATTGGCCCGATGGCTTTGGGCTGATTCGCGCCTCCAACACCACCCCGGTGCTGGTGCTGCGCTTTGAAGGCCACACGCCCGAGGCTTTGACCCGCATCCAGACCGACATGATGGCCTTGCTGCACCAGGTGTTGCCCGGTGCTGTGACGGATGAGGCGGCGCATTGAAAATTTTGATAGTCAAACTGTCGTCACTGGGTGACGTGGTGCACGCCATGCCGGCCGTGCAAGACATTGTGCGCGAGCACCCTGGGGCCCAGATTGACTGGGTGGTTGAGCGTGGCTTTGTGCCGCTGGTGCGCCGCTGCAAAGGCGTGCGCCGGGTGATTGCGGCTGACTTGCGGCAGTGGCGCAAGTCACTTTTCAGCGCAGAAACCCGGCGGGCATGGGCGCTGTTCAAAGCCGAATTGCAGCAGGAACGTTATGACGCGGTGATCGATTTGCAGGGCTTAAGCAAATCCGCCCTGGTGTCCTGGCTGGCCCGCCTGAGCCGTGACGGCAAGCGTTATGGCCTGGCCAACCAAACCGAAGGCTCCAGCTTTGAGGCCCCGGCCCGCTGGGTGGCCGACGTGGCATTGACCCTGCCCGCGCACAGCCATGCCGTGACACGCTCGCGTGAGCTGGTTGCCAATGCCTTGCACCACACCCTGCCATTTCATATGGATTTTGGGCTTGTAGCGCACGCAGAACAAGCGCAAGCAGCTATTAAAAATGTAGCGTTCAGGCGTGGCTTGCGCGGCATGGTGGCGCTGGTGCACGGCACCTCCCGGGCCGACAAAGAGTGGCCCCTGGAACATTGGCGCGAACTGGCCCAGCGGCTCAATGCCGCCGGTTTTGGTGTGGCCTTGCCGCACGGCAGCCCGGCCGAGGAACAGATGGCCCAACTCATTGCCCATGAGTTGGAGCATGCTCAGGTCTGGCCCAGTTTGACGCTGGACGCACTCACCGACGCGCTGGCCACCTGTGTCGGTGTGATCGGGGTTGACAGCGGCCTGAGCCACATCGCCGTGGCGCTGGATTTGCCGCATGTGCAGCTCTACAACTTTGACACCGCCTGGCGCACCGGCCCCTTGGCCACCGCCCATCAATGCAGCGTGTTTGCCCAACCCACCCCGAGTGTGGAGGTGGTCTGGCAGGCCTGGTTGAACGTGCTCAGCGCTGAATGATTCGCTGGTTTTACTCCTGCCTGATGTGGCTGGCGCAGCCGCTGCTCAAGCGCAAACTGCTGCGCCGCAGCCAGCAGGAACCCGGCTACGCCCAGCATCTGCCTGAGCGTTTTGGCCATTACGACCAGGCTGTGCCCGCGCATGCTGGCCCCACCGTCTGGTTACATGCGGTGTCACTCGGCGAAACCCGGGCGGCTGCGGTGTTGATTGCAGCTTTGCGAGCGCAGTGGCCGCAGATGCGCTTGCTGCTCACCCATGGCACGGCCACCGGGCGGGCTGAAGGTTTGAAGCTGTTGGCCGCTGGTGACTTACAAGCCTGGCAACCGTGGGACACGCCGGGCGCAGTGCAGCGGTTTTTAAGCCATTTCAGACCCCAGATCGGCATCCTGATGGAAACCGAAGTCTGGCCCAACCTGATTTGGGCTTGCCAGCAGCAGGCGATACCGCTGACGCTGGTGAATGCCCGGCTCAGTGACAAATCGCTGCAACAAGCGCAGCGCCTGGCCTGGCTGGCCCGCCCGGCGTTTGCGGCATTGACCGCAGTGTGGGCGCAAACCCAGGCCGATGCCCAGCGTTTGCAGTCCCTGGGGGCCAGGGTGGTGGGTGTGATGGGCAACCTGAAGTTTGATGCCACGCCCAACCCCGCCCAGGTCGCGCAGGGCCGTGCCTGGCGTTTGCAAGGCAAGCAAGCGGTGATGCTGCTGGCCAGCTCACGTGAAGGGGAAGAGCAGGCTTTGCTCGATATTTTGAAGCGTTTTTGGCCTCTAGCCCAGAATCAACAAGCGCAAAAAGCTATTGATTCTGTAGCTAATAAGGTGCAGTGGCTGATCGTGCCACGGCATCCGCAGCGCTTTGATGCGGTGGCGGCTTTGATGGCATCCGAGGGGTTTGTGGTGCAACGCCGCAGCACCTGGTCAGCCGCTGGCCCAAGCCAGGTGGCGGGCCAACCGACGATCTGGCTGGGCGACTCGCTGGGTGAAATGGCGCTGTATTACGGCCTGGCCGACGTGGCTTTGCTGGGCGGCAGTTTTGAGCCCTTGGGTGGCCAAAACCTGATCGAAGCCGCTGCCTGTGGCTGCCCGGTGGTGATGGGGCCACACACTTTCAACTTTGCTCAAGCCGCAGAGCAAGCCTTGGTGGCCGGTGCGGCGCAACGCGCTGTCAATCTGGCGCAAGCGGTGGATTTGGCCTGTGAGTTGCCTTTGAGCAACAGTCGCTGGCAGGAAGCCAGGGAATCAGCCCTGCGCTTTGCCCAATCCCACCAAGGTGCGGCCCAACGGCTGGCTGAGGCATTGAGGCAATTTTTAGTCGAATTTCCCACGGAAAACCGCGTTTCAAGCTGATTTTGATGCTGAAAATTGTTCAGCATGTGTTTTGGAATCAGGGTTTCTACTTGGTTGATTGTCTTTGTCAGTTTTGATTTGAATCAATTAAGGCTAACTTAAAGCTTAAAAATTTATTACCACAAATTTCGTAGGGTCCTATCATTTGCCCGTGTTTCTTTGTAAAGCAAATGTAAAGGGATCGTTTATGAAACCACATACTGAAATCAGAAGCTGGCTTTGGGCGGGCTTCAAATGTGCGGTGCTGGGTTTGGCGTTAGCGTCAAGCCCTGGTTTCGCGGCGGATGCAGTCAAGGCCGCTGGAGCCCCCGCTGATCTGATTCTGAAGGGTGATGCCAAATGCACCGGTTGCCATGACGAGGCCGACGATACGAAGCCGACCATGCTTGATTTGCGACCCTCGGTGCTGGCGATTGGCAAAACCCGGCATGGTGTCAAGGCTGATGCACGTACCCCCACTTGCACAGACTGCCATGGTGCCAGCGAAAAACACCTCAACTTCAGTGGCAGCGGCAAGCCGCCCAAAGCAGACAATCAATTCACCAAGGGGTCTACCACCCCGGCAGCAACCAAAAACCAAGCCTGTTTAAGCTGCCACCAGCAAGATGCCAAACGTTCCCACTGGGAGGGCAGTGCGCACCAGACCAAAGATGTCGCTTGCACCTCCTGCCACCAGATTCATGCGGCCAACGACAAGGTGCGAGACAAAAAGACCCAGTCGGAAGTCTGCTACACCTGCCACAAGGAACAACGCATCCAGATGAGCAAGCCGTCACGGCATCCGGTACCGGAAGGAAAAATGGGTTGCTCTGATTGCCACAACTCCCACGGCTCGGTAGGGCCCAAACTCATGAAGCGCGACAGTGTGGTGGAAACTTGCTACACCTGCCACATGGAAAAACGCGGGCCGTTTGTGCATAACCACGAGCCGGTCAGTGAAGACTGCGGCAATTGCCACAACCCGCACGGCACGGTGGTAGAAAACCTGCTGAAAGTGCGTGCACCGTTCCTGTGCCACCAGTGCCACACGCCTCATGGCGGTTTCATTCCGCAGTTGTTGGGTGCTCAGGCGACTCCCAATGCAGCCACGCAAACCGGCAAGAGCACCACCAACCTGACGCAAGGGCGCAGTTGCATGAATTGCCACACGCAGGTTCATGGCACAAACAACCCTGCTGCGACCAATCCCACCCCCCAATTCAACTTCCGTTGAGAAAGGCTGATGATCATGAAAACCAATCAGCAACGTTTCAGCTTCAACAGATCCCTACTGGCTTTGGCCGTGCTGGCAGCCTGTGCACCGGCGTACGCCGATGATGCGGAGATTGCGGAATTGACTCAGCCGAGAAGTTCCGTGGGTGTCGGTGTCGGGGTGGCCGGCGGCAGCCAGAAGGATCGTTCCCTGTTCGGTCAGTACAACGGCTTGCGTGAGAACGACGCAAGTTTGCAACTCAACCTTGACATCAACAAGCGAGATGAGACCACCGGAACCGGGCTCTACATCAAGGGCAATAACCTGGGGCTGGACAACCGTGATCTGTCCGTCTCTTATGAGCGGCAGGGGGACTGGAAACTGGGGGCCGATATTTCTGAATTGGTGCACCACGAGATACGCACCATCAACAGCGGCATGCTGGGCTTGGGCTCAACCACGCCTTCGGTGGTGCGCTTGGCTACCCCCGGAACCGGGCAGGACTACGACCTGAAACTCAAGCGTGTCGGCTTGGGTTTGAGCGGTGAGAAGTGGCTCAACAAAAACTTGCAGTTTGAAGTGGCTTTCCGCAACGAAACCAAGACCGGTGAGCGCACTTATGGTATCGGCTACGCCTGTGCTGCTTACGTTTGCAACAGCGCACAAACGGCCACCAACCAGACCTGGGCCTTGCTGATGCTGCCCGAGCCCGTGGACACCACCACCCGGCAGATTGAAGCTCGACTGAACTACCACACCAAAGAATTGAGTGTGAGTGCCGGGTATTACGGCTCATTTTTCACCAATTCAAATGGCAATATCAGTGCGCGGGTTCCCAACCGGCTCAACAATCCTCTGGGGGTGCTGAGTACCTTGGCAGCGGCCACAACCAACATCCCGGGTGGCGGCACCAGCTTGCAGAATGTTTTGCAGTCACCCGTGGCCTTGCAGCCGGATAACCAGGCGCATCAGTTTTATGTGTCGGGCAATTACCGGTTTACCCCGACCACCCAAGCGACCTTCAAGCTGGCTTATTCCCATGCGACTCAGAACGACAGTTTCCTGGCGAATGGTCTGACCAATGCACCTGCCGGAGTCACCAGCCTGAACGGGGTGGTCGACACCAAACAGGTTCAATTCGGCTTGACGGCCCGCCCCATTCCGAAGTTGAGTCTGCTGGCCAATGTCAGGTATGAAGACAAGAAGGATTCTTCCACCGAAGCGCTTTACAACGTGGAAGGGGGAGCGGTGGTTCCTGCCACTGTACCGGCAACCTATGTCAATCGGTCTTGGTACAACTATCTGGCTTCCTCGACCAAGCTGGTGGGCAAGCTGGAAGCCAGCTACCAGTTACCTGCCGATTTGCGTGGCACTTTCGGGCTGGATTACAGCTCATATGAGCGACCGGTGCCGGTGTCCATCACCGAAGAAGAGCTGGCGGGGTTGGGGGCGGTGCGGGCCAAAAACCAGGAAACCGGCTACCGCCTGGAATTGCGTCGGAGCATGTCTGAAACCTTGACCGGTTCCGTGGGCTATTCCAACAGCAAACGCACTGGGGGTAACTGGACCAGTTTGAGCAACAGCGCTGCGTTTGTCGCCGCTGGGCTCGGGTATGGCAAGACCGGTTCCGCCAGTCAGTTCCTGGCTTTGAATGCGGGCAATGCGTTTCCAATGAACATGGTGGACATTGATCGCAACAAGGTCAAAGTGTCTGCCAACTGGATGCCCAGCGACAAAATTGAAGTGCAGTTCAATGTGGAAGATGGCAAAGACAAAAATGCCACCGCGTTCAATGCCGTTGCTGAGCAAAAAGGCTGGCTGGAATCGCGCACCCGTCAATTCAGTCTGGATGCCAGTTATGCCATGTCGGACAAATGGAAGATCAACGCTTACCTGTCTCAGGGGACACAAAATCAGAAGATCAACCACAGTACCGGCTACCGGGCTGATCTGGAGACCCGCAGTGATGGTGTTGGTCTTGGCCTGGTGGGTGTGATTTCACCCCAACTGGAAGTGGGTGCCCAAGTGACCTACCTCAATGACACCACCAAATACGGGTTGAGCGCAGCATCCAGCGTGACAGGCGCGGCTCCCACGGCAGCCAATCTGGCTCAGGCAGCCATCGGTGTGCCGGACGTGAGTTACAAAAACACCACCTTGAACATCTATGGTAAATATGCGTTGCGAAAAAATGCCGATATCCGTGTCAGTCTGATTCATCAGCGGGCTGAGTTGAAAGAATGGTCCTGGAGTAACAACGGGCGCTCATTTGTCTACCAGGACAACACCACTATCGGAATGAATCCAGATCAGTCGGTGACCTTCCTGGGTGTGTCTTACATTTACAAGTTCTAATCTCATAGGCTTGTGACCTCAAAAACCTGGTGACTTCTATGTCGCCAGGTTCTTTTGTCAACACCGAGTGAGCAAGCTGCGTTGAATAAGAACCACAAATTTTTGGAGACTCTCAAATGTTCAAATCCTCTATCTCTGTTGCCAGCGCATGTGCTTTGTTGTTTCTCTCTGGTCTGACCCCCGCTCATGCCGCAGTCGACGCAGAGGCCGCCAAAACCCTGTTCAAAGACAACGACTGCACCAAATGCCATGCGGTTGACAAAGCCAAAAAAGGCCCGTCGCTGAAGAAGATTGCCGAAAAATACAAAGGCAAAGCCGATGGCCAAGAGAAAGCCATTAAAAACTTCACCA
>VIKI01000072.1 GCA_008080595.1 Comamonadaceae bacterium
GCAATGGTGCGACTCGATGTCGCTTCTAGTCGCTGAGCTTGATCAGCATTTGCATTAAATCTCCCTAGGGGGAACTACGGTTTCCTCACAAGGGAGAACCGTTTTATTGGCTGATATTTGCTCGCAAATATCAGCACAGAATCCGCCAAAGCTGCGGATTCACAACAGAACTCCATCTTCGGATGGGTAGTTTTGTTGTATGCAAGCAACGTACAAATGTAACAGTTTGTACCGTTAGGCTGCTGCATGGCAGTCAATAGAGCGCAACCGCTCTTTGTGTCTTGTTTTCTACGAAACCATGCTTGGAACAGCGTGACCTCGACCACACGTGCGTTTGGAGTAATCCATTGGTGCGGAGCTGTGGATAAACGACCTGTGCGCAAGCACACAAGGCAAGTGCAAACTTGCCCCAATCCTGTGAGCAAGAAACAGGAAGATCGCCGAGGTAAAGGGTACGGGAAATGTAATGTGAACTCTCGTTTGAACCGTCGTAAACAGTGAACAGCTTACGCTTGTCTCCCTCTTTGGAGGGGAGCTGTAGCCAAAGGGCACGAAGTCAGGATGCGCATGTCATTGATTTCGCATCGTTCCCAAACGACTTCTGGCGGATAGAGAGTCCCTAACCCCATCAGTTCGGCAGCCGCCGGACTGGGCACAAAGGGAAACGAGGTAAACCCAATACGCCGCCAAACCTGCAAAGGCGTGGCAACCAAAGCGCAAGCAATGGCCATGGTGTAGTGGGCAGAGGAATGAGCAAGAAGCAAATGGTCATCTGTAATGGACGGCATAGGGGTTCTACCCTGCAGCGAAAGCTGGCTGACTTGCTCAAGGTGCGACAGCGTGAAGCCGCCGCGACTTTAAATGTGACCCGGAGGGTATTGACCCACTGGGTCAGTGCCATCTTCTCCGGGTCAAACTTCACGGGAGAAGGTATGGAAAACATTCGCAAGAACGCTGCATCTCCCGGCGAACCTCACAATTGGCAATCCAATGATTGGAAGCTGATCTTGCAGTTCGTAGGGAAGGCGCAGATGCGCATAGCGCAGGCAGAAATGGAAAAGGACTTTCGACGGGTTGCAAAACTCACACGAAGTCTGATCCGATCCTGGCAAGCCAAGGCATTGGCCGTCAGGAAAGTAACCGAGAACAAAGGGAAGCGGACGAGTGGCATCGACTGCGAACTCTGGGACTCGCCACAGAAGAAATGGAATGCGATCAGTCGAATGAACCCAAGGGGGTACAAGGCTCGGCCACTTCGGCGGGTCTACATCCCCAAGTCCAACGGGAAGGAAAGGCCGCTTGGCATACCGACCATGCTGGACAGAGCTATGCAAGCGTTGTATTTGCTTGCACTGGAACCGGCGGTTGAGTGTGCGTCCGACCCGAATTCTTACGGATTCAGGAAAGGACGGAGTACACATGATGCACGGAGCCAGTTATTCGTAACCTTATCCCAGAAGGCCTCGGCCACATGGGTGTTGGACGCGGATATCAAGGGATTCTTCGACAACATCAACCACGAATGGCTTTTGGAGCACGTCCACATGGACAGGCAAATTTTGCAGAAGTGGTTGAAATCTGGAGTAGTTGATGCGGGTCAGCTCCAACGCACGGACGATGGCACGCCACAAGGCGGCATCATCTCGCCGACACTGGCAAATATCACCCTCAACGGGCTGGAAACCGGACTCACGCAATTTCTTCGGGAAAAGCTGGGAACGGGAAAAGCAGCGAAGGGTAAGGTACACCTGACTAGGTATGCCGATGACTTTGTGGTGACGGGTAGTTCAAAAGACTTGCTCGAAACCACCGTTAAACCATGGATAGTTGAATTCCTGCGTGAGCGGGGACTGACGCTGTCCAAGGAAAAGACGCGCATTGTGCATATTGACCAAGGTTTTGATTTCCTTGGGTGGAACTTCCGCAAATATGGAGGCAAGCTGCTCATCAAACCGAATCGGAAAAACGTGAAAGCGTTCTACGCAAAGGTTAAAGAAATCATCGCCACGTCAGTGTCGGTTCCAACAGAAGCGCTGATAAAGCGCCTGAATCCAATCCTCAAAGGTTGGGCTCAGTACCATCGTGGGGTTGTTGCAAAACAAACCTTCAGCAAAATCGACAGCCTAATTTACTGGCGGTTGATGCGCTGGGGTTTGCGCAGACACCCCCGAAAAACGGCGGGCTGGGTGTACGGACATTACTGGAAACAGTGTGGCCCACGCAAACAGTTCGCGGGGTTAAAAGATAACCCGTTTGGGGGTGATGAAAGAATACCGCTACCGCTGTATTGCCTGGCTGACATGAAAATTGTCAGACACATCAAGGTGAAGGGGGATTACAACCCTTTCCACCCAGACTGGGTTGCCTACGGAGAGAAACTGCGGGTGCAACGGATGGGTCAAACCATCTGGAGTGCGCAAAGGTCAGCTCTGTGGTTTGCACAGGATGGTAAATGCGCTCTCTGTGAGCAAGAAATAGACATAGCTGATGAAAACATGGACGACCACCATATCGTCTATCGGCAGCAAGGCGGGAGTGATGCTCTTGCCAATCGGGTGCTGTTACATCCGATTTGTCACAGGCGTGTTCACGCCCTTGGTTTGAAGGTTATCAAGCCGGTCTCCAGTACGGGAGACTTGAATCTGACTGATTGGTTGAGGGTGATGCAGCCCGTTGATGCCAGTTAGTCGGTGGTCGTGCGTGAGCCGTGTGCGGTGAAAGTCGCAAGCACGGTTCTTAGGGGGGGATATGATCGAGAGATCATGTCCCTACCCTCCACACATACCACTTTTATCCCTGGCAAAGATGCTGCCCTTGAAACCACCATCAGCACGCTGCAAGGCAAGTTGCAGCACATGGGTTTTCACATTGAAGAACGCAGTTGGCTCAACCCGGTCGATGGCATCTGGTCGGTACACATCCGTGACCGCGATTGCCCGCTGCTGTTCACCAACGGCAAGGGTGCCAGTCGTCTGGCCTGTCTGGCCAGCGCTTTGGGCGAGTTCTTTGAGCGCTTGTCCACCCACTATTTCTGGACGCATTTCTACCTGGGGTCGGAGGTGGCCGAACGTGCCCATGTGCACTTTCCACAAGAGCGCTGGTTTGATGTGCCAGACGATGAATCCTGGCCCGCTGAGCTGCTGAGCCCTGAACTGCACCAGTTCTACAACCCCGAGGGCAACATTGATGCCAGCAGCCTGGTCGATTTCAACTCCGGCGCGGTGGAGCGCGGCATTTGTGCGCTGCCCTATGTGCGCCAGAGTGATGGGCAAACCGTGTATTTCCCGGTCAACATCATTGGCAACCTGTACGTCAGCAACGGCATGTCGGCCGGCAACACGGCCATGGAAGCGCGTACCCAGGCCTTGTCAGAGATTTTTGAGCGCGCCATCAAAGCCCGCATCATCAGCGAAGGCCTGTGCCTGCCGGACGTGCCCGAGGCCGTGATTGCCCGCTACCCACGTATTGCCCGCGGCATTGCGGCGCTGCGCGAGGCCGGTTTTGGCATTCTGGTGAAAGATGCCTCCTTGGGTGGCCAGTACCCGGTGATGAATGTCACCCTGCTGAACCCGGCTGACCAAGGCTGCTTTGCCAGTTTTGGCGCACATCCGCAGTTTGAAGTGGCGCTGGAGCGGGCCTTGACCGAGTTGCTGCAAGGCCGTGCGCTGGATGCCTTGTCCGGCTTTCCGGCCCCCGGCTTTGATCTGGAAGAAACCGCCAGCTCGACCAACATTGAAATCCACTTTGTCGACTCCAGCGGCGTGATCCACTGGAAATTTTTAGGTGACGAGCCTGATTTTGAATTTGTCGACTGGAACTTTGGCAACACCACCGCCGAAGACTACACCTGGTGTCTGGCACGTCTGCATCAGGATGGGCACCAGGTTTATGTGGCCGACTTTGCCCAGTTTGGGGTCTATGCCTGCCGGGTGCTGGTGCCTGGGCTGTCAGAGATTTACCCGATTGATGACCTGGAGTTCGAGAACAACAGCGTGGCCAATGATTTCCGTGAAGCCATTCTGAACCTGCCTGATCTGGACGACGAGGAATGCGCCGACCTGCTGGAAACCCTGAACGAATCCAACCTGGCTGACCACCGCCCAGTGCCAGGGCTGATTGGCATGGCTGCCGATGCGGGTTCGTTCTGGAGCGACTTGCGCCTGGGTGAACTCAAAACCCTGCTGGCCCTGGCCGTGGGGGATGAAGCCGCCACACTGGAAGGTTGTGAATGGATTCTGAACTTTGACCAGATCAACCCCGAGCGCAAGCGTGTCTATGCCTGCATCCAGAACCTGATTCGCCTGGCCGACATGGGCGACAGCGGCCCGTATCTGGACACCCTGGCCTTGCTGTATGGCGCAGGCCCGCTGGCGCAAGCCCATGCCCTGATCATGCAGGAAGACCGCTTTATGGGCATCAGCGCCCCCGGCCTGGCGATGGACGGCTGTGAAATGCACCACAAACTGTGGGCGGCTTACGACAAGATTCATGCCTTTGTTTGAAGATTGGCTGATCCCTGACTGGCCCGCACCTGCCGGTGTGCGTGCGGTGTGCACCACCCGTGCGGGGGGAACCTCCAATGCGCCCTATCACAGCCTGAATCTGGGTGACCATGTGGGTGATGACGTGGGCTGTGTGGCAGCGAATCGGGCCAGATTGCATGCGGCGATGGGGGTGCGCCCGGTGTTCCTGAACCAGGTGCACGGTACCGAGGTGATCGAACTTGATGCCCATACCCCGGATGCCACGGTGGCCGATGCCTGCCTGAGCAGCCAAACCGGCGTGGCTTGCACCATCATGGTGGCCGATTGTTTGCCGGTGCTGTTCACCAACACGCAAGGCTCGATGGTGGCCGCTGCCCATGCCGGTTGGCGTGGGCTAGCGGGGCAGGGCGGTTGGGGTATTTTGGAACAAACTTATAAGCGTTTTAGTGCTCTAGCTCTTGATCATCATGCGCAAGGAGCTACTGAAATAATAGCATGGTTGGGGCCGTGTATTGGCCCTGCGGCGTTTGAGGTGGGGGCGGAGGTGCACGCGGCGTTCACTGTCCATGATGCACAGGCGCAAGCCTGTTTTACGCAACTGCCAGGCGGGAAATGGTTGGCTGACTTGGCTGGGTTGGCCCGTTTGCGCTTGCGTGCCTTGGGGCTTACGCACATTCATGGCAACGACAGCAGCCGAACCTGGTGCACTGTTGGCAACACTTCAAGGTTCTTTTCGCACCGGCGTGATCGTGTCAGTGGCCGTTTTGCCGTCAGCATCTGGCGCGAGGGCTGCGGCTAACTCGGCTTGTTCTCTGGCTTTGATGGCGCGCCGACGTGCCGGTGTGCCCATGATGTACACCACCAGCGCCACCGGCAGCAGTCCGTACAACAAAAAAGTGATGATGGCACCGAGCACCGTGCCGTTGCTGTTGGTGGCTTCGGCTGCTGCCATCATGACTGCCACATAAAGCCAGGCAATGGGGACGATGTACATGGAATGGGTCTGTATTCAACGCGCAAGAGCTTTGGCAACAAACGGCCCAACAAGTCCAGCAAACCCTGGCAGACAGTTGGAAAAAAACTTTTGAGTCATTCCAGAACATGGACTTGGGGGCATCAGGCATCCAGCTTCTGGCACCTGCCACCAAATCACCCGAAATCAAGTTTTCCCAAGAGAAACTTCAGGCCTTGCAACAGCAGTACCTGTCTGAGACGACCGCGTTGTGGAACCAAAGTTTGCAGGGCTCAGCCAAGGTCACTGATCGTCGCTTTTCAAGTGAAGCCTGGGCGGCCAATCCGGCGGCGGCCTTCACCGCAGCCGCTTATTTGCTCAATGCCAAAACCTTGACGGAAATGGCCAACGCGGTTGAAACCGATGCCAAAACCCGCGCACGTATTCAATTTGCAGTTGAGCAGATGACGGCTGCCGCAGCCCCCAGCAACTTCCTGGCGCTGAATGCCGAGGCGCAAAAGAAAGCGCTGGAAACCCAGGGTGAAAGCATTGCCAAAGGCATTCAAAACCTGTTGCATGACATCCAGCAAGGCCATGTCTCCATGACCGATGAGAGTGTCTTTGAGGTCGGCAAAAACGTCGCCACCACCGAAGGTGCGGTGGTGTTCCAGAACGACTATTTCCAGTTGATTGAATACAAGCCGCTCACCGACAAGGTGTATGAGAAACCCTTTTTGCTGGTGCCGCCGTGTATCAACAAGTTTTACATTCTTGACCTGCAGCCGGAAAACTCGCTGATTCGCTATGCCACAGAGCAAGGCCATCGCACCTTTGTAGTGAGCTGGCGCAACCCGGATGCCACACTGGCCCAAGCCACCTGGGACAACTATGTGGAAGACGCGGTGATCAAGGCCATTCGTGTCACCCAAGACATCACCGGGGCCAAAACCATCAATGCCCTGGGTTTTTGTGTCGGGGGCACGATGCTGGGCACAGCCTTGGCGGTGTTGGCTGCACGCGGTGAAAAGCCGGTGGCCAGCGCCACCTTTCTGACCTCCATGCTCGACTTTGCCGACACCGGTGTGCTGGATGTGTTCATTGACGAGGCTTTTGTTCAATACCGCGAGAAAGAAATGGGTGCCGGTGGCCTGATGAAGGGCAAAGACCTGGCCATGACCTTCAGCTTCTTGCGCCCGAATGATCTGGTCTGGAACTACGTGGTGGGCAACTACCTCAAAGGTGAAACCCCGCCGCCGTTTGACCTGCTGTACTGGAACAGCGACAGCACCAACCTGCCTGGTCCCTACTACGCCTGGTATCTGCGCAACACCTACCTGGAAAACCGGCTCACCCAACCCGGGAAGGCCACGACCTGTGGCGAGAAGATTGACCTGAATCTGGTTGACATACCAGTCTATATCTACGGCTCGCGTGAAGACCACATCGTGCCGATTGGTGGAGCCTATGCGTCCACCCAGTATTTGCCGGGCAAAAAACGTTTTGTCATGGGGGCTTCTGGCCACATTGCCGGGGTGATCAACCCACCCGCCAAGGGCAAGCGCAGCCATTGGATTCGTGAAGACGGCAAGTTACCCAAATCCATTGACCAGTGGTTGACCGGAGCCACCGAACACAAAGGCAGTTGGTGGACGGATTGGTCGAACTGGCTGGCTGCGCAAGCTGGCAAGCAAATTGCTGCGCCTAAAACCTATGGCAAGGGCAAATACAAAGTGATTGAGCCCGCGCCCGGCAGCTACGTCAAAGCCCGGGCCTGATTTTTTCGTTTCATTTTTTTAACAAAGTCACAGGAGACAACATGGAAGACATCGTTATCGTTTCAGCCGCTCGCACCGCTGTGGGCAAATTTGGTGGCACATTGGCCAAAATCGCTGCCCCGGAATTGGGCGCAACGGTCATCAAGGGCTTGCTGGCCCGCACCGGTGTGGGTGCAGACCAAATTGGTGAAGTCATCCTGGGTCAGGTGCTGGCCGCAGGTTCGGGGCAAAACCCGGCGCGTCAGAGCTTGATCAAGAGCGGTATTGCCAAAGAAACCCCAGCCTTGACCATCAATGCAGTGTGTGGTTCCGGCCTCAAATCGGTCATGCTCGCTGCTCAATCCATTGCCTATGGTGACAGTGAAATTGTGATTGCCGGTGGCCAGGAAAACATGAGTGCGTCACCGCACGTGCTGATGGGCTCGCGCGATGGTCAACGTATGGGCGACTGGAAAATGGTCGACTCCATGATCGTCGACGGCCTGTGGGACGTGTACAACCAGTACCACATGGGTATCACCGCCGAAAACGTCAACAAACAGTACGGCATCACCCGTGAAATGCAGGATGCCCTGGCCTTGAACAGCCAGCTCAAAGCCGCTGCGGCGCAAGACGCGGGCAAGTTCAAGGATGAAATTGTGGATGTGCTGATTCCCCAGCGCAAGGGCGATCCGGTGGTCTTTAATGTGGACGAATTTCTGAATCGCAAAACCAATGCCGAAGCCTTGGCTGGCTTGCGCCCGGCCTTTGACAAGGCTGGTAGCGTGACGGCTGGCAATGCCTCAGGCATCAATGATGGCGCTGCCGCCGTGATGGTGATGTCTGCCAAGAAAGCTGCAGCCCTGGGCTTGACCCCGCTGGGCCGTATTGCCAGCTTTGCCACCAGTGGTCTGGACCCCGCCATCATGGGCATGGGCCCGGTGTCGGCTTCGCGCAAAGCGCTGGAGCGTGCGGGATGGAAGGCTGCCGACCTGGATTTGATGGAAATCAACGAAGCTTTTGCTGCCCAAGCCTGTGCCGTCAACCAGGAAATGGGTTGGGACACCAGCAAGATCAACGTCAACGGCGGAGCCATTGCCATTGGCCACCCAGTGGGTGCGTCCGGTTGCCGCATTCTGGTGACCTTGCTGCATGAAATGCAACGTCGCGATGCCAAAAAGGGCATTGCCAGCCTGTGTATCGGTGGCGGCATGGGGGTTGCCCTAACCATTGAGCGCTGATTTAGCCCTCATAATCTGACATCAACCCGCTGGGTGTTTTCAAACTCCTGGCGGTCTTCATTCATTAGTTTCGTATTTACATTGAGGGGAAGTCCATGAGTCAAAAAGTCGCTTATGTCACCGGTGGCATGGGGGGTATTGGTACCGCCATTTGCCAGCGTTTGAGCAAAGAAGGTTTCAAAGTGATCGCCGGTTGTGGCCCCACCCGTGACTATGCCAAGTGGTTGGCTGAGCAAGCTGCTTTAGGCTACACGTTTTATGCCTCTGCAGGCAATGTGGGTGACTGGGATTCCACTGTGGCAGCCTTCACTCAAGCCAAGGCCGAGCACGGCTCCATTGACCTGCTGGTGAACAACGCCGGTATTACCCGTGATCGCATGTTCCTGAAAATGACCCGCGAAGACTGGGATGCGGTGATCGAGACCAACCTGAATTCCATGTTCAACGTGACCAAACAAGTGGTCGGCGACATGGTTGAAAAAGGCTGGGGCCGCATCATCAACATCTCTTCAGTGAATGGGGTCAAGGGCCAGGCTGGTCAAACCAACTACTCTGCGGCCAAAGCCGGTATGCACGGGTTCAGCATGGCCCTGGCCCAAGAGCTGGCCACCAAGGGTGTCACAGTCAACACCGTCAGCCCTGGCTACATTGGTACCGACATGGTGAAAGCCATCCGCCAGGAAGTGCTTGACAAAATTATTGGTACGGTGCCGGTCAAACGCCTGGGCGAACCCAGTGAGATAGCGTCTATCATTGCCTGGCTGGCATCGGATGAAGGTGGCTACGCCACAGGTGCCGAGTTCTCGGTCAATGGTGGTTTGCACATGGGGTGATGCGTTATATTGCGCAGCAGCATTCCCAAAACCCGCTTTGGCGGGTTTTTTTTGCCCTATTGAAAAGTTTTAATCCTACTAGCGGAGTAAGCAGTGAAGTTGACCAATCATAAAACCATGAGTCGTGTTGCAAAAAATCCATATGGTCGTGTTTTTTGCCTGACTGTGTTGGCTTTTCACATGGGGCAGGCACAGGCACAATCTTTGGGCATCAATACCCAGGGAGTGACAGGTGGTTTGGTCATACCTTATGCGGATGTGTTGTCAACAGGCACTTTGGCCTTAACGACTGGCAATTACCAGGAAGCGCAGGTTGGTGCTAAGCGCTCGACCACTCAAAATATGAGCTTGGGAGTTGGTTTTTTGCCAGGCCTTGAGTTTTTTGGCCGATTTGCAGAATATACCGACCCGATTCCCAATTCCATCTTTTCCAACGGTATCCGGGACATTTCGGCCAATTTGAAAGTTCAATTACCTATTCCCTGGTTTACCAAGCCCAAAGTTGCCGTGGGTGTCAATGATTTGAGCGGTGGTGCGGTATTTTTCAAATCGGCCTATGTGGTGGCCAGTGATCAATATGGCCCCTTCAGAGTGGCCTTGGGTTATGCCAAAGGAAAGTCTCCAGTTAATAACGCTAATGCATCTCCCACATTTGATGGATTCTTCCGGGGGGTGAATGTCAAGTTGAATGACAGTGGCCTGTCCGGTTTGGTTGAATTTGAAGGGCCACAAAAACACATGGGTCTGCGCTGGATGTCGTCCCCCATTGCAGCCTTGGGCAACTCGCAACTGATTGGCAATGTGCAACGCTCATTCGGGCCCTACGCAGGTGCGGGAAGCCATGTCGCCTCCAACCACTTTGCCGTGTCCCTGGTTATGCCTTTTGGTGAAAATGAAATGAGAGTCGCCAGCTTTCAGCCCAGTGCTGATCAGGCTTTGCCATCACTGGAAGCAGAAGCTCAATCACCAACCGGCATGCAACCCACGGCCCAGGACAAGCTTGAGTCCTTGCGCAAGGCTTTGAGTGATGCCGGGCTTGAGCGGGTGAGGTTAGGCTTACACGGTAGTACCTTGGTGGTGGAATATGAAAACCATCGCTATGCCCACAATGAAGTGGATGCTATGGGGGTGGTTTTTGGTTTGGGCGCAGAAATGGCCCCCAAAGGCATCACCAAGATCAATGCCATCACGTTCAAAGACGGTTTGCGTCTCTTTGAAACCACAGTGGGCGTGGATGCTTTTAGAGCTTTTTTGCGTGATGGCCCAGCCAGCCATGTGCGTGACAGCTTGAGTTGGGATAAAAATCCGTCAGACATGACAGCTCAGACTGAATGGATTCAGTCTGAGCACACCGCCAAATCTGCCGTACGCATCGAAATCAAACCAGATTTCAACTACACCGTGGCAACCGATTTGGGTGCTTTTGATTACGCACTTGCTGCCAATGTGCAAGCCAGAGTGCCTTTGTGGTCTGGATCCAACATTTACACCAGCTATCTGTTGCCTGTAAGCAACTCTACCAATATGGCAGAGGGCAATCTTTTTGAAATGTACAAACAGCGCAGTGGTCTCAGAACGGTGGCTTTGCAGCAGTCTTTCTGGCTCGGGAGTCAGATACTGGCCAGTGTTTCTGCGGGCAAATTCAACTACGACACATTGGGTTTCCAGGCGGAGGCCGCGCTGTTTGTACCAGGGTCAGACGACATGTTGCAAGTCAGTGGCGTGGGTTACAACAAGGCTCCCGGTGGTATTGCCGGTCAAAACCGCGCTGGTGCCGCCAGCTACCGGCATATGCTCTCTCCCACCATGTGGATTCAGGCCGGTGCACAACGCTACAGTGATGGCTCTTCCGGGCCATCTGTAGAGTGGAATCGCTGGTTTGGAGACATCGGGGTGCAATTGTTTTACCGCAAAGGCGGCAGCGCACAGTTTGCTGGTTTGCAGCTCAACATTCCCCTGACACCACGTCAGGGCATGAAACCTGCTGCAGCATTTTTTACCGGGACATCTCACTTTGAGAAAAGTGTCAGAACCCGGCTAACTTCGGCCGCCTCATCAGGAAACTATATTTCTCCAGGTGCTGTCACCAGTTTGAAACTTGAAACAAGTATGGAAAATGACTCGCTCAATGCAGGCAGGTTAAGCAAGCCCTATTTGGATCAGCAGGTCTACCGTATGCGTGAAGCCTACTTTCTGTTTGCGAGAGATAAAAAATAGTATTGCATTCAAAATTTTTGTGTTAAATTTCATCGCCTTCTTCTTCAACCACTTCATTTAGGGAAATTCCAATGTCATCATTTGCTTTCATCAATACCACTGGCACCAAGTTGGCCTTGGCTGCCGTTTTTGCTGCTTCTTTGGCCGCTTGCGGCGGTAGCTCTGGAACTCCAACAGTGGCTGCAGTGTCTGCACCTGTTACAGTGGGTGTTCAAACAACCACATCTGCAGCGGCAACTGCTGTGCTGGCGAATCAAACCTTTACTTTCGCCAATACTGCGACATTGACAAATGGTGTCAACGGAGCTGCAGACATTCCATTCACAAAACTTGCGTTTACGACCGCTACAGCTACTGGGGCTGTGCCTTTCACCTTGACTCAAGCCAGTGGGACGAGTATCAAAGGCGAAATGACCTTTGGCTCTTGCATCTTTACGGTCAAGGAAATGCCTGTTGGCACAGTTTTGACAACACCACTGGTTTATACAATTCCCACTGCACAATGCCAGATTAAAGTGGATACCACCAATGCAGCTGCCAATGGTTCAACTGTGAATCGGGCAGTGACGTATACGATTGGTCTTTCGGCTTCGTCGGCCACTTCGATACCCGTCACGGTTTCTGCTACTGGTCAAATAACCGTTGCTGGAGTTGTCGTTGGAACAGGTACCGTGGTTCAAGTGACCGGTGCAAACTGATCCAGCTTTGTCCCGATTGCCATTGCTGGAGATGCCTTGGTAGCAGGCTGGAGAAATCTGGCCTTGTTTGTTAAGCGAACCACAATGAACAAAAAAAGCCCAGCGAGTTTGCTCGCTGGGCTTTTTTGTTCATGCCGTGAATTGAATAATGCAGATGCTGTATCCGTGAATGAATCAACGTCTTCTTGAATTGTCCCGCCCAGCCAAGCGTGCCTTGGTGATGGCGGTAGATGTTTTGCTGGCCTTGCTGGCTACCTGGGCCGCCTATTCGCTGCGTGAAGAAACCTTGCATTGGCCAACAGGGGGGCAATGGTGGATATACCTCTCAGGCCCACTCATTGCGATTCCCATCTTCATTCGGATGGGTTTGTACCGCGCTATCTTCCGCTATACTGGTCTGGATGCTTTGGTGACCACGGGCATGGCTGTGGGCCTGTATGCTGCACTGCATCTGGTTTTTTTGCAGTGGGTGCTTTGGCCGGTTTTTCCGTTGACCCTGGGGGTTTTGCAACCCATCTTGTTTTTATTGTTGGTAGGCATTAGTCGGGCCACGGCCCGGTTTTGGCTGGCAGGTGTGGGGTTTGGCCGGGGGTTTGAGCAAGGGCGCATGCTGATTTACGGTGCGGGTACGGTGGGTGTGCAGACCGCATCGGCCTTGGGTATTGCCGGTGGGCTCAGACCCTATGGCTTCATCGACGAAGACCCCGGAAAAATTGGCCAAACCATCAATGGTTTACCGGTGTTTTCACCAAATAAACTGTCTGAAGTGGTTGAGAAATTTGGCATTACCGATGTGTTGCTGGCTATTCCCAATGTAGGGCGTGAGCAGCGTAACCAAATCATCTACAGCTTGCGGGCCTTGCATGTACACACCCGCACGCTGCCTGCCCTGTCTGACCTGGCCAGTGGCCGCGTGACAGTGCAGGATGTGCGTGAACTGGATCTGGATGACTTGTTGGGACGTGAGGCTGTCAAGCAGGAAGCGGATTTGTTGGCCAGTTGTATTGAAGGCAAAACCGTTTTGGTTACGGGCGCGGGTGGCAGCATTGGCAGCGAATTGTGTCGCCAAATACTGCAACAGCAACCCCGTCAATTGCTGCTTTTGGAGCACAGCGAGTTTGCCCTTTACACCCTGCACCGTGAATTGGAAGGCTGGTGTCAAGCCCATGCCACTGCGGTGGAGCTTGTGCCCTTGCTTGCCACGGTGGTAGATCGCCGCCGCCTGGACTGGATTTGCACCAACTTCCGACCGCACACGGTGTACCACGCTGCGGCCTACAAACACGTGCCTATGGTGGAGTGCAACCCTTCTCAAGGCATCATCAACAACGTGTTGGGTACGCTGCAAATGGCCCAGGCTGCGGTGGCTGTTGGGGTGAGCCGCTTTGTGCTGGTGTCTACTGACAAAGCGGTGCGCCCCACCAATCTCATGGGGGCCAGCAAACGCATGGCTGAACTGGTTTTGCAAGCGATGTCCAGCCAAGCAGAAAACAGTGGCACCTGCTTCAGTATGGTGCGTTTTGGCAATGTGCTGGGCTCCAGTGGTAGCGTGGTGCCCTTGTTCAGAGATCAGTTGGCCAGAGGTGGGCCACTGACCGTGACGCACCCTGAAGTGACCCGCTACTTCATGAGTATTCCCGAGGCCGTGCAACTGGTGTTGCAAGCGGCAGTGATGGCGCAAGGGGGTGAGGTTTTTGTGCTGGAAATGGGCCAGCCGGTCAAAATTCTTGACTTGGCCTACCGTCTGGTCGAGCTTTCAGGCCTCCAGGTGCGTGATGCCCAGCAGCCTGATGGCGATGTGGGTATTGAGTTCATTGGCCTGCGCCCTGGTGAAAAGCTCTATGAAGAACTGCTGATTGGTGACAACCCCATGCCCACAGCTCACAAGCGCATCATGAAAGCCCATGAATCCTTCATGAGTTGGCCTGAGCTGCAGACACAGCTTCAGCAATTGATGCAGGCTGCGGAATCTGAAGATGAAGCTGGTATTCGCACTGTGTTACACATCTGTGTACAAGGTTTTCACGAACAGCCGTTTTGATGTTGCGGCTATCCCGGCTGCTGGATAACTGCCGGATTAGATTTGGGTGGAGTTTGACCCCAATCACGCCACCGCCACCTCCATGCCGGGGTGAAGCTGAGTGATGCGGGTGGCCAGGGTTTGTTTGGCGGCTGAGTCGCCATGAACCAGGCGGATCTGGCGAGGTTTTTTGCGCATGCGGGCGACAAAGTTCAGCAGGTCTTTTTGGTCGGCGTGAGCCGAATAGCCTCCCAGGGTGTGCACTGCTGCGCGGATGGCAATGCGCTGGCCGTCCAGGTCAACATAGCCTCCATGGGGGCCATACTTTTGAATTGCCTGGCCCGCAGTGCCAGCGGCTTGGTAACCCACAAACAGCACATCGTGACGTGCGTCACCTAGCATGGCCTGCAGGTAATTCACGATGCGACCACCGCTGCACATGCCACTGGCGGCAATCACTATGGCTGGCTTGCCGGTTTTGGTCAGCATGGCCACGTTTTCCATGTGATCGGTGTGGCTGTTGATGGTGGTGAGCTGTTTAAATGCCAGGGGGTGGCGGCCCGCAGACAACTTGGCCTTGGCTTCAGCATCCCAGTGGTCACGCAGCTTGGCGTAACCGGCGGTAAAGTCTGCGGCCAGGGGTGAGTCGATGATGATGTCAATATTGGCCCAGTTCAAGCTCGTAGCGTCAGGCTTTTTCTGTGCAGCCAGTTTTTGCCGGTGAATGATCTCTTCCAGCTCATACAACAGCTCTTGCGTGCGGCCAATGCTGAAGGCCGGGATCAGCACCGTACCCTGGTTTTTCAGGGCGCGTTCACACAAGGCTTGCAGGCGAGTGCGGCGGTCTTTGCGGCTCTCGTGGGTGCGGTCACCGTAGGTGCTTTCCAGCACCAGCACGTCGGCACTGTAAGGGGATTTGGGGGCGGGCAACAGCGGGGTATAGGGTGCGCCCAGGTCACCACTGAACACAATGCGCTGACGGGGTTGCCCAATTTCACACTCCACATAGGCCGAGCCCAAAATATGCCCGGCTGGCTGTAGTTTGACTCGCAGGCCATGTGCGCCGGCAATGGCCTTATGCCAATGTTTGTACGGCAGCGGCACAATCTGTTGCTGCACCAGTTTTAAAAACTGATCAATCAGGGCCTGGTTTTTGGTAAAGTCCACCTTCAGGGCATCTTCCAGCACCAATGGCAGCAGCGCCGCACTCGCCTCGCTGCACAAAATCGGCCCCCTGAAACCAGCCGCAACCAGGTAGGGAATACGCCCCACGTGGTCGATATGCACATGTGTGACCACCAGCGCACGCACTTTATCGATAGGGAAATTGATTTCAAGCTGGCTGCTTGATGCACCGTCTGCAGAGGTCTCAGCCCCCTGAAACAACCCGCAGTCCACCAGCACCGCCTGCCCATCAGCCAGCGTGAGTTGATGGCAAGAGCCAGTGACACCACTGGTGGCACCGTGGTGGGTGAGGGTGAAGGTAGCAGGCATAGCGGCGCTGAAAGAAAAGGAGGTTGCCTGAATCATAAGATGAGTTGTCGGCTGGAAAAAATGAAATCTGCACCTAAACGGTTACCTTGACTTGTAATTAATACAATGCTTGCTGGTTCTAGATCATTTTTTACTTGAAAACATCACCATGATTTTTGTCACAGGCGGGGCCGGCTACATTGGCTCTCACACTTGCGTTGAACTGCTCAACGCCGGGCATCAGGTCACCGTTTTTGACAACTTCAGCAACAGCCAACCCGAAGCGCTGCGCCGCATTGAGCGCATCACCGGCAAACAGCTCCAGGTGATCGAAGGCGATATCCGCAACCCGGCCGAGTTAAAAACCGCGCTGCAAACCAGTGGAGCCCAAGCGGTGATCCATTTTGCCGGCCTCAAAGCCGTCGGTGAATCGGAACAGCAGCCTTTGCGCTACTACGAAAACAATGTGCAGGGCACACTCACACTGCTGCAAGCCATGCAGTCCTGCGCCGTCAAGACCATCGTCTTCAGCTCATCGGCCACGGTCTATGGCATTCCGCAGTTTTTGCCCTACACCGAAGCCCACCCCTTGTCGGCCACCAACACCTACGGGCAAACCAAGCTGACTGTGGAGCGCATGCTGCAAGACCTTTACCGCAGTGATGCTACCTGGCGCATTGGCATCTTGCGCTACTTCAACCCGGTCGGCGCTCATGCCAGTGGCCTGATTGGTGAAGACCCGCAAGGCCTGCCGAATAATCTGATGCCTTTTGTCGCCCAGGTGGCCGTGGGTCGACGCGAATTTTTGAACGTGTGGGGCAACGACTACGACACGCCCGATGGCACCGGCGTGCGCGACTACATTCATGTGGTCGATCTGGCCCTGGGCCACCTGGCCGCACTGAATCGCCTGCAAGCACAGCCCCAATGCATGACCGTGAATCTGGGCACCGGCATCGGCTACAGCGTGCTGGACATGGTGCGGGCCTTCGAGCAAGCCTGCGGCAAGCCAATTGCCTTCCAGTTCAGCCCCCGCCGCGCTGGCGACATTGCCAGCTACTGCGCCGACCCCAAACTGGCCGCAGAACACACCTGGCGCTGGCAAAGCCAAAATCCGCAGGGCTACAGCATCAGCCATTGAGTCACCATGCAACCGGGAGTAAAAACAATGAGCAAAAGGCAGAACCACCATGGCTAAAGGCATGATTCTGGCGGCCGGGCAAGGCACCCGGGTTCGGCCCCTGACCAAAGACTTGCCCAAACCGATGATCCCGATTTTGGGCAAGCCGGTGATGGAATACCTGATTGAGCATCTGGCCCACTACGGCATCACCGAAATCATGGTCAATGTGGCCCATAACCACTACAAGATCGAACAGTATT
>VIKI01000300.1 GCA_008080595.1 Comamonadaceae bacterium
ACCGCCCCTTCAGTGAAATACAGCCACACCAGCAGGCTGACCCAGCGGTAGGTGTACATGCGGTTTTTCAGCAAACCGGCCAGCGGCACGCACAGGGGGAGCACTTTCAGGGCCAGCCAGGAGCCGCCCGGGCGCAGTGGGGCCAGCAGCAGTTCCCAGGCCAGGCCCAAAACAATCAGGCCGAGCAGGCTGCTGACGGCCAAAATCCGGGTGAATGCCACAGAATTTGAAGCGGGTGTGGGGGAGGGTGAGGTCGGATGTGTCATTGGGGTGGCATCATAGCGGCCATGAGTTCATTGCCTATTTCACCTGTCACCTGGTCCCAGCGGCTGGAAGTTTTTCTCAAAGAGCTGTCGCATTTCCCATGGGGAAACACCGCCCATACCCTGCGTGAGCGGTTTCGGGAAGACCGTCTGGGCCTGACCGCCAGCAGCCTGACCTTCACCACCACGATTGCCCTGGTGCCCTTGTTCACCGTGATTCTGGCGGTGTTCACCGCGTTTCCGATGTTCAGCAAGTTTCAGGGGGTGTTGCAGCAGTGGTTGGTGGAGAGCCTGATCCCCGACAGCATCTCGCGCCAGGTGCTCGGGTATTTGACGCAGTTCTCCGGCAAGGCCAGAAAACTCGGTGGCGCGGGTCTGGCGGTGTTGTTCATGACGGCCTTGGCCTTGATTTTGACGATTGATCGCACCCTGAACGGCATCTGGCGAGTGCGCCAGCCCCGCCCATTGGGCCAGCGTGTGTTGGTGTACTGGGCGGTGGTGTCGTTGGGGCCGTTGCTGCTGGCGGTGAGTTTGTCGCTCACCTCGTATGCCGTGTCGGCTTCCAAAGGCCTGGTGGGGGAGTTGCCCAGTGGGTTGCAATTCTTGCTGGACAGCTTGCAGTTTGTGTTGTTGGCCGGGGGCATGGCGGCGCTTTACCACTATGTGCCCAACACCCAGGTGCGTTGGGCGCATGCCTGGGTCGGCGGCGTTTTTGTCTCGGCCGGTTTCGAGTTGGCCAAACAGATTTTGGTGTGGTACGTTGGCAAAGTGCCGACCTATTCGGTGCTGTACGGGGCATTTGCCACCGTGCCGATCTTGCTGATCTGGATTTACACCGCCTGGGTGATTGTGTTGCTGGGTGCGGTGATTGTGGCCTACCTGCCCAGTCTGCTCAGTGGCGTGCAGCGCCGGGCACGGGCGCATGGCTGGCAGTTTTTGCTGGCACTGGAGACCTTGCAGCAGTTGGAGCCCATGCGGACCAAATCAGGCAAGGGGCTGTCCATGCTGGAGCTGGCGCAAGCCCTGAAGGTGGATGCCTTGCAGCTTGAGCCGGTTTTGGAGACCTTGGTGGAGCTCGATTGGGTCGGTTTGCTGCAAGAGCAGCGGGAGCAGGGTGAGGCGCGCTATGTGCTGCTGGCCAACCCCGATACCACCTTGCTTGAGCCCTTGTTCAACAGCTTGTTGCTGGGGCATGAGCCAAGCACCGAAAAATTATGGGAAAAGAGCCTGTGGCGCTCTATTTATATGCGTGAGGTACTATGAAATTTATAGTATATTTCGTCGCGTGTTGACGGTCGCTGAAGTCAGCGCAAGTCTGACGCGCCAAATGCTGGAAAATCCCCCTCACTCTTTTTGACCTGAATCATTATTTTTATGAACTCAACGACAAAGAGTTGTTCAATGTGGAGGAATATTGCATCAGCGAAGGCTGGGTCAAAGTGCCTGCGGGCAAAACCCGCGACCGCAAAGGCAACCCGTTGCTGATCAAGCTCAAAGGCCAGGTTGCGGTGTTTTACAAATAGTCTTTGGATTGCCACTCCGTGAACGGGCCTGCTGCCCACACTTCTCTCTAAAAATTAAAGGCTCGCCATGGTTTTTGCCTCGCTGGAATTCCTGACGCTGTTTCTGCCGCTGTTTTTTGCGTTGTATGTGGCCACCCCCCAGCACTATCGCAACCACACCTTGCTGGTGGGCAGCTGGCTGTTTTATGCCTGGTGGACACCCAAGTTTTTGCTGTTGATCATTGCGCTGACGGTGCTGGCCTGGGGCGCGGCCATTTTGATTGACAAGTCGAACAACGAGCAGCGCAAAACCCGCATCATGGGCATTGCCATTGTGCTCAACCTGGCCTCGCTGGTTTGGTACAAATACACCAACATGGTGGTGCAGTCGCTCAACACCTTGCTGACCGGGCGCGACCTGCCGCTGATTCCGTGGGAAAACGTGATGCTGCCGATTGGCTTGTCATTCACCGTGTTGCATGCCATTTCTTACCTGGTGGATGTGCGGCGCAAAACGGTGGAATGCCAGTACAGCCTGATCTCGTTTTCCGCCTACATGGCCATGTTTGGCCATTTGATTGCCGGGCCGATCGTGCGCTACAAGGTGATTGACAAGGAGCTGCGGGATCGGGTCTTCTCGGTGCAAGAGTTTGGTGCCGGGGTCAAGCGCTTCATGATCGGGTTTTCCATGAAGGTGCTGATTGCCGACACGCTGTCGCCGGTGGTGTCCCTCGCGTTTGGCCTGAAAAATCCTACATTTGTCGATGCCTGGGTCGGCTGCGCGGCCTACACCTTGCAGCTGTTTTTTGACTTTGCCGGTTACAGCGCCATGGCCATTGGGCTGGGGCTGATGATGGGCTTCAAGTTTCAGGAAAACTTCAACCACCCGTATCTGGCGGTGTCGATTCAGGATTTCTGGCGGCGCTGGCACATGACACTGTCATCTTGGCTGCGCGACTACCTGTACATCTCGCTCGGCGGCAACCGGTTTGGCGTGACCCGCACCTACGTCAACCTGATGCTCACCATGGCCATTGGCGGCCTGTGGCATGGCGGTGACAACTGGAATTACCTGATCTGGGGCATCATCCAGGGCAGCGCCCTGTGTGTGGATCGGGCCTACACGCTGCGCGGTCACAGCATGCCCAATTACGCATCACGCACCCTGACCCTGCTGGTGGTGATGCTGGCCTGGACGGTGTTTCGCGCCAGCGGCTGGGATCACACATGCTCACTGGCCAGTTTGGCCTGAATGGTTTTGCCATGGGTGATGCGATTGCTTTGGCCCTGCGCCCGAGTATTTTGGTGACCTTTTTGATCGGACTGGTGTGCGTGCTCTACCCCGGCACCCAATTTGCCGAGCGTGGCGGGCTGAATGCGCCCGCCTGGAGCAATATCTGGCCGATTCTGACCTTTGCTTATGCCGTGATGGTGCTGGCCGGGCAAAAAGCCATCCCCTTCTTGTACTTCCAGTTCTAGGCAGACCGATATGAGCACAACTGACAAATCCAACGAAGTGGCTTCCAAGACGCCGCACCGCCTGGCCTTGTTGCCTGCCGCCATGTTTGTGGTGATGATGCTGGCCGGCTTGGGGGTCACGGTTCAATCCTTGCGCAATGTGCCCGAGTCGGCCTGGGCCGGGTTCACTGAGCCGGGCAAATTGTTGGGCGGTGAATCGACCCGCCAGTTCACCGCCAACCTGAATGACCATTTTTTGCCCAGCCATTTTTTTGCCCAGGTTGAGCGGGCCGTCACCTGGACGCTGGTGGGTGACACCGGTGCCCAGGTCGGAACCGGTTGCCCGGACTGGTTTTTCCTCACCGAAGAGCTGGAGAGTTTTCCCCACCCCCAGCAGTCGGCCCAGGCCCGTGCCGACATTGTGGCGGCCGTTTCCAAAAACCTGAAAGCCCAGGGCATCGATTTGGTGGTGGCCCTGGTGCCTGACAAGACCCGAATTGAGCAGGCGCACTTGTGTGGCCTGCACCGCTCGCCCTTATTTGCCCAGCGTCTGAGCCAATGGCAAACCGCACTGACACAAGCCGGTGTCCATGTGCTGAACCTGGAGCCGGTGCTGTCGGCCTTGCCGGGCGAGCGTTATTACCGCACCGATTCACATTGGAATGAGTCGGGCTCCGACGCAGCAGCGCAGGCAATTGCCAAACATCTGAAGGGGGGCAAGCTGGCTGCTTCCGCTGTTTCCCCAATTAGCCGCCAGACGGCGGATCGGCCCGGTGACCTGTTTCGCTTGTCCAACCTGGAGGGCTTGCCGGCCTTGTTGCGGCCCCCGGTGGAACAGGCCCAGATCACCACTCTGGCTGCAGCACCCGCAGCGCCAGCGGCGGATGACTTGTTTGGCGATGCCGCTTTGCCCACGGTGGTGGTGCTGGGCACATCGTTCTCGCGCACATCGAATTTTGTGCCGTTTTTGAGCCAGCACCTGGGTGAGTTGGTGGCCAACCTGGCCAAGGATGGCGGCAATTTTGAAGGCTCAGCCTTGTCCTATCTGGGCAGCCCCACCTTCGAGCAAACGCCACCCAAGACCATCGTCTGGGAAGTGCCTGAGCGCATGCTGCAAAAACCACTCTCCAAGGCCGAACAGCAGTGGATGCGTGACTTGAAGCTGGCCCTATGAGGTTTGAACTACTTATCTGAACCCTATGCCGCCAGCTCTGCTTGTTAAGTAAGACGATAACTGATGCCTGAACCCAAACTTCTCACCGACATAACTGACGGTGTCTTGACCCTGACGCTGAACCGCCCCGACAAGCTCAACGCCATCGACAACGAGCTGGCGAATCGTTTGCTCTGTGCGCTGGAGGCAGGCAGTGCAGATACTGCGGTGCGCGTTATGCGCCTGCGTGGTAATGGCCGTGCCTTTTGTGCCGGGCGTGACGTGAGTGCCGAGCCTACTGAACAGGATCTGGTTTTGGTTCAAGCGGTAGCGAAGGCCATTGTGCGAAACCCGAAGCCGGTGCTGGCTGAGGTGCATGGCTGGACGGTTGGTGCCGGGTTGGAGTGGATGCTGGATGCCGACGTGGTGGTGGCCGCTGAAAGCACCCGTTTCAAGTTGCCAGAGGCCTCGCTGGGTGTGTTTGTCACCGGGGGACTTTCTGTCACCTTGCCGGCTGCGGTCGGCCTGGCGCGGGCCAAGGCACTGACGATGCTCGGTGAGGCGTTCACCGCCCGGCAGGCGCATGAGTGGGGTATGGTCTACCGGGTGGTGTCCGATGCCGACCTGAACGTTGCTTCGTGGCGCACTGCTGTGACCTTGGCAGCTCTGGAACCAAGGGTCGCTGCACAGTTCAAACGGGTGTTCAACCAGTTTGGGCTGGAGGCGTTTGACCGGGCGATGGATGAAGAAAATGCCAGTCAACAAGCCTTGAGTCGCGTAGGTCGGGTTAGCGCAGCGTAACCCGACCTGCTGCTGAGCATCAGGGTTTTAAAAAACCCTGTAAAGCCACCAGCATTTCCTCAGGCGTTTCGTTCATCTGGTGGTGACCACCAGGCAGGACAACCACCTGAGCGTTTGGGGCCTGTTGAATCAAGGCTTGTGCGGCCTTGGGTGGGGTCATCTGGTCGACCTGGC
>VIKI01000073.1:0-7276 GCA_008080595.1 Comamonadaceae bacterium
GCCTCAGGGTGGCCACATCACCGACGACAAAACAGCCCAGGCAGTCTTGTGGCGCATCTTGAAAAGCTTTGACAATGATCTCGGGGCCGATGCCGGCACCATCCCCCATGGTGATGGCAATCGGCAAAGCTTGGTGTGTGTGCGATTCAGTCATGTCAGGCCGGATTGTCAATGTCGATAAATTCATGCTCCAGGCCACATTGCGCGGCCACATGTGCAGCCACCGCTGGCGCACCATAACGCTCACTGGCATGGTGACCACACGCAATAAAAGCCACACCACACTCGCGTGCGTAGTGCGCCTGTGGTTCGGACAGTTCCCCGGTGATGAACGCATCGGCCCCGGCAGCAATCGCTGCCTCAAAATACCCTTGTGCACCACCGCTGCACCATGCTATATTTTTTATAGCTTTTTGCGCTTTATGGACAAGCGTCACAGGCCTTTTTAGCACAGAAGAAACATGATCTGCCAAGGCTTGGGCGCTGGCAAACGACGTGCCATCTGAGCGACTGCCCAAACAGCCCAACTCTTGCTCGCCAAAACACGAAGCCCCCACCAGCCCGAGTTGGCGGCCCAGCTGTGCGTTATTGCCCAGCTCAGGGTGCGCATCCAGCGGCAAATGGTAGGCGAACAAATTGATGTCATGGGCCAGCAACAAGGCCAGACGCTGCTTCATCCAGCCGGTGACTCGCCCGTCTTGGCCACGCCAGAACAGGCCGTGATGAACAAAAATCGCGTCAGCCTGGGCTTCGATGGCAGCCTCAATCAAGGCGCGGCTGGCGGTCACACCCGAGACGATTTTTTTCACGCCGCAACGCCCCTCCACCTGCAAGCCATTGGGGCCGTAGTCGCGAAACCGCTCCGGTTGCAACAGCGTGTCAAACGCTGCCAACAATTCAGTTCTATCTGTCATAAAGGGGGGCATTTCAAGGAACAAAAAAGTATCATAAGTCAGCCACCTGCACATCACAGTCGCAGCCCACACCCGCAGCGACCCAACGATGTGCCAGGCGTTGCAACCCCCAAGCCAGTAGGAATGCCGCCCAATGCAATCTTGGGTGCAAAACCTTTTGCAACACCGGCAGCGGTTCAGTGATGGCCCCGCAGCGGTAAAGGTGATTTGCCTCATCCCAGCACAAGGCTTCACAGGCCCCGACTCGTCGCCCCGACAACACCACGCCCAAGGGGCAAGGCTCCATCAAGCAACACACACCGCAACCATTACACGGCGCACCCACAGCGGGCTTACCGGGAGCCAAAGGCTGCGCATGGATCGTGATGGTGAACTTGGGCATTGAAATTTGATCCGACACCTACAATTTATTGTCTTGTAGATTTTTTTACCCTTACCGGGCCATTTTTGGCATTGTCCATGAAACGTTTTTGGTTGCTGTTTTCCCAATCCGTCACCGTGCTGCTGGCTGCTTATTTTGTGGTCGGCACATTAAAACCCCAATGGCTGGACTTGCGTGCTGGGCGCTCGGGCCAGGTTGCTGTGCTGGAAGCACCTGCCAGCCCCGATGCCAGCGTGCCAGCGGGAAGCTTCCGTCTGGCAGCGCAAAAATCATCACAGGCGGTCGTCAGCATCAACACCAGCCAGAATGCGCGCCAAAACCCGCATGGAGCAGACCCCTGGTTCAGGTTCTTTTTTGGTGAGCAACAAAACCAGCCCCAGGTAGGTTTGGGCAGCGGTGTGATCGTCAGCCCGGATGGTTACATCCTGACCAACAACCATGTGGTGGAAAGCGCCGACGAGATTGAAGTGATCCTCAACGACAGCCGCCACGCCCGCGCCAAAGTGATTGGTACCGACCCGGATGCCGACTTGGCGGTGCTGAAAATTGACCTGGATCGCCTGCCGGTGATCGTGCTTGGCAACTCAGACAGTTTGCAGGTGGGAGACCAGGTGCTGGCCATTGGTAACCCGTTTGGTGTTGGACAAACCGTGACCAGTGGCATTGTCAGTGCACTCGGGCGCAACCAGCTCGGCATCAACACGTTTGAGAATTTCATCCAGACCGATGCGGCCATCAACCCCGGCAACTCAGGCGGTGCATTGGTCGATACCAATGGCAACCTGTTGGGAATCAACACCGCGATTTACTCCCGCTCGGGTGGCAGCATGGGCATTGGTTTTGCCATTCCGGTATCCACCGCCAAACTGGTGTTGGAAGGCATTGTGAAAGACGGCCAGGTCACCCGCGGCTGGATTGGCGTGGAGCCCAATGAACTCAGCCCTGAGCTGGCGCAAACATTTGGTGTCGATGCCCGGCAAGGCGTGATCATCACCGGTGTCTTGCAAAATGGCCCGGCAGCCAAAGCCGGCATGCGACCGGGCGACGTGGTCACCGGCGTGGCAGGAAAAGAAATTCACAACGTGGCCGAGCTGCTAACCCAAGTGGCCTCACTTAAACCCGGCAAAGATGCAGCCTTTGAAGTTCAGCGTGCCAGCGGCAAAACCCAATTGCAGGTGACTCCCGGCATCAGACCCAAACCCAGACCTCAAGAACAATAATCAGATTACTATTAATTTAATAGCTGCTTGCGCTTGTTTTATAAGCTCTAGAGGCCTATTTGATAAAAATCACGAAGCCTCATCGGCAACTTCAGGCGCTTTGGTATGGCGGATAAAGATTTGCGCAGCCCAAATGCCGATCTCATACAAAAGCACCATCGGGATGGCCAAAGCCAGTTGTGAGACCACATCAGGCGGTGTCACGATGGCGGCAATGATGAACGCCAGCACCACAAAATAACCACGAAACTCTTTGAGTTTTTCGATGCTGAAAATGCCCATGCGAGCCAGCACCACCACCACCACCGGCACTTCAAAAGCCATGCCAAAGGCCAGAAACATCGACAGCACAAAACTCAGATAAGCCTCAATGTCAGGCGAGGCGGTGATGCTCGCCGGAGCAAAACTCTGGATGAACGCAAACACCCGGCCAAACACAAAGAAATAGCAAAACGCCACACCCACAAAAAACAGCAGCGTGCTCGACACCACCAGGGGAAACACCAATTTTTTCTCGTGCGAGTACAAACCGGGTGCCACAAAGGCCCACAGTTGGTAAAGCACCACCGGCAAGGCGATCATGAAGGCCGCCATCAGCAACACCTTCAGCGGCACCATGAACGGTGAAATCACCGAGGTGGCAATCATCGTGGCCCCTTTGGGCAGGTTCGCCACCAAGGGGGCGGCCATCAGGTCATACAGAGCCGCCGGGCCGGGGTAGATGCCCAGAACAATGGCAACCACGGCCACCGCCATGACGGCTTTCACCAAACGGTCTCGCAACTCCACCAAGTGGGGGACAAACATAACGCGCCACACGGGCGGCGCCTGACAATGCCCGGGTACGCACACCCGCACGGGCTTTGTACCAATTGGGCGTAGCACCTTGTTTCAAGCGCCAGTTTTTCTTCGGGTGGCGGTATTCGGGCACAGTTTCAGACAAAGACAAGCTGGCCTCTGACGAACTCTCAGAAGCCAGGTTGGTGGCCTCTGCCCAGGATTTTTCAAAATCCTGTGAGCTGGTATGGATGGATTGGCTGACATCTTTGGCCGCGTCCTCCACCGTACTTTTCATTTTCTTGAGCTCTTCCAGCTCCATGGAGCGGCTGACTTCGGCCTTCACATCACTCACATAGCGCTGCGCCTTGCCGATCCAGTTGCCCACAGTGCGGGCCACTGTCGGCAATTTTTCAGGACCAATCACGATCAGCGCCACTGCGCCAATCATCACCATTTTGGAAAGCCCCAGATCAATCATGACCCACCTTCACGCCTGCACAAACGGTCATCAGGATTTTTGCTTGGCTTCCACGTCGATCAGGTTTTTGAGCTTTTTGGTGCCAAACACCATGATGACGATCAACAGAACAATCAACCAGTGCCAAATTGAAAAAGAACCCATAGTTATCTCCTAACGAATCGTTGAATTTTAGGGGCAGGCCTGAGATGCCAGCCATCAATGCGGAAATTAACCTCGCAACCAGGGCCGCGGCCCGCCCATCACATGCAGGTGCAGGTGATGAATATCTTGTGCACCATCCGCACCGGTGTTGACCACCAGCCTGAAACCGCCCTCAGGATAAGGGCGACAGCCTTCTTGCAAGGCCAATGGGGGAATCAGCGCCATCATGCGGCCCAGCATGGGCGCATGCTCAACCGTGACCAAGGCCATTGAGGCAATGTGTAGCTTGGGGACGATCAGAAAATGCACCGGAGCCGAAGGGTGAATGTCATGAAACGCATAAAAGTCTTCATCTTCATACACCTTCTTGGAGGGAATCTGACCCGCCACAATTTTGCAAAACAGGCAATTCGGGTCGGTGTATTCGTGCGGTGCGCTCATGCTGACATCTCCATGGGAAGCCCTTTGTTCAAACGCACCATACCGGTCACGATACGGTACAAAAACCAGATCGATATGCCCAACCAGGCCAGCCAGCCAGGCAAAAACAACAACAGCCACAGCGGCGCGGTCACGGCGTAAAGCAATGCGGCAATGATCACCGTGCGAATGCGCCAGCGAAAGTGCGAGGCATGCCAGGTGCCCACCGCATCACCGCGCTTGACCAGGTCAATCACCAGCGCCACGATCAACAATACCGGGCCAGCCTGGGCCCCTGGAATGATGGCGGCCACGGCCACAATCAAATGCAAGACATAACTCACCGTGCCCCAGGCGTTCAGGCCGTTGAGGGTCTGAACATCCAGCGGCCCGGATTCGAGCGTGGTTTTGTCGAAGTCTTGTGTCATGTAGATTCCTAGGTAGAAGCATCGGACGCGGCTTGTGCCTCACGCGCTTTCACCTTGCGCAAGGCTTTTTCTTCCAGCCCGCTCTGGCCGACCCGGCGTTGCAGCTCGGCAATCACATCGGCCGGGCTCAAGCCATAGTGGGCCAGCGCAATCATGCTGTGAAACCACAAATCAGCCACCTCGTAGACCACTTTGGTCTTGTCACCGCCGTGGTCAACATCTTTGGCGGCCATCACCACCTCGGTGGCTTCCTCACCAATTTTTTTCAAAAACGCATCCGGCCCCTTGTGCAGCAGGCGTGCCACATAACTCGCCTCGGGGTTGCCACCGTGGGCCGGCAGACGCGACTCAATCACCGCAGCCAGGGCGGCCAGGGCATCGGCGGAATTTTGTTCAGTGCTCATCAGCTTTTGTAGATGGTTTGTGGGTCTTTCAACACCGGATCAACGGTTTGCCAGCCGCCATTGTCATACACCCGGTAAAAACAACTGTGTCGACCGGTGTGACAAGCCAGACCCGGCGTGTGGCCGGTTTGCGTGACCTTGAGCAAAATCACATCGGCATCACAGTCGACACGGATTTCATGCACGGTTTGTACATGGCCGGATTCTTCGCCTTTGAACCAGAGCTTGTTGCGGGAACGGCTGAAATACACGGCACGCCCGAGTTCGGCCGTTTTCTCCAGCGCTTCCCGGTTCATCCAGGCCATCATCAGCACATCGTTGCTGCCCTGCTCTTGTGCAATGGCCGGAATCAGGCCTTGTTCGTCCCATTTGAGGGTGTCTAACCAGTTCATAGATCTCGTGAGGAAGGATGTGTGCTATAAATAAAATAGCTTCTTACGCACTATGCATAAGGGCTAGAGGCCTAAAAATCTAAAATTTAAAGCCTGACAGGAATCCCGCGTTCGGCCATACGGGCCTTGGCCTGCGCCACGGTAAATTCTCCGTAGTGGAAGATGCTGGCGGCTAGCACCGCATCGGCCCGGCCCAGTTGAATGCCATCGGCCAGATGGTCGAGGTTACCGACACCGCCAGACGCGATCACCGGCACACTCAGCGCATCACTCACGGCGCGGGTCAATTCCAGGTCAAAACCCGCCTTGGTGCCATCACGATCCATGCTGGTGAGCAAAATCTCGCCAGCACCACAGTCGGCCATCTGCCGCGCCCAGGTCACTGCATCCAGGCCGGTGTTTTTGCGCCCGCCATGGCTGTAGACATCCCAGCCTGCGCCCAGCGGCTGGCCTTGGGCATCGAGTCGTTCAAGATCCGCACCTTGACGGCGTTTGGCATCAATCGCCACCACAATGGCCTGCGCACCAAATTTGGAGGACGCATCGACAATCACTTGCGGATTGGACAATGCGGCCGAATTAAAACTCACCTTGTCGGCCCCGGCATTGAGCAAACGACGTACATCCTGCACGCTGCGCACGCCCCCCCCCACGGTGAGCGGTATGAACACCTGGCTGGCCACCGCCTCGATGATGTGAAGAATCAGATCACGGCCATCGCTGGTGGCGGTAATGTCCAGAAAAGTGAGCTCGTCGGCTCCTTGCTCGTTGTAGCGTGCGGCAATTTCCACCGGGTCACCGGCATCGCGCAGCTCGACAAAATTGACACCTTTAACCACGCGACCACCGGTCACGTCCAGGCAGGGGATGATGCGTTTGGCCAGCATCAGCCGTTCAACTCGTCTGCACGCGCCTGCGCCGCTTCAAAATCCAGATCGCCACTGTAGATGGCACGGCCACAGATCACACCTTCCACACCTTCATCTTCCACGCCACACAGAGCCTCAATGTCGGCCATGTTGGAAAGGCCGCCCGAGGCGATCACCGGAATGGTCAAAGCCTGTGCTAGGCGCACCGTGGCCTCCACGTTGATGCCGGTGAGCATGCCGTCGCGGCCAATGTCGGTGTAGATGATGGATTCGACACCAAAGTCTTCAAACTTCTTGCCCAGGTCAACCACATCGTGTTTGGTGAGCTTGCTCCAGCCGTCGGTGGCGACCTTGCCGTCTTTGGCATCCAGGCCAACGATGATGTGGCCGCCAAAGGCGGTGCAGGCATCTTGCAGGAAGCCGGGGTTGCGCACCGCCGCTGTGCCAATGATGACGTAGCGCAGGCCAGCATCCAGATAGCGTTCAATGGTGTCGAGGTCACGAATTCCGCCGCCAAGCTGCACATCGACCTCACTGCCAATGTCTTTCAGAATCTTGCGAATGGCGGCTTCATTTTTCGGGTGTCCGGCAAAAGCCCCATTCAAATCCACCAAGTGCACGCGCCGCGCACCCTTGTCCACCCAGCTACGGGCCATCACGGCAGGCTCTTCGCTGAAGGTGGTGGAGAGTTTCATGTCGCCTTGTTGCAGGCGCACGCAATGGCCATCTTTAAGATCGATCGCAGGAATTAAAAGCATGATGCTCGAAGCTAGAGGGTGGTAAGAAAAAAATCGTCAGACAACTACAGACCAGCAGCCCGACACATTGCGGGCTGGTAGAGAAGG
>VIKI01000073.1:7294-22225 GCA_008080595.1 Comamonadaceae bacterium
AGAGAAGGGAAGATGCTAGGGCGGGGGCGCGGCACATCAGGTGAGCGAACTGAATCAGGGATTCCAGTGGAGGAAGTTGCGGTAAAGGCTCAAGCCGTGTTCAGAACTTTTTTCAGGGTGAAATTGGGTAGCAAAAATATTATCACGTGCAATGGCACTGGAAAAGCGTTGACCGTAATCGGTTTCCCCTACGCTGTGGCGTGCATCCGACGGTTTGGCATAAAAACTGTGCACAAAATAAAAATAACTGCCATCGGGCACATCACCCCACACCGGGTGGGGTGCTCCGCCGTGGTTGGCACGCCAGACCTGGTTCCAACCCATTTGCGGCACTTTGTAGCGGCTGCCATCGGCCTGAATCTGTCCGGCCAAGTCGAACTTGATGACTTCGCCATGGATCAGTCCCAGGCCGGGGGTGTTGCCCTCAGAGCTGTGATCCAGCAGCATCTGCATGCCGACACACACGCCAAACAAGGGTTTGCTGGCCGCAGCTTCCAGCACCGAGGCCTGCAAACCCGACTCGCGCAACTCGCGCATGCAGTCCGGCATGGCCCCCTGACCGGGCAATACCACCCGCTCGGCGCGGCGTACCACCTCAGGGTCTTGCGTGATGAGCACTTGAAAGCCCGTCCCCGCTGCCGCGGCTTGCACCGCTTGCGAGACCGAGCGCAGGTTGCCCATACCGTAGTCGACCACGGCAACGGTTTTGCCAGACCCACTATTTGCTTTTAAATTCATAGCTGCTTGCGCAATCAATTCAATGGCCAGAAGCCCATTTTATGGTTAAAACTACAAGGAACCCTTGGTTGAAGGGATTTGCCCCAGGGCACGCAGGTCAAACTCCAGTGCCGCACGCAGGGCGCGGGCAAAAGCCTTGAACACACTCTCGGCCTGGTGGTGGGCATTGCTGCCTTTGAGGTTGTCAATGTGCAGGGTCACCTGGGCGTGGTTGACAAAGCCCTGGAAAAATTCGTGCACCAACTGGGTGTCTAACGTGCCAATCATGCCGCTGGTGAACGGCACATCCATCACCAGGCCCGGGCGGCCCGAAAAATCAATCACCACCCGGCTCAGGGCTTCATCCAGCGGCACATAAGCGTGACCATAGCGGCGAATGCCTTTTTTGTCGCCCACTGCCTGCAACACCGCCTGGCCCAACGTGATGCCGACATCTTCCACGGTGTGGTGGCCATCAATGTGCAGGTCGCCTTCGGCATCCACATCCAGGTCAATCAGGCCGTGGCGGGCAATCTGATCAAGCATGTGGTCCAGAAAACCAATGCCGGTGTGCAGGCGCGACTGGCCTGTGCCATCCAGGTTCAGGCGTACCGTGATGTTGGTCTCAGCCGTGTTGCGAATCACCTCGGCCGTGGGTCAACGCAAAATTTGTCATAGGGAAGCTTCCAAAGCGGTCAACATCAGGTGGTTTTCTTCAGCCGTGCCCACCGTCAGGCGCAGGCACTGAGCCAGCAGTGGGTGCATTTTAGAAACGTTCTTCACCAGCACCCCCCGCGCCGCCATGCCGTCAAAGGTTTTTTGCGCATCCGGCACACGCAGCAGCAGCATATTCGCTTCACTGGGGTAGGCCTGAACGTGTGGCAATTGGGTCAATGCTTCAAAAATATGAGCGCGTTGCACACATATATCAAGGGTTTGAGCTTCAAAAACCTCTTGATGTTCAAGCGCAAATAGCGCGGCCTCACAATTCAGCACACTCACGTTGTAGGGCGGGCGCACCTTGTCGATCTGGGCGATCAGCGCTTGCGGCCCCATCAGGTAACCCAGGCGGATGCCGGCCAGACCAAATTTGCTGAGGGTGCGCAGCAGCAGCACATGCGGGTGGCGGGTCAGCCGATCCAGATAGCTTTTGGCGGCAAAGGGCTGGTAAGCCTCGTCAATCACCACCAGACCACCGACCTCACCTGCGGCGTGGATGACGGTTTCCATCGCCTCATCGCCCCACAAATTCGCCGTCGGGTTGTTCGGGTAGGCCAGGTAGGTGATGGCCGGCTTGCGTTCGGCAATGGCGGCCTGCATGGCGGACACATCCAGCTCAAAGTTGGTCGTCAAAGGCACACCGCAGAAGTCCAGCCCCTGCAATTGGGCGCTCATGGCGTACATCACAAAGCCTGGCACCGGAGCCAGCACACAGGCTTTCTGTGAGCCGGCAGACACAGCGCAGGCCAGTGCCAGCAGGCTGATCAGCTCGTCCGAGCCATTGCCCAGGATCAGCTCGTAACCCGCAGGCATGTCGGTGTGGTTGGCCAGGGCGCGGCGCAAATCGTTGATGCGGCCAGCCGGGTATCGGTTCAGCGCCACCGCGCCCAGACGTTGGCCCAGTTGGGCTTGCAGCTCAGGCGACAAGCGGTGCGGGTTCTCCATGGCATCGAGCTTGACCATGCCGGTGGAGTCCTGCACCACATAGGCATGCATGGCTTGTACATCCGGGCGAATACGCTGGGTCATCAGGTTTTGAACCTGGGAGGTCTGTGGTGCGCTCTTCACAATGGATTCCCAAAAAAGTTATTTCAGCCGCATCTCAGCCGCCCGCGCATGGGCTTGCAGGCCTTCGCCGTGGGCCAGCACCGAGGCGATTTGGCCCAGTGTCTGGGCACCGGCTTCGCTGACCTCGATCAGGCTGCTGCGCTTCTGGAAGTCGTAGACACCCAGTGGGGAGCTGAAGCGCGCCGTGCCGCTGGTCGGCAACACGTGGTTGGGGCCGGCGCAGTAGTCGCCCAGGCTCTCGCTGGTGAACGCGCCCAAAAAGATGGCTCCGGCATGCCTGAGCAAGGGTTCCCAAAGATGCGCGTCACGGCTGGAAACTTCCAGGTGCTCGGGCGCAATCTGGTTGCTGATGTCACAGGCCTCTTCCATGCTGCGAGTCAAAATCAGGGCTCCACGGTCATTGAGCGATTTGGCGATGATCTCGCGGCGCGGCATCTCGGGCAGCAGCTTATTGATGCTGGCCTGCACCTGGTCGAGGTACGCGGCATCGGGGCACAGCAATATGCTTTGCGCCAACTCATCGTGCTCGGCTTGGCTGAACAAATCCATCGCCACCCAGTCCGGCGGCGTGCTGCCGTCGGCCAGCACCAGAATTTCGCTGGGCCCGGCAATCATGTCGATGCCGACCACGCCAAACACGCGCTTTTTGGCACTGGCCACGTAGGCGTTGCCGGGGCCGGTGATCTTGTCGACCTTGGGCACGGTGGCCGTGCCGTAGGCCAGTGCCGCCACCGCTTGTGCACCGCCAATGGTGAAAGCGCGGGTCACACCCGCCACATATGCCGCCGCCAGCACCAGCATGTTTTTTTCGCCCTTGGGCGTGGGCACCACCATGATGATCTCGCCAACACCGGCCACATGGGCCGGGATGGCGTTCATCAACACGCTACTGGGGTAAGCCGCCTTGCCGCCGGGCACGTAAATGCCGACGCGATCCAGCGGCGTGACTTTTTGGCCCAACAGCGTGCCGTCTACATCCCGGTAACTCCAGCTCTGACCGCTGGCCTTCTTTTGTGCCTCGTGGTAGCTGCGCACACGTTGGGCAGCAAATTCCAGTGCATGACGCTGCACGCTCGGCAAAGCATCAAACGCCGCTTTCAACTCGGCCTGGGTCAGTTCCAGCTCGGCTACTGTGCCGACACTCAGGCCGTCAAAACGGGCGGTGTAGTCGAGCACGGCAGCATCACCACGTTGTTGCACATCCGCCAGAATGTCGGCCACGCGCTGCTCAATACCTGCGTCGGTGTCCGCTGACCAATGTAAACGTGCCTTGAATTCAGCATCAAATGTGCTGCTAGCCGTTGATAGACGTGCAGGAGTAGCTATGAAATTCATGGTCGGTGTTCAGGTTTTGTTCAACTCAGTGAAGTGTTGCACGCTATTTGGAAGTTGGATGCGGTCGCATTCAAATCAAGGTTTACAGCCAATTCAACTATCCAGCCGTGTCATCCGCACGGCATTGTGCTTTTTTCAGTAGCGTGCGCTGCCCGCTGCTTTGATGAACCAGCCAGCATTGCCCATGCTGCGTGACCAATTGAAAGCGCTGGGGCGGCTCCAGGTCTCGCCCCTGAATCAACTCCCCGTTGGCCGTCTTCTGGTGCTTTCTTTCGATCACCAGTTCGCTGCTTCGCGTGAGGTCTTGGTCAGCCAATGCCACACTGGAAAAACCCGTCATGGTCATGATGGTCTGACTGATCTCCAGCCTGACTTCAGCCCCCGGGTTGATCAGCACGGCCGCTCTGGCCATTTGCGCGGAGGTCATCTGACAGGCCGACAAGGTCGCACAGATGACGAGAATGACGTATCTGGCTGTGGCATTCATAAGCGTGGTAAATCGATAAGAATGCGCATTTCTTGCGAGGCAGGTCGAACCATTTTGAAGTCCAGACTACTTTCACGCAAGACCGCTTGGGGTACAGCCGCAACAGCTGGACAGACCTTGGTTTGCCGATAGCTCAAAGCCGTGGCCAACATGGTTTCAGCTATGTCACCCCTCGCACGGGTGAAATCATCGGGTGCATTGCAGGTCGGCGCGAAACCATCCGAGTAATCGCCATAGCCTTTGTTGTTCACGCCTTTGAATTGGATCGCAAAGTAGGTATAACCACAGTTGTCTTGAGGCACAAACCCATAGGGTTTGCCGCGGGTGGTACCGCCGATGGTATCGACAACCACATCAATACCCCGCAGGCTATTGATCACCGATTCGCTGGCGGAGGCGGTGGCGCGGGAGGTCAAAATGGTGACGTGGTTCAGCCCCAGATACGGCAGCGCTTGGGTCGTGCCCACCGAATAAAACGGGAACGGCATGTTTTTTGCTATCAACTTGTCGTTGTAGGTCAATTGCTCAAAAATTTTTCCATTGGTTGCGGTGGGGCCGGCAACCATATAGGCCAGTTGACTGGAAATGCGCAACAGGCCACCACCGTTGTAGCGCATGTCAATGATCAAGTCACTGACATTGGCAGCTTTGAGTTGGTTGATGGCCGCAATCAACTCGGCCTCTGACTTGGCTAAATGATCGTCAAAGACAAAATACCCAACAAGTCCATTCGGCGTATTGATGGTCTGAACTTTTTGAACCGTCGCGGCCAGGTAGGTTGCCGGAGTCAGACTGATTTCTGCATTTCCGTTGAAGCCGAATTTATGCGGGGCCACGGCCACTGGAAACAAGCCCTGATTAAAAGTGTTTTTGCCCACCTGGGTGTTGTCATAAATAAAATCAACACCATCGACAGAAGTAAGCTTGTCGCCACGCTTGACACCGGCCAAAGCGGCGGATGATCCAGGCGCAACCTCAATCACAATCCAGTTACGGGGTGGCACACTGGCCTGCTCTGCCCACCGAATACCATAGTCCTCTGAAATGCCGGAGGCAGCTGCGTTCCATGAAGCTGTGGTTTGAGACCAGTGAAACTGGTCAACCAAGGCACCCGAGGCAGTTTTTGCCGTGGTTTTTAAAACATCAAAATAAGCCTGCGCAGTGGCGTAGTTGGCATCAACCAAATTACTCGGCACGTCTTTGTACCAAAGGTAAGTCTCATCGACGAAAGAACGCAAATAAGCTTTTTCATCAGCCACAGTTCCCTGCTGGTCAGCCGTGTTCGAGCGCGGCGTAACACAGAGATTGGCCAGCGTGGCAGAAGCCGCAAACGTACTGGTTGAGGTTGCCGGACTACTGTTGATGGTGCTGGTGCCGGTTCCAGTGCTGGTGCTGATACCCCCACTTCCGCTGGTGCCACCACCACCGCCTCCACCGCATGCCACCAGAAGAAGACTGACTACCGAGACAACTGTTCTTTTCATACTTCTTAACACCCTTATAAAGTTAGTTTTTACATTGTCACTCGACGAAAAATAGATCCCTGTGCGGCCAGTCCGGTCGCTTGTATTTCAACTCACTGTGCTCACCCCAGCGCCGACTCAAACGCATCCATGATGCGGCGAATCGGGGCTTGTTTGAGTTTCAGTGCGGCCTGATTCACCACCAGGCGCGAGCTGATGTCCATGATGTGCTCGACCTCGACCAAGTGGTTGGCCTTGAGGGTGTTGCCGGTGGAAACCAGATCGACGATGGCATCGGCCATACCGACCAGCGGTGCGAGTTCCATGCTGCCGTAGAGCTTGATCAGGTCCACATGCACACCTTTGGTGGCAAAAAACTCCCTTGAAATTGCCACGTATTTGGTGGCGACCGTCAGACGTGAGCCTTTTTTGACCATGTTGGCGTAGTCAACATCCGAGCGCACCGCCACGCTGATGCGGCATTTGGCGATTTGTAAATCGAGCGGCTGGTACAGGCCCTGGCTACCGTGCTCCAACAGTGTGTCTTTGCCGGTGATGCCCATGTCGGCCCCGCCGTACTGCACGTAGGTGGGCACATCGGTGGCGCGCACCACCAACACGCGCACATCGGGCTGGTTGGTGGTCAAAATCAGTTTGCGGGATTTTTCCGGGTCTTCCAGCACCTCAATGCCGGCGGCTTTGAGCAGCGGCAAGGTTTCTTCAAAAATACGCCCTTTGGACAGTGCAATAGTGATCATTTTGGCCTCTAGCCCTTATCTATCATGCGCAAGGCGCTATTAATTTCATAACAATGCAGACCTTGCGAATCACTTCACACGTTCAATGTCTGCCCCCAAAGCACGCAGCTTGGCTTCCATTTGGTCATAGCCGCGATCCAGGTGGTAAATACGATCCACCAGCGTCTCGCCCTCCGCTACCAGTCCGGCAATCACCAGGCTGGCCGAGGCACGCAAATCGGTCGCCATCACGGTCGCTCCCGACAACTGCGGCACCCCCGAGACCAGCGAGACTTTGCCGTCGATCTGGATGTTGGCCCCCAGGCGCACCAGTTCGTTGACGTGCATGAAACGGTTCTCAAAAATGGTTTCGGTCACCTTGGATGTGCCTTGCGCCACCGCATTCAGCGCCATGAACTGAGCCTGCATGTCGGTCGGGAAACCCGGGTATTCGGTGGTGCGAAAACTTTGCGCCTTCAACTGGCCCGCGCCTGGGGATTGCACCCGAATGCCCTCAGGCACAGCGCTCACGCTCACCCCGGCATCACGCAATTTTTCCACCACCGCTTCCAGGTGGTCAATGCGCCCATGCTGCACCAGCACATCACCGCCAGCAGCGGCCACGGCGCACAAAAATGTGCCGGTCTCAATGCGATCTGCCACCACTTGGTGGGTGCAACCGTGCAAGGCTTCTACCCCCTGAATACGGATGCGGCTGCTGCCATGGCCCTCAATACGGGCGCCCATTTTGATCAGCATTTCGGCCAGATCAGGAATCTCAGGCTCCTGGGCGGCATTTTCCAGAATGGTTTCGCCCTCGGCCAGGGCGGCAGCCATCAAAAAATTTTCGGTGCCGGTGACCGTCACCATGTCGGTGGCAATCCGTGCGCCCTTGAGCCGGGTTCGGCCTGCGGGCAGCCTGGCCACCATGTAACCATGTTCCACCGTGATTTCCGCGCCCATGGCACACAAGCCTTTGATGTGCTGATCTACAGGGCGTGAACCGATGGCACAGCCCCCCGGCAGCGAGACCTTGGCACGGCCAAAACGCGCCAGCAGTGGCCCCAGCACCAGCACCGAGGCCCGCATGGTTTTGACCAGTTCGTAAGGGGCTTCAGGGTTGAGCGTATCGGGAGCACACAGGCTCATGCCGCCGCGCTCGCCATGGGTCTGGGTTTGCACGCCCATGTGATCGAGCAACTTGCGCATGGTGGCCACGTCTTGCAGGCGTGGCACATTGTGCAAAGTAACCGGCTCCGGGGTCAGCAAGGCGGCGCACAGCTCCGGTAAAGCTGCATTTTTGGCCCCTGAAATGGCCACCGTGCCGTGCAACGTGGCACCGCCACGAATCAATAACTTGTCCATGCGTCAGACCGGTTGTGCGGCCCACTCGGCTGGCGTAAAGGCTTTGATCGACAAGGCATGAATTTCATCGGTTTTCATCTTGTCACCCAACGTGGCATAGACCCGCTGGTGGCGCGCAATGGCACGCTTGCCCTCAAATTCGGCAGACACCACGGTGGTGTACCAGTGGCGGCCATCACCTTCCAGGGTGATGTAGTCACATGCCAGATTGGCGGCAATCAGTTGTTTGATTTGATCAGCAGTCATAAAACACTTCAAAAGTCATCAGGAACGAATTTTGTACCCATTGCGCAGCAAGACATAAGCCCACAGCCCCACCGCCACGGTGGCACTGGCCACAACGCCCAAGCTGAACCAGGGCGAAATGTCACTGGCCCCAAAAAAGCCATAACGAAAGCCGTCAATCATGTAGAAAAACGGATTCACATGGCTCACGGTCTGCCAGAACGGCGGCAAAGAGTGAATGGAGTAAAACACACCACTCAGAAAGGTCATGGGCATCACCACAAAATTCTGGAAAGCCGCCATCTGGTCAAACTTTTCAGACCACAAGCCTGCCACCACACCCAAGGCCCCCATCAGAGCGGCACCCAGCAAGGCAAATGTGACCGCCCACAGCGGTTGCGCCAGGGGCGGTACGGCAAACAGCAGCGACACCGCCAGCACCCCCAAGCCCACCACCAGCCCACGCACAATGGCCGCCCCCACATAGGCCACGAACCAGTGCCAGGCCGACAAGGGGGTCAGCAGCAAGAACACCAGGTTGCCCATGACCTTGCTGGCGATCAAAGATGACGAGCTGTTGGCAAAGGCATTTTGCAGCAAGCTCATCATGGCCAGGCCGGGCACCAGAAAAGCGGTGTAGCTGACATCGTCATACACCTTGACATGGGATTCCAGCGCCTGACCAAACACCAGCAAGTACAGCATGGCGGTCAAAATCGGCCCGGTGATGGTTTGCGCCGCCACCCGTACAAAGCGCAGCACTTCCTTGTAAAGCAGCATTTGCCAGCCGGTCATGTCGTACTCCGATCATCTCGTGCCGCATGATGCTGGTTCATCACCTGCAAGAACACGTCTTCCAGGTCTGGGCGACGGATTTCAATGTCGCGCACGGTCAGGCCCGCCTGGCGAATCTGTGTCAGGTAGTGCTCCACGGCCAAGGCATCCACTGCAGGCAACTGCACCACCCGTCCGGTGACACGCGCTTTGGCGGCCAAGTCAGCGGGCAAATCGCCATCGACCGTACAACGCAAGACATTGCCAGAGGCCGAACTGAGCAGGGCACTGGTGCTGTCCAGCGCCACCACTTTGCCGGTTTTGAGCATGGCAATGCGGCCACACAAGGCCTCGGCCTCTTCCAGGTAATGGGTGGTCAAGAGCACGGTGTGGCCTTGTTTGTTGAGCTTGGCAATGAAATGCCACAGCGTTTGGCGCAATTCCACATCGACCCCGGCGGTAGGCTCATCCAGCACGATGACCGGCGGTTTGTGCACCAAAGCCAGCCCCACCAGCACGCGGCGTTTCATGCCGCCGGACAAGGCTCGCATGTTGGCATGGGCCTTGTCGGTCAGCCCCAGGCTTTCCAACAGCTCATCAATCCAGGCATCGTTGTGGCGCACCCCAAAATAACCCGACTGGAATACCAGCGCTTCGCGCACATTGAAAAATGGGTCAAACACCAGCTCTTGCGGCACCACCCCCAAAGCGCTGCGGGCGGCGGCAAAATCGGTTTGTACATCATGGCCCATGACACTGGCTCGCCCAGAACTGGCCCGGGTCAGCCCGGCCAAAATGGTGATCAGCGTTGTTTTGCCCGCGCCATTGGGGCCCAACAAACCAAAAAATTCACCTGGCTGAATCTCCAGATTCACCGCATCCAAAGCCAAAAACTGCTCACCCTTCGGGCTACGAGGAGAGGGGTAAGTTTTGGAAACGTTCTGAAAAGAAATTGCGGGAGGGTTTGCGCTTGCGCTCATGGGCATCTAGACCTGCAGCAGTTCGGCAATGCCATACAAACGCGCCAGGTCGGCCAGTCGGGGGGGGGTGGCTTGTAATGTCAGGGTTTTACCAAGTGACACCGCCATACGCCGCAACTCCAGCAACACAGCCAGTGCCGTGGAGTCAAAACGCTCCAGACCAGCGGCATTCACTGTCACATTGGCCGACACTTCGGCACGCACAGCTTGCAGCAATTCTGCCAAACAGTGGCTTGCCGTTTGGTGCATTAACGTGGTCGGCAGTTGCAGCATGATCAACCTTTGACTGGCTTGTCGCCCTTGGCTGCGTTGGTTTTATTGCGCTCTGCCAGGGTCGCAATCAGGCCATCAATCCCTTTGGCATTGATTTCCTGGGCAAATTGACTGCGGTAAGTATCCACCAGCCAAACGCCCAGCACATTAAGGTTGAAAATTTTCCAACCGGCTGCGCCATCGGCTGATTTTTCCAACCGATAGTCGAGCTGGATCGGGTCACCACGCCCCTTGATCACGGTGCGCACAATCACCTCTTTGTCTTCAGGCGAGGCACGCAAGGGTTTCATGCTGAAAGTCAGGTTTTTGGCCTGGCTGATGGCTCCGGCATAAGTGCGGACCAGCAGGGTTTTGAATTCTGCCTCCAGGCGTTTGCGTTGCTCAGGTGTGGCTTGACGCCAACCTGGCCCCACGGCAGAGGAGGTCATGCGCTGGAAATTCAAATAGGGCATGACCTTATCATCCAGCAGGACAATCAGGTGGGCCACATCACCGGCTTGCACAGCTTTATCAGTCTGAATGATGTCAAGTGCCTCTTTGGTCAAACGCTCGATCAAGTCATCAGGCGCTTCCTCGGCCGCCCAAACGGGAGCCATTGACAAAGACAGACTTGTGGCCATCGCCAACAAAACGTGATTAAAAAAACGACGATTCATGTTGAGTGCTTTCCAAAAAGACTAATTGGCCGGTTGTTCTTGCACATCCGGTTCGGCTTCGTCCGGGGGATTGCCGTCATACACCTGATTACGTCTACGCTGCAAAAACGCATCACGGGTAAAGGTATAAGGATCAAGTGCCACTTCGTCAAGCATGTCACTGGCCTTCAGCAAACGCGCACGGCGATCAAGCAGATTCAAGGCGGTGGCTGAATTGCGAGCGGGCACGTCATTGACCCTGGAGAGCAAATTACCTTGTGCATCCACTGGCAACGCAACGGTGTCGCGCACGGTTGACGGCCCCAACAATGGCAACACCAGATAGGGACCAGATCCAACCCCCCAATACCCCAGTGTTTGACCAAAATCTTCGGTACTGCGTTCAATCTGCATCTCGGTCGCAATGTCAAGCACCCCCCCCAAACCCCAAAAGGTGTTGACCCCAAAACGCACCAGACTGTTGCCAGCCGCTTCACCCTTGAATTGCAAGGCGTTGTTCACAATTGACCAGGCATCCTGCAAATTGTTGAAAAAATTATCAACCCCTGTGCGCACAGGCTGCGGCATCACCTCTTTGTAAACCGTGGCAACGGGCTTGATCACCGCCCGGTCTACCGCATCATTAAACTGGTACACGCCCCGATTGAAGGGCTCCAGCGGATCTTTCGGATTGGCATTGGGACTGCTTGCGCAACCCGTTGTGACCAGCAAGGCCATCAAAAAACCACTCATACCCAATCGCCGCCAAAAGCTGGGGCGCAAATTTATTCCTTGCATCATTGTTGTCCCTGATTGTTGTTGCTTGCACTCGGTGCAGCCGGATCAGCAGCCTTGCTGTACAAAAACTGGCTGATCAGATTTTCCAGCACCACAGCCGATTGTGTACTGGCAATCACATCCCCTGCTGTGAGATTTTTATCATCAGCGCCAGCCTCAATGCCCAGATACTGATCGCCCAACAAACCGCTGGTCAAGATTTTCAGCGAGCTGTCTTTGGGAAAGTGATAACGGCTTTCCAATGCCATGGTGACTTTGGCTTGGAACGACTTGTCGTCAAACACAATGTTTTCCACCCGGCCGACCACCACGCCAGCACTTTTCACAGCGGCCTTAGGTTTGAGACCACCAATGTTGTCGAACTTGGCAGCAACCGAATAGGTTTTTTGGAAACTCAGGCTCAGCAAATTGGCTGACTGCAAGGCCAAAAACAAAATGGCAACCGCGCCGATCACCACAAACAGACCCACCCAGACATCAATTTTTGAGCGTTGCATTTCTTTTCCCTTATCAGATCGTAAACATCATGGCGGTCAAGATGAAGTCCAGACCCAGCACCGTGAGTGAAGCCATCACCACAGTGCGGGTGGTGGCCTTGGCGACACCTTCAGGGGTGGCCTGAGCGTTGTAGCCTTGCAGCAGTGCAATGAAAGTCACCGCCACACCAAACACAAAGCTCTTGACCACGCCGTTGCCCAGATCTTTGAAGATATCCACACCGCCTTGAATTTGGCTCCAGAATGCGCCACCATCGACACCGATCATCAGCACACCCACCACCCAGCCACCAATCACCCCCATGGCGCTGAACACCGCCGCCAGCAAAGGCATGGTGAAAATCCCCGCCCAAAAGCGTGGCGCCAGCACGCGCTGCACCGGGTCAACCGCCATCATCTCCATCACGCTGATTTGCTCACCGGCCTTCATCAGGCCAATTTCAGCGGTGAGCGAGGTTCCGGCACGCCCGGCGAACAGCAAGGCCGTCACCACCGGGCCCAATTCACGCACCAGGCTCAAGGTCACCAATAAGCCCAGCGCCTCGGCCGAACCATAACGCTTGAGCGCATAGTAGCCCTGCAAGCCAAACACAAAACCCCGCACCAGCGCATTGCGTTTGAGGGCATAGCCCAGCGTCACCCACAAGCGCCCAAACAGCCGTGCGGCAAAGCCCATGTGGTCAAGCTGGTGGCGCACAGCCAAGCCGATGGAGGCGGGTTGATACCAACTCATTCGGTCACCTCGGCTGCAAAATCCTGTACCACCGTTGGCCCTGGGTAATGGAAATGCACCGGACCTTCCGGCAAGGCGTGTACATACTGGTAGACCAGCGGATCGGTACTGTGACGCACTTCATCGGGCGTACCCTGGCAGGCAATTTTGCCGTTAGCCAGAATGATGACCTGGTCGGCAATGGCCAAGGTTTGCTCCAGATCATGCGAGACAAAAATGCTGGTCAGACCCATGGCATCGTTGAGTTCGCGGATCAACCGTGCTGAAGTACCCAATGAAATTGGATCCAGCCCGGCAAACGGTTCGTCGTACATCACCAGCTCGGGATCCAGCACGATGGCCCGGGCCAGCGCAACACGGCGGGCCATGCCACCGCTTAAATCACTGGGCATCAGGTCGCGTGCACCGCGCAAACCCACTGCATTGAGCTTCATCAGCACCACATCACGTATCAGCACTTCAGGCAAATTGGTGTGTTCGCGCAGCGGAAAGGCCACGTTCTCATACACATTCAAATCCGCAAACAAGGCCCCAAACTGGAACAACATGCCCATGCGCCGCCGCGCTTCATACAACTCGGCTTGGCTCATGGGTGTGACATCCTGGCCATCAAACAGCATCTGACCCGATTGCGCCTTCACCTGGCCACCAATCAGCCGCAAAATGGTGGTTTTACCGCCCCCCGATGCGCCCATCAAGGCAGTGACCTTGCCGCGCGGGATGGTCAAGGACACGTCGTCCAGAATCAGACGATCCCCATAGCCGAAGCTAAGGTGATTCAATTCAACCAGGGATTTTGAAGAGTTTGAGGCCATAAATAGAAAGACCGGGGGTTAACCCGGCCCTTCGATCATACGCGATGGCGCTTTTACTCAACGCGGCAGGTCACTGAATCCCATTAAAAACTCATCCACCGCACGGGCAGCCTGACGACCCTCACGGATGGCCCAGACCACCAGGGACTGGCCGCGACGCATGTCACCGGCGGCAAACACTTTGGCCACATTGGTGGCGTAGCCGCCCGTGAAGTCAGTTGAAGCCTTGGCATTGCCACGGCCATCCTTGTCAATGCCAAAGGCTTCGAGCACGGTGGCCACAGGGTTGACAAAACCCATGGCGAGCAAGACCAGATCGGCTTTGTATTCTTTTTCAGTCCCGGCAATTTCCACCATCTTGCCGTCTTTGAACTCGATGTGAACGGTTTTGAGACCAGTGACCTTGCCCTTTTCACCGATGAATTCTTTGGTGGAGATGGCAAATTCACGCACGCAACCTTCGTCATGACTGGAGCTGGTGCGCAGCTTCATCGGCCAGTACGGCCAGGTCAGCGGGCGGTTTTCTTCCACGGGTGGCTTCGGCATGACTTCGAACTGGGTCACGCTGGCCGCACCATGGCGATTGCTAGTACCGACACAGTCGCTGCCGGTGTCACCGCCACCGATCACGATGACGTGTTTGCCATCGGCCCGCAACTGGGCTTTGAGCTTGTCACCGGCGTTGACCTTGTTTTGCTGGGGCAAAAATTCCATGGCAAAGTGGATGCCGTCCAGGTCACGGCCAGGCACGGGCAGGTCACGGCTTTGCTCGGAGCCGCCGGTCAGCAGCACGGCATCAAACTCTTTGTTGAGCTGCTCAGCGGACACGGTTTCCTTGGCCCAGTTGGTGACCTTGCTGCCTTTGGGCATGGCTCCGACCAAGACGCTGGTACGAATCGTCACCCCCTCAGCCTTGAGCTGCTCAACCCGGCGGTCAATGTGCGATTTTTCCAGCTTGAAGTCAGGGATGCCATAACGCAGCAAACCACCGACGCGGTCATTTTTCTCAAACAGCGTCACCTCATGGCCAGCCCGCGCCAGTTGCTGGGCTGCGGCCATGCCCGCCGGGCCAGCGCCCACCACGGCGATTTTTTTACCGGTCTTGATCTTGGCGGGTTGCGGTTTGACCCAGCCGTTTTCCCAGGCGCGGTCGATGATGGCGTGCTCAATGCTCTTGATGCCCACGGCCAACTGATCGACATTGAGGGTACAAGCCGCTTCGCAGGGGGCAGGGCAAATGCGACCCGTGAACTCGGGGAAGTTGTTGGTGCTGTGCAGCACGTCAAGAGCTTCCTGCCAGTCACCCTGG